>CAVGIU010000001.1:0-12483 GCA_963629425.1 Oscillospiraceae bacterium
TGTGCAGCCATGAGCTTTTAAGTCCGTCGCGCTCACCGGGAGTTCTGAACTGCGGGATGTCGGCAAAGCCCTCCTTTAATCCGGCGTTCATCTCGGCAAAATGCTGTCTGCCCTCAGCAAGCGTGGTCGTGCCGGTGTCGACGGTGTAGTCGCCGAGAAAACAGCAGAAGTCGATGCTCGGCAGAATGTAGCCGAGCGCCTTCATGGCCATGAAGGCGTGCTTATTGCCGCTTACGATGTATTCATCGGCGTCGAGCTGATGCGCGTCGGACGCGGCGATAAAGGTTATGCTGTCCGTCGTTTGGACTGCCCTGACCTTTTTCGCGACCTCGAGCGCCGCAGCCTTTATACAGTCGGGCACCTCCGTCTGAATAAAGTTTTCTCCCGTTTTGAGCCCCTCTATCGCCGAGGCCATTTCAGAGAGCTTATAGCTCGTGCTCTCGCCGTTTTTAAGGCGTATTGCCGTCGCGACAGCCTGAACGTCAGTTTCCTCATATAGCTTTTTTGCCATCAGTAGCTCACCTCGCTTCCGTCCTTTACTTCGATGGTCTTGTCGCTCAGACCCGTGTATTCATAGCGCTCGACCCTGTCGCCGAGGATGATCGTCAGCACCTTGTAGGGCGAGGGCTCCGGCTTGTCGATGGGTTCGTCGTCCCTGTCGGTTATGCACTCGGCGCAGCGGAACACCGCCGGGGTCGAGGTGTGCAGCTGTCCGGCATAGAGGCCTATGTTTATCCACGGGCGCTTTTTGATAACAGGCAATGCGCAGCTTGCGCCGTTAAAATCGACATCTTTATATTTGCCGTTGCGGTAGCCTATGCGCAGGGTCTTTTTGTCGTAGGCCTCCCACTCGGCGTCGAGCTCGAAATTAACGATATAGTCGCTGTTGCCGCAGACGATGAGCGTTCCGTCGCCGACAGCGATCTTGTCTTTAACTTTGATATTTATGTCCATGCAATTCTCCTTGAGCAAAAGTGGAGTATCCGAGAACGAAAGCTCGAGGCCGCTTCCGATTTCGGCATTCTTGATAGTAGCAAAATTGCATGATTTGTCAATGCAAGCGCCTTGCCATTGCGCAAATTTTGTTTGATGGACAAGGCTTGCGATGTGTGGTATGATAAAGAAAAAAACTTACGAGGTAAAAATAAATGTCCAATTCCGAACTCAGCCGGCAGCAGATAGATCAGATATCCCGAATGGGGATAAAGAAGCTCATCGAAAACTACAGTAAGTCGCAGGGCAAGGATCAGCAGTCGCTGTCGATGCTGCTCGAACAGCTTGCCAAAACGCCGATGTACTTCGCCGTACAGAAAAACAGCGCATCCTCCACGATGCTCAATTTCATCACACTCACCGTGAACAATCAGGTGTTCATCCCCATTTTCACCGACCCCGACGAGTTCGGCAAGCTTAAGGATCAGTGCGACTGCGTGTGCTTAAGGCCCATGGATTATTTCCAGATGCTCGTTGACAACAAGCGCCACGCCGTCGTAAATCCCTTCGGCACCTATTTTCTCATGTGGCCGGAGCTCGTGCGCGACCATATGCTGCCGTATATGAAGCAAGCCGAGGATTTCGACCGCCGGCAGCGCGAGCAGAAGGCCGACTTCAAGCCCATATCGTGACTTGAAAATGATATGCACCCCAAAAGACAGACACTTTTGGAGGTGCATATTATTATGGGCAAAAGCAAAGGAAAAGCAGTGCGAAAGAACAAGAAATATAGTGCGGAATTCAAAATATCGGTTATAATGAATATGCGAGAACACCATTTGGAATATTATGAAACCGTCAGGAAGTATTGGAATGCGTCCAAAGGACGGGAAGAAAACTATATGAGCAATGTTAAACGATGGTTTTCATGGTACCCTTTTGCTTTCAAATTTCACTTGGCTTCTCATACATCTGAGCTCTTTTTTCATCACAAATGCAGCTGAAGTAGCCTCGATTCGTCTCTAAACGGTTGAAAACGGCGCGTCAATCGGATATAATAATTTAATTAACACAAATATCGCGGCACAGGAGCAAAAAATATGAAAGCTATAGTTACGGTTGTCGGCAAGGATCAGGTCGGCATAATCGCGGGCGTTTGCAACACATTGGCAGACTACGGCATAAATGTTCTGGATATCAGCCAAACCATCATGGAGGGCTACTTCACGATGATGATGGTTGTCGACCTTGCGCAGTGCGACGAGCCCTTTGCAAGCCTGCAAAGCGTGCTGAAAACCTACGGCGAGGCGCGCGGTCTGTCCATCCGCATCCAGCGCGAGGATATTTTTGACGCGATGCACAAGCTGTGAGGTGACGCCATGCTGAGCCTTAACAACATTTTTGACACCATAGATATGATCGACAAGCAGCATCTCGATATCCGCACGATCACCATGGGCATATCGCTGCTCGACTGCGTGAGCGAGGATCCCGGACGCTGCTGCGAAAAAATATACGACAAGATCTGCCGCCGCGCCGAAAAGCTCGTAAAAACCGGCGAGGATATCGAGAGCGAGTTCGGCATACCCATCGTCAACAAGCGCATTTCCGTCACGCCCATAGCGCTTGTCGCGGGAAGCTGCGAAACCGAGGACTATGTGCCCTTCGCGCTGACGCTCGACCGCGCGGCAAAGACCTGCGGCGTGAACTTCATCGGCGGCTACTCGGCGCTGGTGCACAAGGGCTTTGCAAAGGGCGACGAGCTCCTGCTGCGCGCGATACCGCAGGCGATGGCGCAGACCGATCTCGTCTGCTCGAGCGTGAACGTCGGCTCGACACGCGCCGGTATCAACATGGATGCCGTCGCCAAAATGGGACGCATAATAAAAGAAACCGCGCACCTTACGCGCGATACCGACGGGCTCGGCTGCGCAAAGCTCGTCGTGTTCTGCAACGCCGTCGAGGATAATCCCTTCATGGCCGGAGCATTCCACGGCGTGGGCGAGGCCGACAGCGTAATAAACGTCGGCGTGTCCGGCCCGGGCGTTGTGTACCACGCGCTGCAAAAATGCAAGGGCGCGCCGTTTGATGTTGTCGCCGAGACGATAAAAAAGACCGCGTTCCGGATAACGCGCATGGGGCAGATGGTCGCTGCCGAGGCATCGGAAAGGCTCAGCGTGCCCTTCGGCATCGTCGACCTCTCGCTTGCGCCGACCCCCGCCGTGGGCGACAGCGTCGCGCGCATCCTTGAGGAGATGGGGCTCGAGACCTGCGGAACGCACGGCACGACCGCCGCGCTCGCGCTTTTAAATGACGCGGTCAAAAAGGGCGGCATCATGGCTTCCGGCCACGTCGGCGGACTGTCGGGCGCGTTCATCCCCGTGTCCGAGGACGAGGGCATGATCGCGGCGGCCGAGTGCGGCACGCTGACGATAGACAAGCTCGAGGCGATGACCTGTGTGTGCTCGGTAGGCCTTGACATGATCGCCGTTCCCGGCGACACGAGCGCCGAGACAATATCGGCCATTATCGCCGACGAGGCGGCCATAGGCATGGTAAACAGCAAGACCACCGCCGTTCGCATCATTCCCGTTGAGGGCAAGGATGTCGGCGACGTGGTCGAGATGGGCGGACTTCTCGGCTCGGCTCCCGTCATGCCGGTGCACAGGGCGCAGAGCGCCGATTTTATAGCCCGCGGCGGCCGCATCCCCGCCCCTCTGCAAAGCCTCAAAAATTAGTTTTAGTGGCGAACGGACGCAGCTACGGATCCGGTAATTACGTGAACCCGGTTCGGAACTGCCGACGAAACCGGGAGGCTGTCGCTTCCCATAAGTGCGGTGCTGATCTTGCGCCGCACCGGTGTAGGGAACTTATCTTGCCCGTTCCGTTTGCTGTGGTTTTGCCGGCACTCCCCGGTCGGGCTGGCGCAATAGATGTATCGGCACAATGTAAAAGCGCCTCTAAAACACCTCATCCGCCGCCGTTGGCGGCACCTCCCCCTCAATGGGAAGGCAATGATGCAGGCAAAACTTTTGCACCAAATCAGAACATCAACTGCGTACCGCGACCCCTCAGTCGACTGCGTCGACAGCTCCCCTTGCGCAGGGGAGCCAATGGGCACAGCTGAAACTTTTGCACCAAATCAGCACAATTTCACTGTGCGCGAAACACTGCGGTTTATGCCGATGTTTCGAACCGGGCTACCGCAATAAACGTATAGGAGAAGCGTTAATTCGCTATTGAAAAATGGAGATAAAGGTTCAGGCTTTTGAAAGCCTTGATTCGACGAATAACTATTTAAAGAAGCTCGCATCCGAGGGGGCGGCGGAGGGCACGGTTGTCATTGCCGATGCGCAGACCGCCGGACGCGGCAGAATGGGACGCAGCTTCGCGTCCGCACCCGGCTGCGGCATATATATGTCAATACTTTTGAGACCGAAAGACTGCGGAGTCGATTGCGCGTCGGGTCTTACTGCGGTTGCCGCTGTTGCGGTGTGCCGCGCGGTGGAAAAGGTGTGCGGCCGCACGCCGGGGATTAAATGGATAAACGATCTGTACCTGCGCGGCAGGAAGATCTGCGGCATACTGTGCGAAAGCTCGGTCAGGGACGGCATGGTCGACTACGCCGTGCTCGGTATCGGCCTGAACGTCACGACGAAAGCCGAGGATTTCCCCGAGGAGCTGCGCGAAACGGCGGGCTCGCTGTACACGCAGACGGGCTTTGTGTTCGAGCGCGGCAAGCTCATCGCCGCCATCATCGCAGAGCTGTGCTCCCTGTACTCAGCGTGGCTCGAAGGCCCGAGTGTGTGCCACGCCGAATACAAGCGCCGCTGCATTATTCTCGACCGGCAGATAACAGTAACATCGCCCGACGGTGATTTTGAAGCCGTCGCGGAAAATATAAGCGCCGACTATGGTCTGGTACTTCGCATGCCGAACGGCGAGCACCGCACGGTGCACAGCGGCGAAGTGAAGATTAAACTTTGAGGAGAAAGCTATGAAAAAACAGACTGCATACATTTTTGCGGCGTTCATCGTCGTGCTGCTCATTCTCGCGATAGTCATCATGTGGCTGACCGGCGGCATAGGCAGCGGTGATGAGCCCGAAGCAAGCCCCACGCCCGACGTCACGACTAATGTTCCGCGCGAGACGCTGTTCGTCATCCCGACGGAAACGCCCGCGCCCACCGAAACCATGCCCACGCCCGACGTGACCGAGACACCCGCGCCCACGCCCGAGCAGCCGAGCGGTACGGTCATCGGTTCCGGCGCATTTGACTCCTCGACCGGTGTCGGCCTGAACACCCATACGGTGTGGACGGCCGCCGAGCAGTCCGACGGCAGCGTTAAGCTCACTCTTTCAGTGTATGCTCGCTCGTACACGATGCAGATCGGGCAGCGCGCTATCGGCATAAGCGTAAACGGCGCAGCGGCAAGCGGCATGACGCACTCGTTCTCCGTCGAGTCGCCTTCTGCGCAGACGGATACGCTTATTTACAGCTACTCGACAACCGTTGAAAAGGGCAGTGTAACAATAAGCGTCGACTGGAACTATAAAGGTCAGTACAGCGGTCAGGATATCGACGTCATATCCTCGTCGACCACTGCTTCGATAACGGACTGACACGACCCGAGGGCAAAAAAAACGGGAGCTCAGATGAAAATCTGAACTCCCGCCAGCTTGTCAAAAAAGTCCCGCGAGGAACTTTTTTGACTGCACTTTTCCGCCGAGCATTTTGAATGTATTCAAAATGCTTTTACCGAAATCCTTGAATTCTCAAGGATTTCAACGGCGGTTTATCTAACTCGAGGCGGGCCTTGCCCCCTCGAACTCCCCCGCTGCGCGGATGGTTTTTCCCTGCAGCACAGGATTTTTGACAGTCTCACGGGAGCTCAGATTTTCATCTGAACTCCCGCTTTGATTTTTTGCACTAATAAAGCACAATTTTGTGCTGCATATCGGTTTCGTAAACATAGCCTGAGGTCGCCTCGGCAGTCTCGTCCGCACTGAAGCCATCGGTGATGACAAACGCGGCGGCGGCCGCGACCAGCAGCGCAAAGACGGCTACGAGCACGGTTTTGACCTTTTTCGAGCGCAGAAAAGCAAATCTCGGCTCGCGTTCGGGCATTTCCTCCTCCGGTTCGGCCTGAGAAGCGTGCTCCTCTGCCTGCTGCGCCGGGGGAAGTGCCGCCCTTGCTCGGGCTGTCAGGCTGTCCATACGGCTCTCGACCGCTTTCTGCCGCTCGATGAGTTTCTTGCCCGTCAGTGCGTCTCGGTTATACGGCTCCTCGGCCAGGATCTCGTCAAACAGAGCATCGGCCTCGTCGCACATACCCATGCCCATGAGATGGTACGCTTTATCCATTTTCCGCTTGTGCATCCGCTCATCCGGCGAGCGTTCAAGCAGCTCCTCAAGGATCGTTTTATCCTCCATTTGATGACACCCCCTTCTTTTGACGAATAATTTTATCATTTATTCGCGCAGCGGTCAATCAATATGGCAAAGAAACTTGAATTTTTTGTGCCGCTGTATTAAAATCAGGAGCGGAGGAGAGGCTATGAAAAAGCTTGTGATTTTTGACCTGGACGGAACTCTGCTGTATACGCTTGAGGATCTGCACGCGTCGACGAATTTTGCACTTGAAAGCGAGGAACTTCCCACGCGCAGTCTCGACGCACCTGCGCTGACCGACCGTGTTTTTGCGGCGTTTGTGCGTCATTATGCCGCTAACTGCATGAATCTGACTTGTCCGTACCCCGGCATACCAGAGCTGCTCATGCAGCTCAAAGCGCAAGGCTCTAAGCTCGGTGTGGTCTCGAACAAGGCTGACGGGCCCGCCAAGGCGCTCATCGAGCACTATTTCCCCGGCACGTTTGACAGCGTTGTCGGCGAGCGCGAAAATGTTCGGAAAAAGCCCGCGCCGGACAGCGTGCTTGAAACGGTGCGCAGTCTCGGCTGCACGGTAGATGATGCGGTCTACGTCGGTGACTCGGACGTAGACGGACAGACAGCCGTAAACGCAAACTGCGATCTTGTGCTCGTGTCCTGGGGTTTTCGCGGCAGAGAAACGCTTGAGCCTTTCGGATGCCCGATAGCGAACAGCGCACAGGAGCTTTTTGAAATACTGAACTGACGGAGACAAAGCAATGAAGATAAACAAGGCATTATCCGCCGCGCTCGGGGCCGCCGGCATGGGCTACGCCATCGGCAACATAAATCCGGCCTATGTCATAGGTCTGCGCAGAGGCTACGACATACGAAAAAAGGGCTCCGGCAACGCAGGCGCCACAAATCTTATGATACTCGAGGGCAAAAAGGCAGGAGCCTTCGTCATGTGCTTCGATATCAGCAAGGCCGCGGTGAGCGTCGGACTTGCGCGCAAGCTTTTCGCGCAGAGCAAATTTGCCGGCGAGGCCGCGGGAGCCGCCTGCATTCTCGGGCATATGTACCCCGCGCTGATGCATTTTCGCGGCGGCAAGGGGCTCGCCTGCCTCGGCGGCGTGATACTGGCCTTTGGCGTCAATGATTTCCTCGCCACGCTGTTTCTCGAATCTATTCTGCTGCTGGCAACGCGCTATCTCTGTCTCGTGCCGATCACCGGCGCGATATTTTACCCCATTTACCACGGCATTGAGCGCGGCGACCGGCGCGCGGCTGCGATCCTGGGAAGCGTAACGCTGCCCATGCTCTCAAAGCACGTCGAAAACCTCGAGCGGATCAAAGCGGGCAAAGAGCTTAAGCTCGATTTCCTTTGGGACAAAGACGGCGAGCTTGACCGAATAGGCTTCACAGAGGAGTTATAGAGGCGAACGGACGCAGCAACGGATACGGTGATTACAGGTGCCCGGTTCGGAACATCGGTGGAAACCGGTGTGTTTCGCAACCCGCAAAATTGTGCTGATTTAGTGCAAAACCGACCCGTTCCGCGCATGAAGCGGTGTAACACCGCAGTGCGATGCAAAGCCCGCTTTGTCAGCACTTTCGACACCGGGCTACCGCAGCAAACGTATTAAGTAAGGCGCTAAAGCGCCTCTGAAAAAGGAGAAGCGTTAATTCGCTATTAAAAAAATGAGTTTTACGGAAGCGTTGTGGCTATTTTTCATTTACGGCTTTGCCGGCTGGTGCGTTGAGGTAATATTCCACGCAGCCAACAAGGGCATATTCATTAACCGCGGCTTTCTGATCGGCCCCATTTGCCCGATCTATGGCTATGGCCTTGTCGCGGTGGTTTGGGCGCTGACACCGATAAAGGACAACGTATTTTTGGTGTACACAGGCAGCGTCATCATATGCTCGGTGTTCGAGCTGATCGTCGGCTGGGCATCGGAAAAGTTCATGCATACACGTCTGTGGGACTACACCGACAACGCATTCAACATCGGCGGCTATGTGTGCCTGAAGTTTTCGCTGCTGTGGGGCGTGGGCTGCATCTGCATCCTGTATATATTCCACCCGATGGCGATGAAGCTCGTCAGCCTCATTCAGTCGATACCGCACACGCACGGCAATGTGCTGATGGGTCTGCTGTCGGCCATGCTGCTTGCCGATCTCGGCATCACCGGCGTGAACGCGCTCAAGCTCGACGCGCACATGCACGCCATAGACGAGGTCGCAAAGGCGCTGGAAAAGGTGTCTTACGGCATCGGCGACGAGCTGACGGGAGGCACGATCAAGGTGCAGGAACGCCGAGAGGGTGCCCAGGAGGATGCCGCCAAGCTCCGTGAAAGGCTCAGGGCGCGCCGCGAGGGCGCTCAGGAGGATGCCGCCGAGCTTCGCGAAAAGCTCAGGGCGCTGCTAGAGGAGCGCAACTTTGTCCACCGCCACCTGCTCAACGCCTTTCCGCGCCTGCGACAGGTGGAATATAAGTCCGCTTTTGAGCGCATCCAGGAGCATAGGAAGAAGAACAGATAGCTATTTTCAGAGGCGCACGGACGCTGCTGCGGATATATTTATTGCTGTAGCCCGGTGCCGAAAATGCTGACAAAACCGGCTTTGCAGCGCACTGCGGTGTTACACCGCCTCATGTGCGGAACGGGTCAGTTTTGCACCAAATCAGCACAATTTTAAGTAGTTCAAGACGTTACGGTTTATACAGATGCTCCGAACCGGGCATCTGTAATATATGTATGGGTACAGCGTAAATTCGCTATTAAAGAGATGGAGAAGTTTAAGAGCGACGCTATACGCGTCGGAAAATATTTCAGAACATTTTACCGTTGGGTGCTCCTGTCGGTCGTGACGGGGCTCGTGTGCGGCCTTGTAGGCTCCGCGTTCCACCTGACGGTCGATTTTGTCACGGGCTTCAGGGCGCAGCACCGGTGGCTCGTATTTCTGCTGCCTGTCGGCGGCCTTGCCATCGCGTTTATCTACCGCGTCAGCAAGACCGAGGGCGAGGGCACAAACAACATCATCGACTCGATCCACGACGGAGACAAAGTTCCCATACTGCTCGTGCCGGTCATCTTTGCCGCGACTGCGCTCACGCACCTGTTCGGCGGCTCGGCCGGGCGCGAGGGCGCGGCGCTTCAGATCGGCGGCGGCATCGGCTACCGCGTCGGGCGGCTTTTGAAGCTTGACGATAAGGATATGCGCCTTGTGACGCTGTGCGGCATGAGTGCGGTGTTCGCGGCGCTGTTCGGAACACCGCTGACCGCGACCATATTCGCGCTCGAGGTTATCTCGGTCGGCATACTGTACTACTCGGGGCTCATCCCCTGCCTTGTCGCGTCGGTGACGGCCTACGGCGTGTCATTGCTGTTCGGTATCGCGCCGATGCGCTACTCTGTCGCGCTGTCGCCGCTGGAGATCGGTCTTTTGCTGCGCGTGTGCCTGCTCGCTGTGGTCTGCGCGCTCGTGAGCATCGCGTTTTGCATTGCGATGCACAAAACGGAGCAATTTGCGGCCAAAAAGGTCAAAAACATCTATCTTCGTGCATTTATCGGCGGCATTATCGTCATTGCGCTTACGCTCATCGTCGGAAACGAGAGCTATAACGGCATCGGCACGGACATCATTGCCTCCGCCCTCGGCGAGGGCAAGGCTCCGACCTGGGGATTTCTGTGGAAGATAATTTTCACTGCCGTGACCATCGGCTTCGGATTCAAGGGCGGCGAGATCGTGCCTACGATGTTCATCGGCGCGGCGCTCGGCTGTACCGTTGGGCCTCTGCTGGGCATATCGTCGCAGTTTGCCGCCGCCATCGCACTGATCGCTGTCTTCTGCGGTGCGGTCAACTGCCCGATCGCATCGATCATTCTCTCGGTAGAGCTGTTCGGCTCGGGTGAGCTGCTGTACTTCGCACTCGCCTGCGGCATATCCTACATGCTCTCGGGCTACTTCGGCCTGTACAGCAGTCAGAAGATCATGTACTCCAAGACCCGCGCCGAGTTCATAAACCGCTACGCCCGATAGTTTTAGAGGCGCACCAAGGCTGTACCTATACATAAATTACAGGTGCCCGGTATCGAAACTCCGGTGGAAACCGTGATGTTTTGCACGATGTCGGTGCGGAGCAAATTTGCCGGTGCCCGGTGTTGAAAATGCCGACGAAACCATAATGTTTCGCGTAACGCGAAATTGTGCTATATTAGTGCAAAATTTGTCGCATCCTTTCCGTTGGATGCTGTTTTCTGCGCACTTTCCGGTCGGGATACCGCAATATATGTATCGGCACAATGTAAATGCTCCACTAAAAAAGAGAGTGCAGACCTAAATCTGCTCTCTCTTTTTTGTTTCACCTCATCCGCCGCCGTTGGCGGCACCTTCCCCTCAAGGGGAAGGCAAGGGTGCGAATGTATTTGCACCAAATCAGAACAACAACTGCGTAGAGCGACCCCTCAGTCAGCTTCGCTGACAGCTCCCCTTACGCAGGAGGAGCCAATGTGGGCGGCACAAGACAGGTTTTTTCGGCACTTTCGATACCGGGCTGCCGCAATACGCATATCGGTAGGTGCGTCCGTGCGCCTCCGAAAAGACCCCCATGGAAACCATGGGGGTCACAGACTGTCAAAGAACCTATGCTGCCAGGTCAAGCAACAGAGTAGCGGGGGAGCTCGAGGGGGTAAGACCCGCCTCGAATTTGATTTGCCGCCACATAAAAAGCCTTGAATCAAGGCTTTTTGCGAAGCGCCATTTTGAACGCTTCAAAATGGCCGGCGGCATTGGCGCAGTCAAAAAAGTTTATTTCGAACTTTTTTGACAAGCTGAGACCCCCATGGAAACCATGGGGGTCAAAATTTCAGTCCTCGGGTATATGGATCTCGCGGATGAGGAAATCCCTGCCCGAAAGTATGGTTTTTTCAAAGCTGCCGCAGTTCGGGCAATAGCCCTCGTGCTCGATGACGTTAAAGAGCTCATTGCACTCATCGCACTCGGCCATGCCGGGGATGACGTTTATGATGAGCTTCGTGTCCTTCAGGAACGTATCCTCGACCACGACGGGATAGATATCCTCAACATACTTCGGAATGACCAGCGACAGCTCGCCGATATCCAGAACGATCTCGGCCACCTCCGCGATATTATTCTCTTTGGCAAAGTCCGTGACGGTCTTGACCACCGAGCGGACGACGCCTATCTCATGCATGGTGCGGCTCCTTTACTTTCTTGCGATCTTCTTGGTGGCGAGCTTCGCGACCGCAGCGGGAGCGTTTCCTACCGCGCCGAGCAGCGCCTTGAAGTACGGTGCGCCGACATAGTCGGTGACCTTCTCGAGGTGGATCGCGTCGAACTTGCACTTGGTGGTGCAGATGCCGCAGCCCACGCAGAGGCTCTCGTCGACGACGGCCGCGCCGCAGCCGAGGCAGCGGGAGGTCTCGATCTTCATCTGCTCCTCGGTGAGGGTGCCGCGCAAATCCTTGAAGGTCTTCTTTGCTTCCTTGGCAGAGCCCGCGGCTGCCTTCTGCCTGGGGGCAGTGTCGAAGCCCGCGACGGAGATGCCTGCGGTTGCGGTGTTCATAGCCTTATAATCGCGTCTGTCGCGGCCGATGACCTGCGACTGGCCGGGATGTACATAGCGGTGGATGGAGACAGCGCCCTCCTTGCCTGCCGCGATAGCATCGATGGCAAACTTCGGTCCGGTGACGACGTCGCCGCCCGCGAATACGTCGGGAACGCTGGTCTGATAGCTGGGCATAGAAACCTTGACCTCGCCCTTTGCGCCGGTATCGATGCACTGCATACCGCCGAGGTCGATCTTCTGACCGATGGCGGAGATGACCGCAGAGACACTCAGCGTCTCGAACTTGCCGGTACCGACGGGTTTTCCGGCCTTGAGCTCCATGGTCTCGACCTTGAGAGTCTCGGCCTTGCCCTCGCCGCCGATCTCGACCGGTGCGGCCAGGAACATGAACTTCACGCCCTCTTCGATGGCCTCTTCGACCTCATCGTCGGCAGCAGGCATAGCGTCACGGTCGCGGCGGTAGACGACGGTGGTCTTCGCGCCGAGGCGGACTGCCGCGCGCGCAACGTCGATGGCGACATTGCCGCCGCCGATGACGGCGACGTTCTTGCCGATGGCGGGCTTCTCGCCGAGGTTTACCTCGCGCAC
>CAVGIU010000001.1:12493-14270 GCA_963629425.1 Oscillospiraceae bacterium
CCGGTGAACACGCCGGGCAGCTCGTCACCCGGGCAGCCGACCTTTGCGCCCTTGGACGCGCCGACCGCGAGATAGAAGGCCTTGAAGCCCTGCTCGCGCAGCTTATCGAGCGAGATGTCCTTTCCGACTTCAACGCCGGTCTTGAACTTTACGCCCAGCTCCTTGAGAACCTCGATCTCGGCCTTGATAACGTCTTTTTCGAGGCGGAAGGAGGGGATGCCCATGGTGAGCATGCCGCCGAGCGCCTTTTCTTTTTCATATACGGTTACGGGGTATCCCTTGACGGCGAGATAGTACGCGCAGCTCAGGCCGGCAGGACCCGCGCCGATGACCGCGATCTTCTCCTCATAGGGTCTGCCGAGCTGATTGACCATTTTGGGAACGAAGCGGTGCTTTGCCTCGAGATCCTTCTCGGCGATGAACTTCTTTATATCGTCGATGGCGATAGGAGCGTCGATATCGCCGCGGGTGCAGGCATCCTCGCAGGCCTTGTTGCAGATGCGGCCGCAGACTGCCGGGAAGGGATTTTCCTTCTTTATGAGCTCAAGAGCCTCTGTGTAGCGGCCCTGAGAGGCGAGCTTTATGTAGCCCTGAACGGGAACGTGAGCCGGGCACTGTGCCTTGCAGGGCGCGGTGCCGGATTCCATAACGTCGGTGCGGGTGGTGCGGTAATCGACGTTATAGCTCTTCTTATCCCAGGGCACTTCCTTATCCGACTGATATGCGTCGGAGATATGCGGATCGGTGGTGCACAGCTTCTGACCGAGGCGAACGGCGTTGGGCTGGCAGTTTTCGACGCACTGGCCGCAGGCGACGCACTTGTCCTTATCGACCTTTGCGATGAAGTTCGAGCTCACGCCCTCGGGAGCGCGGAACATTTCCGTTATGCGCAGCGCGTAGCAGGAGCAGCCGCAGCAGTTGCAGATGGCGGTGACATCGTCAAAGCCGGGAGCCTGGTTTACGTCGTGGACAAGGCCGTTATCCTCGGCACGCTTGAGTATCTCATAGGCCTCTTCCTTGCTGATGAGGCGGTGCTCGCCGTTTTTGGAGAAGTTGATGGCATTGTCATTGATATACATGCACATATCCTCTTCCAGATGTCCGCAGCCCTCGCCCATGAGGCGGCGCGAACGGCGGCAGGAGCACGGGCCGACAGAGATGGCGGTTGCGTTTTCGATGATGGTGCTCAGCTCGTCGTATGACGCTGCGTGAGTGTTGTTCTCGATAGCGCTCATAACGGGCATTACGCGCATGAAGTTAACGCCTTTGCCGAGGACAGGAGCGAGCATGCCGACGCGGATGCGTGTGTACTCCTCAAAGCAGACGCCGAGGTCGGGATATTTCTCGCACTGCTCGCGGTTGCCGAGGATGCCCTCCATGATGCCGGGAACCCAAATAGGATAGTAGTAAAAAGGATTTTCGCCGTGATAGCGAACACGGATGACTCCGGCTTTTACGAGCTTATCGCACTGTTCCTGCGTAAACTCGACGCTTTTCTTCGCCTTCTTTGCCAGATCCTCGACTGAAAAGTCATTCTCCAAACGCATGCGCATCATAATCGCGCACATATCGTCGTCAACGATGGGAGCGAGTATCCGGTACTCGGGATCCTTATAGGTGATGCCGGTGTAGGTCAGGCTTTCAAGACTTATCTTGGTTGCCAGCGCAAGGATATTAGGTCTGTTTGCCATGTTGTTTCCCCCTGTTTTAATTTTAAATGTGTATCTTCTTCGGTTTTATATTGGTCTATAGACTTTTATACCATGAAGCCATACAT
>CAVGIU010000001.1:14356-70460 GCA_963629425.1 Oscillospiraceae bacterium
GTCAATTATTTAGCGGTGTCATTTTGCGCCGGCATATGAAACTGCACATATTGATGCTCGGAAATCATGTTTAAACGCCGCAAATCCTTGAAACTGTACGTTTTTTTGCTCAGAACAATTATTTACCACGCTTTTTCTTCGTTCATGCAAAAAATTTAAAATTTTTGACTATTTCATTTATATGAATTAATTTTTAATTTTTTTTGAACGTTTTTTATCTGTTTTAGTGAAATCAGTGAAAATTGCATATTTGTTGAATTTTTGACAGTCGATTTTTATTAAATTTATCGGCTCAAATATTGACGCATTGTAAACTCGAATGTAAAATATGCTTGCGTTTTGAAAGAAACCTTAACTTAATCCTATAATGCGTAAGACAATTCCGCAGGGACTCCCCCGACGGAATTCAACGGGCAAGAAGCAGCCCGTTTGTCTTCCGCGGAAAGATTTTTCTCTCCGGTGAAGCCCTGTTGACCAAGGAATTGTTTTTGCGAACTGTTCCTTCGGATCGGCAGGGACTTTGTTTTTGTTTTAACAAAACGTGCACGAGTCAGAACATTTTTCCGTAGCTTTGCCCCGCGGTTGAGGAGCCGCCGCGCGAAGAAGGAAATGTTAGACCAAAATAGAAGAGACTTAGAAAAAAAGGAGAGTCAAATCATGAACAACAAAGCAGCCAAGGGCACATGGGCGGCCGCATTTACGGTCGGTTCCGTGTGGTTCGGCACCCACGTAGGCGGTGGCTTCGCCTCCGGTAACCAGGTAGTCAGCTATTTCTCGCAGTACGGCATTTGGGCCGCTGTTCTTCCCCTTCTCGCAATGGGCATACTCGCACTCGTGATGTACACCGTCATGAAGTTTGCAAAGCTCAGCGGATTTACAAACTACAAAGATACCTTCGCAGCTCTTTATCCGAAGCCCTGGATGGAGGTCTTCTTTGAGATATTCTACATCGTCATCCTGCTCGCAGCCGTCGCGGCCGCAGTCGCAGGCGCAGGCGAAGTTCTCGCAAACTTCTTCGGCGTTGACTATTCCGTGACCGCAAACAAGCTTCTCTTCAACCTCATCATCGTTGCGGTCCTCATCGTACTGAGCATCTTCGGCGTTAAGCTCGTTGTCGCAGCTTCCACCGTTCTTTCCATCGCAATTCTTATTTCCACCGCAGTTGTCGTCATCGCAGGCTTTGCCGCAGACTTCGACACTATCAGCGCACAGCTCCTGGCCGAGAACGGCCTTGAGGCAGCGGTTCATGTCGACAATGTCGGCCAGGCCATTTGGCGCGGCGTATTTGTCTACGCTGCATTCCAGTGCGTATCCATCCCCGCAATGATCGCCGCGAGCGAGGGTCTGACCCTCAAGGGCGTAAAGCGCGCAAACATCCTCGGCTGGCTCATGAACGGCCTTGCACTGGCTGCATCGACCGCAATGCTCGCCCGCTGGTATCCGCTGCTCAAGGCACTCCAGGACGGCGGCGTTGCAGGCTTCACCACCGCAGCGAGCGGCATCCCCAACCAGACCGTTCTGACCCTCGTCGGCATCAAGTGGCTGATGGCGATCTTCAGCGTCCTGCTGTTCAGCGCATTCGTATCCACCAGCGTCACCCTCGTATTCACCATGATCCAGCGCTTCCAGGGCTACTGCATGCCCAACACCATCAAGAACGAGAAGGTTCGCGGCGTTATCGTCGGCGTTATCGTCATCGCCATCTGCTTCGCGATCTCCCTGCTCGGCCTCGGCAACATCATCAAGTACGCTTACGGCTACGACGGCTACTACGCCATCCTCGTTATCTTCCTGCCCGTCCTGATCTGGGGCATCCCCAAGGTCAAGAAGCTCTCGGCAGAGAAGAAGGCAGAGCTCGAATAAAACTACTCTCAAACACCACCGGTTTTCCGGTGGTGTTTGACAAGGAACTTCAACATGAAAATTGCTATGATCGGCTCCGGCGCGGCCGGCAGCGTTTTTGCTTCATATCTCAATAAGGGCGGCGCGGAGCTCTGGCTCGTCGACCGCTACAAGGCACACATGGACAAGGTCGCCGAATGCGGCATGACCTTCGTAAGCCCCTCGGGCGAAGAGGTCCTCAGCGGCTTTCACACCGCCGCCTCCGCCGAGGATATCGGCCTCATGGACATGGTCATCCTCATGGTCAAGGCCACGCAGACCGACGACGTAATGCCCTCCGTCATGCCCTGCATCGGCAAGGAAACGGTCGTCGTTTCCCTGCAGAACGGCATCGGCAACGACGATGTGCTTAAAAAATACGTCCCGGCGGACAGAATACTCTATGGCTTCGGCACGATAGGCACCGAGCTGCCCGAGCCGGGCAAATGCGTTTCAAAGCCCGAAAGCGGCATCATCATGCGCTTCGGCGCGGCGGAAAACGATCCGATTTCCGAAAAGGCCGGCAAGGCGCTCGAAAAGTGCTTCTGCGACGGCGGCTGCCTGACGAGCTTTGAAAAGGATATCCGCCCCTTCGTTTGGAAGAAGGCGATATCCAACAGCGGCTACAACACGCTCTCGGCGCTCACGCGGCTCAAGGTCGGCCCCTTGCTCGACTGTGAGACGGGCAGACAGCTCATTAAAAGCGTATGGGCGGAGGGCTGCGCGGTAGCCAAGGCGCTCACGGGCGTTGACCTTTGGGACGAGATGCTCGCGGAGCTCCCGAGGCTTCAGGACGGCTTTGCGAAATATTACCCCTCCATGGCACAGGATGTGCTCATCCACCGGCGTCAAACCGAGGTAGAGCTTTTAAACGGCGCTATCGTGCGCTACGGCAAGCTCCTCGGTATCCCCACCCCCGTCAACGGGGCGCTGACGCTTATGATTCAGACAATACAGCAAAACTACGATATGCAGTATTGCAAACAATAAGTTTATATCTAATTTTTATTTTATAAGGAGACGAAAAAAATGAAAATTGCAATGTATGGTTCCGGCGCAGCAGGCAGCGTTTTTGCTTCTTACCTGAAGAAGGGCGGCGCAGACATGATCCTCATCGACCGCTATGAGGCTCACATGAAGAAGGTCGCCGAGGACGGCATGCACTTCACCATCCATCAGGAAGAGAACGGCGCTTACACCGATTATAATTATCAGCTCAAGGGCTTCCGCACCTACACCAGCTCCGCAGCAGCCGCAGAGGCCGAGGGCAAGGTCGATGTAATCATCTACATGACCAAGGCAACTCAGCTCGAGCAGGCCATTCAGGACTCTCTGCCCGTAGTCGGCGACACCACCGTCGCTGTTTCCCTCATAAACGGCCTCGGCAACGATGACAACCTCTTCAAGGTCTTCCCGAAAGAGCGCTGCATCATCGGCTCCGGCGTTCTCGGCACCGCACTGCCCGAGCCCGGCCACTGCGTATCCACTCCTGCCGGCGGCGTTCAGATGAACTTCGGCGGCGCCGTAAGAAGCGAGCTCAACGACGCTGCATGCGCAGAGATGCTCAAGTGCTACCGCGAGGGCGGCTGCGACGCATACTGGCGCGACGGCGAGCCGGGCACCGACAACAACATCTACAAGTTCATTTGGAAAAAGGTCTGCGTCAACGCGACCGTTAACACCGTCTGCGCAGTTCTGCGTCTGAAGATCGGTGAGGTCGAGGCTGATCCCTGGGGCCAGCAGCTGTTCCACGGCGTTATCCGCGAGACCTGCGCTGTCGCTACCGCAAAGGGCGTTCCCATGAACGCAGACGAGTTCATCGCTCACGATCATGCCGACATCGTCACCAATATCGGCGACTACTACCCCTCCATGTGCCAGGACGCACTGTTCCATCAGCGTCAGACCGAGATCGACGTTCTCAACGGCAAGATCGCTGAGTACGGCAAGGAGCTCGGCATCCCCACCCCGACCTGCGACATCCTCACCAAGGTCGTTCACTGCATCCAGGACAACTACGCAAACCAGTACTTCCAGGACAAGGACGGCAATGCCTTCCACATCGGCAAGTAATTTTAAGCATCAGAAAACCTCCGTTCAAATGAACGGAGGTTTTTTGTCGTTCGTTTCCGATAAAGTTTATTCTTTCAAACTATTTCCGCCTCGAACTTGGCTATAAGTCCGTCGAAAAGCTCACGGTTATTTTCTATGGCGATCTCGGGCTCGCGCTTTGTGGTGTGGGCAAACACTGGTTCATTCATCTTCGTCGAATATACGGCCTTGAGGATGCGCACGGAGTCCATGCCGCACTTGGCAAAGTGAACAGCAGCCGAGGCAAACGGCGCTCCTGCAGGGACTATTTTATCGGCTATTGGCTCGATGGTCTCGATAACGCGGATGGACATGTAGAATATCTCATCAATGATGCAGCAGGCCGTGCGGTAAGCAGCCTCGAGCTCGGCATCGTCGGCATTTTCCTGCTTTAAAAGCTTCTCAAGCGGCTTTTTGGCCTTGTTTTCCTCATCTATAAGGTGCAGGAAATAAACGCGCAGCTTCTCCATATCCTGCTCGGCGTGCAGCATATCGGCCTCTTCGGACGCAGTGATGCGCAGTGCGCGCAGCGCCATGGACGCAGCACACATTGAAGAGCCCGCGGCTGCCGAGCCCAGTCCGAAAACGTTCTCGGGGTCTGCCATCATCCCGGAGTACGCTTTAAGAGTCTTGTCCGAATAGCTTTCGGTCATAAGATCTCCGATGTTTATTTTTTCTGCCATGATATATCTTCCTTTCCTTTGACAATTGAAAACGGGAGTTTTATAATTCTATTGATAAATATACAACAAAATTTTGATATTTACAAGTGATTATGCGACAGGAGCACACAAAATGAAAATTCTGCTTTGCGGAGACATAAATTCCGGCAAATCCACGCTCATACGGCGGCTCGTTTCCGACATGGGGCGAAAGGCGTGCGGATACATAACCGTGCGCATGCCCGAGGATGAAAGAGGCGTTTCAAACGTCTATCTTTACGATATCTCCTCCCCGCCCGAAAGGATCGAGGATGCGCAGGTCATCATGCGCATCCTCGGCGAAAATTACGAGAGGCACCCCGAATACATGAGCAGCATCGCCGCGCCCATATTAGAGAACATACCCGAGGGCAGCCTCGTCGTTCTCGACGAGCTCGGAACGCTTGAGGAACACGAGGAGCGCTTTAAAGCTGCCGTCATGAAGATACTCTCCGGCCGCTACGATGTTCTCGCCTCCGTGAAGGCGCAGAACACCGGCTTTCTGCGGGATATCCGCCGTCATCCGGACTGCGAATTATACATCATCACCCCCGAGAATCGTGATGACTTGTATGCCCTGCTGAAGCAGGAACACAAGATATAGTGTTTCCTTTTTCTTCCGGAAAAAGTGCACAAATCGGGTATTAAAATTACGTGAGAAAATTTCCTAATATTTTCGCAGAATTATGTTGACTTAAAGGGCACAGATTGATATCCTGTCAATATAGCGAAAAAATCAGGGGGCAACCATGAGGAAAATTACAGCACTGCTGCTCGCCGTGCTTTGCATGCTTTCAGTCTGCGCGTGCAATAACGACGAGGGGAAAACGGCAGACGTTTCAGCAAAAGACCTTATCGCGGCAACGCTCAACTCGGCAAAGCCCGAAAATGCCGACACACTGTGCGGCTCGGACGATCAGAGTCTTAAAAACAAATTTTACTACTTCTACGGCATCGAGACGAGCGCCGTGCGCGACTATGCGATAGTGTACTCCTCGGCCGCAAAATCGGATGAGATAAGCGTTCTCGTCGCAGCTAAGGGCACTGATATGAAGACGCTGACCGACGCACTGGAGGGTAGGCGCGAAATGCAGCGTCAGACCTTTGAGCTGTACAGCCCCGAGAGCGTTGAGATGCTCAAGAATGCCGTCATATTCACGCAGGGCGACTATGCCGTGATGATAGTGGCACAGGACCCCACTGCGATAGAAAGCAAGGTAAAAGAGCTCCTGAATGACGCAGAGGCCGTCGAAACCGAGGCAAAGGCATATTACGATTCCGCCGCCGTCGAACCGACGCCGACTCCGACGCCGAGCTATGACTATTCAAAGCCCGTTCCGGAGGCCGAGGCAAAGGATAATTCCTGGTTCAATGACGCTGCCTTTGTGGGCGATTCGCGCATGGAGGGCATAATGAACTATGCCGACTTCGAATACGCCTCGAATTTCTCGCATGTCGGTCTGAACGTCGCGGATGTGTTCACAAAGCCCTATATCGAGACAGAGTCCGGCACGGTGACCGTTGCCGACGCGCTACGCAACGATCTCAAATACGGCAAGGTCTACGTTATGCTCGGCATAAACGAGCTAGGCTGGTATAACCTTGATAAATTCATCGAATACTACGGAAACATCGTCGATCTCCTGCGCGAAACGCACCCCGAGGCCGACATATACATCATAAGCATCCTACCCGTCGGCGCAAAGGCCGCGAAGAGCTCGGATATGCTCAATAACGACAGGGTGCAGATGTTCAATGAGCGCATTCAGGGCATGTGCACGGATAAGCAGGTTTATTACGTAAACGGCTTTGAGGCGCTTGCCGTAAACGGCGCGCTTCCCGATGACGCCTCCCCCGACGGTATCCATATGCAGCCGAGCTACTGCCATAAACTGACCGATTACCTCCTGACGCACACGGTAAGTAAATAGAATATAAAAAATCCGGAGCTGAGCTCCGGATTTTTTACGCCGCCAGGAGGACAAAGCCCGCGACGATGAGAAACTCCGCCAAAAGATATGTCAGCATGACGCCGAAATGTGTTTTGAACGGCCTGCCCTTGCGGAAACGGACATAGAACAGTATGGAATCTGACACAAAGAAGCTCACGGCGCCCGCATACATGATGACCGTGGCAAAGCAAGGCAGCGTGATCAGCTGGAACAGCGCAAAGCAGTTCATCGCTGCATTTACGACAAGATAACCCATCATGCCGACGTACAGGCTCTTCGGCTTCACGTTCCCGACGAGGCCGCGGAAGACAAAGCCCACCGCCGTTATGTATATGATCGCCGCAAAGACAATGGCCCACACCGGCACAAGTGAAAAATCGACATGCATGCAGTAAGCCGCCGCAAAGCCCAGGTGCGAAAGGAAAAAGCTCATTCCTCCGACGGCAAAGCCCACGGGGCCGAATATGAGCAGCACATCGCCGAGCCAGCTCATCACCACCGCGGCAATGACTATCTCAAGCGGTGCCTGGGCCGTCGTCAGATACCAACCGAGAAGCGTCGGCAGCAGGAACACCTTCGTTACCGCACGCAGGACCTTATCACACCTCCAGCTTGCGTAGAGGTGCACCGCCGAAAATGCGGCAAAGGCCGCAATAAACACATAATTCATTTGATCTCTCCCTGTATATTTCCTATACAACAATACAATACCATACACAGCGTATTATTTCAACAAATATCAGAAGTTGAAAACGGGAGAGTTTTGTGATAAAATTGATAAACTATGATAAACTGAGTGTTAAGGATACACCTTCGATTGACAAGAGCACATACGGTTTTGGCAGGTTCAAATGCGCCCATGCGGCGTTAAAGCCCTTGCGTATACACAAAGTATGCGCTGCGGACTTTGCCTTGTCTATCCACATTTGAGCTCGGTCAAAACCGCGAAGCACCTGTCAGCAGGCAATTTTAGAGTGATTTTCGGCTTTCTTCGATGAAGATGGGCTGACGCCCATCAAAGAGAAAAAGTCGGAAAGCGCCGAAAAGGGACGCTGACAGGCGTGTGTGTCCTTGTCAATCGAAGGTGCATTTATGAAAACTCCGCTTATGATGATAATAAACCCCGCCGCCGGAAAGGGCGGCTTCAGGCGCGCTCTGCCGGATGCTTTGAAGCTGCTGTCGGACGCGGGCTACGCAGTGACGATGTATTTCACTGAGTGCCGCGGACACGCGACGGAGCTTGCCACGCAGTACGCCGGTGCGTTTCCGTACCTTGTGGTACTCGGCGGCGACGGTACGCTCGCCGAGGCGATAGCCGGGCTCATGCCGCTTTCCGAACGTCCAAAGGTGGGCTATATCCCCATCGGCACGGCAAACGACGTCGCACGCACCATTGGGCTTCCGAAAAACGACATTCTCGCCGGTGCACAGCGCTTTATCGGCGGCACTCCCCATGCTTTTGACGAGGGGCGGCGCAGCGGCGGATATTTCAATTACGTCGCAGCCTTCGGCGCGTTCACGGAGGTCAGCTATGCGACGCCGCAGGAGGCAAAAAAGCAGCTCGGCGAGGCGGCATACCTCCTCGGCGCAATGAAGAGCCTCTCAACGCTCAAAAGCCGCCATGTCACCGTCGAATATGACGATGGCGTGCTTGACGGCGAATTCCTCTACGGCAGCATGTCTAACTCCTACTCTGTGGCCGGATTCATCGACCTGCCGCGTGAGGAGATCGGCCTCGGCGACGGGCTGCACGAGCTGGTGCTGGTAAAAAAGCTCCCGAATGCGGCAGCATTCGCAGCGCTCGCGGCGAAGGTGCTCAGCCACGATCTGAGCAGCGAGTACATAATCATAAAGCACACACACCGCGCGCGCTTTGTCTTTGACGAGCCGGCGACATGGACCTTCGACGGCGAAAACGGCGGCGCGCACAGTGAGATAAGCTTTGAAAACTGCCCGCAGGCGATCAGCTTAGTATATTAGTCGATAGCGGATAGCTATAGGTGTGCGGCTGCGCCGCACGGATTGAATCACACCTCATCCGTCACCTACGGTGACACCTTCCCCTCAAGGGGAAGGCAATGGTGCACTACCGTAGTGCGCTGCAAAAAGCGGTTTCGTCGGCAGGCGCGAACCGGGCACCAACATAAACGTATATGAGAAGCGCAAAGGCGCTATTGAAAAAAGGAGCGGCGCTGAAGCGCCTCAAAAAATGGATTATAGGGATTTCAGATTAAGCAAAATTAATACGGATGAGTTTCGGCATGTGAAGCTGCTGATATTCTGGCCGCTGTTCGGCATGATGTTCTCGTTTGTCGAGCGGTTTTACAATGTCAGCTCGTATTACGTCATGCACTGCGCGTTTGACGACACCATACCGTTCTGCGAGTGGTTCCTCATCCCCTACCTGTTTTGGTTCGTGTACCTGATCGGCACGCTGGTATACACGTTTTTCTTCGACGTTCCGGCATTTAAGAAAATGATGCACTTTATCATCTGCACCTACACGATCACGATGGTCATTTACCTGCTGTTCCCGACCTGTCAGGAGCTGCGGCCGGAAGTCTTCCCGCGCGACAATGCGCTGACAAGATTTATCGGCTGGTTTTATAACTTCGACACGAACACGAACGTCTGCCCGTCGATTCACGTCCTCGGTTCGGTGGCCGCGATGTTCGGCCTGCTCGACTGCCGCAGGCTGCAAAAGCCGTCGTTTAAATTTTTCGTGGTCATCGCGGCGCTGCTCATCTGCGCATCGACCGTATTCATGAAGCAGCACTCGGTGCTCGACGTTATTGCCGCCGTGCCGCTGTGCATCCTCGGCCACTATCTGTGCTATCACCGCGCAGAAGCTCCGAGTACCGCGGCTGCACATTAAAAAAGTCAAAAAATCCCGTCCAACGGACGGGATTTTTTAATGCTTATTTCAGCGTTATTCCGAGGAAGGCGGCGCATTTGCCGTCGGAGCGGCGCGCGCCGAGCACATAGCCGTCCTCGGTCTGTTTTTTGTATATCTTAAGCTCCTCGCCCTCCATGCAGGCGGTTATGTATCGCGCCTCCATGGTTTTGACGGGCATGGACGCGACCTCGTCGGCAGAAAAGCAATCGAGGAAGGCGCGGACATAGGCGACATTGTTCATATGGCGGCCGATATCTATGCTCGAGGTGCGCACAACGAAGGTGTAGACCTCGTCTTCATCGGAAAACTCATCGCGGAAGCGCCGGAGCTTGCCCTCGCAGGCGACATAGTCCTGAAAATCAAAGCCCTCGGGGAAGCCGAACTCGGAAAAGCGGACAAAGCCCGTCTCGCGGTTTAATACTACCCACTCGGTCAGTCCCTCGGCGATGCGCTTATCGCCGGCAAAGATGTCGTAGCCGCGGTAGCCGCGCACGGCGTTTGGCTTTGCGGGGTTTACCCATGTCGACACGGTGAGCTCATCCATAAGCTGCGCGTCATCGTAAAAATCTATCCTCGAATGCGTCGCGACCCAATAGCAATCACGCTCTGCAAGCGCCGCCGTGCCGTTGCCGATGACCTCGGCGTGCAGGCCGGCAGCGTTCTGAAACAGCGTAAATGCCGCCGGCGGCTGCATTTTCGGCGCCTTGCCGCACAGGTCGGGCGTCACCGTCTGCGCAAATGAAAATTTCTTCAGCTCGTTCATTCTCCAGCCCTCCGAAACTATACAAATGTATAATTTGATTATATCACGCGCACATTTTTTTCGGTGAAGCAATTGTTAACATATAATTAAAGAATATTAAGAAAATCGGACATCAATTGCAGTTTGAGAATATAAAAAACAGCGGACAAGTCCGCTGTTTATTGTTTGATTATATTCTCACTGCTTTTTATCAGAGTGCTGCGCCGAGCGCCTTGCACTTTGCAAGTGCCTGACCGTCGGGCTCACCGTTGCAGATGACGCTCTCGTGTACGAGGTTTACGCCGGCTGCGCGGCAGTCATCCTCCCAGATCTGCATCCAGTCGCCGTCGCCCCAGCCGTAGGAGCCGAACAGAGCTACCTTCTTGCCCGCGAGATGACCCTTTACTCCCTCGAACATGGGCTCGAATTCGGTCTCCTCAAGCGCCTCTGCACCCATTGCCGGGCAGCCGAACGCGATGGAATCGAACTCGTCGGCCTTTGCACCGGAGAACTCGGATGCGGTGAAAAGCTCTGCGCCGGCCGCCTCTGCGACTGCCTTTGCCATTGCCTCGGTGTTGCCGGTGCCGCTCCAATAAACCACTGCTTTTTTCATTTTAAAAATCGTCCTTTCACTGTATGATCTCATCGAGAGCCTTGCCGCGACTGCGGCGAGTGCAGCTCTCGAAGCTTTTGAATTTTTCCCTTGCCGCGTCCACGTCGCCGTAGACCTTCCAGCAGCCGATGAGCTTGAAGCCCGCGGCGCGGTTTTCCATGAAGCCGCGCACATCCTCGGGCGGATAGCCGAGGAACAGGCCGACCTCGTGCGGGAAATCGGCGTTATTCCGCATCTTGCCGATAAGGCAGCTCAGGCAGCTTTCCGCGCGGCAGCAGGTCTCATAGCCGCAGTTGCGCAGGATCTCCCGGGCATCGCTGTTTTGAAGGTCGCGCCGCAGCGCGTCGGGGCGATAGAGATACAGGAGCACGCGGCTTTTCATGTACCGCATCGGCAGAATGCGCAGCCCCCTGGGAACGAGCACGGCGTTTAGCCGCCGGAGCTCGGCCGTCATTTCTTCGCGGCTTTCATACTCGGCGGAAAACATATTCGCGGTTTTAAGTCCCGCAAGCGTAGGTGCGCACTGCGAAACGAGTAACTCATCGCTCATTTTTCCTCCTCACATCAAAGCCTGCCGCTTTGATGTGTCTCGTCAAAATTTAACACCACATTTTTTGTGAAGATAAATCTTCACGAAAAATCTCGCTACGCTCGTCAAAAATCCCTATGGGCATTTTTGATGGCTATAATCCGATCACGAGTGGGGCCTTTGCCCCCTCGCGCTCCCCCGCTGCTCTATCTGCTTTTCAGCAGCGCAAGCCTTATCAATTGCGTTTTCAAGCAGCAGGCATTTCAATTCCCACTTGCTTCATATGATATTATGCCATAAAAAGCGGTGCCTTATCCGCTCCAAAACGGGCGAATAAGGCTCCAAAAAGACAATTTGAAATTTTCTTACGGCAGTAAGTTTTTCATACTACGTAAGCCGATACCGAGCGTCGACACATTGTGCAGCAGCGCGGAGGTCGAGGGCGGAAGAACTCCCGCAACGCCGAGAATGATGAGTCCGGTGTTGAAGGAGATTATGAAGCGATAGTTTGCGTGGATGCGCGCCATCAGGCCGTCGGCTATGCGCTTGAGGGTGACAAGGCTCTCAAGATCGTCCGAGCAGATGGTGACGTCGGCGATCTCGCGCGCTATGGCAGCGCCGTCGCTCATTGCGATGCCCGCGTCGGCCTCGCTGAGGGCGGGAGAATCGTTCACGCCGTCGCCTATCATAATGACCTTGCGGCCCTTTTCATGCTCTGAGCGGATAAACGCCGCCTTATCCTCGGGCAGCACCTCGGCATAATACTCATCAACGCCCGCGTGCTCGGCAACGGCCTTGGCCGTGCGCTCGCTGTCGCCCGTCATCATGACGAGCTTATCAAGGCCCAGCTTGCGCAGGGAGTCCATAACTCCGCGCACCTCGGCACGCAGAGGATCCTCTATGCAGATAACCGCGGCCAAAACGCCGCTTATCGCAAGATACAGGTGCGAATACTGCGTTGGCAGAGTATCGAACTTATCCTCCTCGCCCGCGGGTATAACGCAGCCTTCGTCCTCAAACACGAAGTGGTGACTGCCGAGGACGACCTTTTTGCCGTCGACAGTGCTTTGTATGCCGTGGGCAACGACGTATTCGACCTTGGAATGGCGCTCCTCATGGTTTAGCTTGCGGCGCTGTGCCTCTTTCACAACGGCGTTTGCAATCGAGTGCGGATAGTGCTCCTCGAGGCATGCCGCGAGGCAGAGCATCTCATTCTTCTCATTCTCGCCGAAGGTAACGATATCCGCGACCTCAGGGCTTGCGTGGGTAAGTGTACCGGTCTTGTCGAAAACGACGGTGTCGGCCCGGGCGATGGCTTCAAGGAACTTGCCGCCCTTTACCGATATGCCGTTTGCGCCGCTCTCGCGCATGGCAGAGAGCACCGCGATGGGCATGGAAAGCTTTAAAGCGCAAGAGAAATCGACCATGAGTATGGCAAGCGCCTTGGTCGGATTGCGTGTTATGAGCCAGGTCAGCAGCGTTGCACCGAGACTGTATGGAACGAGTCTGTCAGCAAGGTGGTACGCCTGCGACTCGGTGTCGCTCTTGAGCTTTTCCGAATCCTCGATCATGTGGACTATCCTGTCATAACGGCCGGAGCCGAGGCTCTTTTCGACCCTGATGACGCACTCGCCCTCCTCAACGACCGTTCCGGCATAGACATAGCTGCCTATCTCCTTGCGAACGGGCATGCTCTCGCCGGTCATCGATGCCTGGTTGACTGCCGCCGAGCCCGAGACGAGCTTTCCGTCGAGAGGGATCATGCTGCCCATGCGGACGATGACCTCGTCGCCGACATTGACGTCGGAGATATTCTTAAGCTCCTCCGTCTCTCCGGTTTTTACCCAAACCTTATCGACATTCAGACTCATCGTGCGCGCAAGGTCGGCAACGGACTTTTTATGCGTCCACTCCTCGAGGATATCACCGATCTTGAGCATGAACATGATAGACGACGCGGTGTTGGTATCGCCGCGCAGGACGGAAACGGTTATGGCCGTCGCATCCAAAACTGCAACGTCGAGCCGGCGGTGCCAGAGCGACTGCACACCGTGAGCGAAATACTTCGTGCTCTTCACGACGCAGATCGCCGCACGCCACGGCGCAGGCAGGAAGGCCTTTTTGAGAAGGCGGCGCATGATAACGCCGGCAAGCTTGTCCTGATATTCGCGGTTGAGCGCCCTGCCCGTGGGCTTGGGATCTGTTATGCCGCAGGTATCGTATGAAAAGCTCGCCAGCGCGGATATGACCGCCGCGCGATCCGTGTACTCTACGACCACATCGCAGTTGCGATCGTAAACATTGACTTTCTTTACGCCGGGAAGTGCGCTGAGATACTCCTCAACAATGTCGGCCTGCTTAAGGGTCATGCGCGGCGTCATAAGACGCACGCGCATTCTGCCGTCAATTTCGCTGAGAATTCTGCATTTCATTACTCTGCCTCGACGTTTTCAATGACTGCGGCCGCCTCTTCCCGGGCGCGGCACTCGTTTATGTTCTTTGCTCCTGCGTAGATGTCCTGGCAATCGCAGCGGATATCGTCGGCTGTCTGCATGACGGAATCCTTTGCGCGCAGAACGGCTGCGGTGACATGGGTGTACAGGGTCTTTGCGTCGCGGCTTCTGAGGATCTTGATGCCGGCAGTGCCGAACAGAAGGCCGTAGCCGAACATCTTCGTGGTGTCTTCAATGTGGAATTTCATAGTTATCTACTCCTTTTAAATATATATAATTGAGTTGAGCAAACAGCTACTCAACTCAAATATATCACAAACTATATAGTGTGTCTACCCTGCATTTCGGTATTCCGTCGGACTCATGCCGACAGTGTCGCGGAAAGCCTTGGCGAATTTGCTGCCGTTATCGTAGCCGTAGCGTCCGGCGATCTCCATGATGCTCATCTCCGAGCGCCTGAGATCCGCCGCGGCACACTGCATTTTCTGCGTGCGGATGTAGGAATAAACACTTTCGCCGTAGACCGCGCGGAAGCAGGACTTGAGCGCTGTCTGTGACAAATGAAAGGTATTCGACAGCTCCTCAAGCGTTATGCGCCTGTCCATATTTGCCGAAAGGTACGCGCCGACGTGCTTTGCAAGCTCGACCTGGGTGTTGGATATCCTGCGTTCGGCAAGCGCGGAGCTGTCAAGCTCCATTGCGCTCAAAAACAGCAGTAGCTCCAGGATCTTCACCTTGAAATAGCCCTTGCGTATGCTCTCCGGCACGCTGTAGAGCTCGGAGAAAATGTGCTCGATGGACGCCGATGAGCGCGCGACGAAGCACTGTCCCTGTGCGCAGAATTTTTCACGCAGGGCGTCGGGCTGGACGTTAACGTCCGCAAGGAAGCAGGAAAGGCAGCGCGGCGCGTCCTTGCCGTTTATGCGTATCGTCACGCCCTCGTAGGAACCCGTCGGGAAGCTCGAGTGCGATATTGCGCCGTCGGACAGGCTTATGGACAGATCGCCCGGCGCGAGGTAGAAAAAGTCCGAGCCTATGCGGCACTCCATTCGCCCGGAGCGGCAGTGGTGGATCTCCAAAAGGGTCTCCTCCTCGGGCTGGATATCGTGCTCATAGAGGCTTATGTCGTTGTAGATGAGCTCGATGCCGGGGAAAACGTCGTAGCTTGTGACGCTGTAGCTTCCGTCGGCACCGGAATAGGTCTTAGTTCTGCTTTGCATCGCGGTATTCAGCTTTCATAAGAGTGTATACGCCGAGATCGTTCACGGCCTTGCGGAAGACATCCTCGTCGACCGGGGTTTTCATGAGGACTTCAACCTTGCCGGCGGACGAATTTGCCTTCGCCCACACGCCGTCAATGACGTTGAGGGTATTCTCCACGCGCGTCTCGCAGGCGGAACACATCATACCGTCAACAGTGAGAGTCGCAGCGTAGGGATAATGAGACTTGTTCTTATCCCCGACCTTGACCTTTTTCTCCGCATCTCCGCCGCCGCAGCAGCCGGAGGCCAGCTTTTTCGAGTACGCCTTTATGACAAGGACCGCAAAAACGATGAGAATAACAGCGAAAATTACGTATTGCATAAAATAACCTCCGTATAAAAATTTTAATTATTCCATATTCTTCAGCGCCTGCGCGAGGGGTATCCTACCGAGGCGCTTTGTCTGTATCACATGCACAACAAAGTATGTCGCAGCGCCGAGGCCGAGCATCGCGGGCCATATCCACGGCGCTATGCAGAACGTGAGCCAGCCGCTCATCCGGTTCATGAAGTAATAGTAAAGTTCCTTCATGACGATGCCGCTCAGAGGGATCGTCACAATGAGCGACACTCCGACTGCGATAGCCGTCGCCGAGTTATAGAGCGAACTTATCTCGCGCCCTGTGTAGCCGAGTATCTTGAGCATGGATATGCTCTGCGCGTTTTTCTCGATGACCATTTTCGACAGCAGGTACACTAAAAGCATATACAGCGCCAGCGAGAAGCCGCCGATAAGCGGGAACATGCGCCCCATCGAGTCATCCAGCTGATCGGAAACGACGGTCAGGTCGTGCTCTGTTATGACACTCGAAACAGCCTCGGGATCGAGATCGCTGAGCTTTTCGTTCGAGAAATAGCCGTTAAAGAACCCCGACTCGATATCGAAGGTCTCGTTAAAGTTTACCTTGCTCATGAAAACGGCAAGTCCCGCAGCGTAGGGCGCGGAATCGTAAACTGTGAAGGTGTAGCTCTTATCACCGTACTTTTCGTGCAGCGTTATCTCGTCTCCGCGCTTAAGGCCGAACTTTTCCATGATGCCCTCGGAGACGAGGACGCTGCCTTTTTCAGACGGCAGATACGAAAAGTCCGCGTATTTCGAGGCATGGAGCACACCGTAAACGCTTATCTCCTCGTCGGAATCGGTGTTAAGCGAGGTAATGCAGAAGGGCTCGGCGGCCTCATTCTCCGTCAGCGTCGGCACCTTGAGCAGATACTGATAATCGGAAAGGCGCGTCGAGAGCGCTTCTTCCCTGAAGTTATCCAGTATCGGCGGCATTATAAGGCCGAACATCAAAAGAACATTTGCAAAGAGGATGCCGATAAACAGCGTTATGTATGCACTGCGGTTTTGCAGGATGACTCTCTTGCGGAAGCGTTCGATTATGCTTCCCGTGCGCAGGGTCGGAACATACTGCTTTCTGCGCGTTCTGAGCTCGTGGCGCAGGAAGCTCTGCACCGGCAGACGCATCATACGCCAAAGAACGACGTAAATGGTGACGGATATGAGCACGCAGGGCACGAGCGTCGTTTTGATAAAGGCTTCAGAGTTCCAGAGCGTCACATATGTCGGCAGCGAGTAGCTGTGGTAATACAGGCCCGCACAGTAGTTCTTAACGGCGGTATAGCCGAGGACATTGCCGATGACCGCAGCAATCAGCGTAACGATTATGGGCATGGCCATATAGTGGCGGATAAGCTCGCCTCTCGTATAGCCCGAGGCAAGCAGCGTTCCGACGGTGCCGGACTCCTGCTCGATGGTGCTGCGCGTCGTTATGGCGAACACAAAGCCCAAAATGACGATGACAACATACAAAAGCGTCGTCATCATGGCCTTGTCGCTTCCGATATCGTCGCCGGTGAATATGATCGCCTGGTTGTCCGCGCGGCGGACGATGTCGCTTATTTCGCAGCTCTCTGAGAGGATATCGGCAATGTCGTCTGCCTTGTCACGGCACTGCTCATCGGTAAGCGCCTCGTCGTTATTGAGCCAGGCGTAGCAACAGTGCAGATTTTCGTTTATCCCGTCAAAGGTCTCGGGCGATACGACGGCGACGCAGAATTTGTTCGCGTCGAGCATCATGTCGGTGTTGTTTTTAAACAGCGCCGAGTAGTCGGAAAGAGCGACCGTCCCCGATATTTTCAGCCCTGCCAGCTCATCGCCGATGCCGAGGGAGTTATTTTCAAGATACAGTCTGTCGGCCGCGATCTCTCCGGCGTTTTCGGGCAAAGCGCCGTCCATGAGGCAGGTCTTGTTGACCTCCGCGCGGTTTTTATAGATGCGCACGGTGTTCTCGTTATCAAGCGTGATTTCCTTATAAAGCAGCTCGTATACGGAAACATCGGCGTCATTCTCAAGCTTCGCCTTCGTCTCTTCCGGGAGCTTATCCTCAAGGATAAAATGTCCGCTTTCGATGCTGTATTTCTCGAAGCTCTCGTTATAGGCCGTTTTCATGCTCCCGGCAGCGACGATGAAGCCGGACACCATGCCGACCGTCAGCGTCAGAAACAGAAACAGGGCTATGTATTTGCCGATATCCTGCCGCAGCTCGCGCGGCAGACGGCGCCTGAGCGGATTTTTCACGGCATTGCCCCCTTACCAGTCGAGCATCATCGCGCCGAGCTTTTCGGTGTTTATCTCGTCCGAGCGGATAGCACCGTCGCGCAGGCGGATGACACGGTCGGCCATGCGCTTTATCGCGTCATTATGTGTGACGAGGATAACGGTGTTGCCGTACTTTTTATTAACGCGCTCGATTAGATCGAGGATCTCCTTCGAGGTCTTATAGTCGAGCGCACCCGTCGGCTCGTCACACAGCAGGATGTCGGGGTTTTTGATTATCGCCCGGCCTATGGCCGTGCGCTGCTGCTGGCCGCCGGACAGCTGCGACGGCACCTTGTCCTTATGCTCCCACAGGCCGAGGGTCTTGAGTATTTCGTCCGTCGGCAGGGGCTTATCGGCAAGGTACGCGCCGACCTCTATGTTTTCCTTCACAGTCAGGTTGGGAATGAGGTTATACGACTGGAAAACGTAGCCGAGATGCTTGCGCCTGTAAAGCGAAAGCTGCTTCGGGCTCATCGCGGCGATCTTCTGACCGCCGATGCTGATGCTGCCGGAGTCGGCGGTCTCGATGCCGCCTATTATATTCAAAAGCGTCGATTTACCGGAGCCCGAAGGTCCCAGCAAAACGCATATATGTCCTTTTTCAATGCCGCAGCTTATGCCGCGGAGCACCTCGCAGCGGTTATCTCCGCTGCCGAAGGATTTGCGGAGGTCATGAATCTCAAGATACATTTAATGCCCCTTCCTCACCGCTTTGTGCGCAAAGCTCCTCAAGCACCTGCTCGGAAAGCTCGGCAACCAGGGCGCAAGCTGCATTTTTAACGTCGGCCGAGGGCGGCAGAATGCGCGCAAGAGCCTCGGAAACGGCGCAGTAATAGCGGCGATACCGGCTCGTCAGCTCCATGCCGTAGCCCGTCAGGTGTGCTATGCCGAGATCGTCCTTCGTAAGAACGTCGGCATCTTTTAAATTGTTGAGCATCGTATGTGCGCTCGGTTTTTTTACGTTAAGATACCGCGCCACATCGATCGTTCTTATTCCGCCCGAGCCCTTGAGCGCGTCAAGTGCCAAAATATATCGGACCACGGAGACGGAGACTGCAAGCTTTGGGTTAGTCATTGCTTACTCCTGTTTGTAAAATCGGGAGGTGCGGGTGGAAACCCACTGCACCTCCCGTAAGCTTTTAACTGTTCTGTTTCTTCAGGTTTTTTACGTCCCTGAGGGCGTCGCTGCCGCTTCCGGAGCACGAGTCGCCATGACATTTGCCTGCCATCGCACACGCGCCGCAGCCGCCGCATTTGGCGCCGCAGGAGGATATGCCTGCTTTCTTATCTCTGACTATTGACCGGATGATGAGCGCGACAATGACGATCAGACCGGCGGTTATCAGTATCGTTCCGATATTGGAAGCTAACCATTCAAGCATTGCTTTTTCCTCCTTTATAAATTCTCAAGTTATGTTGCAGATTATTTTGCGCCTACAGTTGCTTCCTTGGTGGTGAGAGTCTCAGCCTCCTTGTAAGGACGGAAGAGCATGTAGATGATGCCGACAAGCAGAGCGATTGCTACGATCAGGCCGATGATGTTCAGGTTGCCGGTGAAGGCGCCGCCGAACTGATTGATCATCAGAGCGATGACGTATGCAAAGCCGCACTGATAGCCGATCGCAAACCAGGTCCAGCCGCGGTTGTTCATCTCGCGCTTGATCGCGCCGATAGCTGCAAAGCAGGGAGCGCAAAGAAGGTTGAAGACGAGGAAGCTGTAAGCGGTTACGCCGGTGAAGGCTGCCGCCATTGCCTGGTAAACGGTGCTGTCGCCGCCGCCGTAGAGGATGCCGAGGGTACCGACGATGTTCTCCTTGGCAACGAGGCCGGTGATGGAAGCGACGGTTGCCTGCCAGTTGCCCCAGCCGAGCGGGGTGAAGATCCATGCGATGGCATTGCCGATCTTTGCGAGGATGGAGGAGTCGATCTGATCCTCAGTGAGCATCTGGAAGGAGCCGTCGACCCAGCCGAAGTAAGTGGTGAACCATACGAAGATGGTCGAGAGCAGGATGATGGTACCGGCCTTCTTGATGAAGGACCAGCCGCGCTCCCACATGGAGCGGAGGACGTTGCCGAGGGTCGGCATGTGGTATGCGGGAAGCTCCATAACGAAGGGAGCGGGGTCACCGGAGAAGCGCTTGGTCTTCTTGAGCATGATGCCCGAGCAGATGATAGCTGCCATGCCGATGAAGTATGCGGAGGTCGAGACGATCGCGCTGCCGCCGAACAGTGCGCCGGCGATCATTGCGATGAACGGAACCTTTGCGCCGCAGGGGATAAATGTGGTGGTCATGATCGTCATACGGCGGTCACGCTCGTTTTCGATGGTACGGGAAGCCATGACGCCCGGAACGCCGCAGCCGACGCCGACGAGCATGGGGATGAAGCTCTTACCGGAAAGTCCGAACTTGCGGAAGATACGGTCAAGAACGAAGGCGATACGCGCCATGTAGCCGCAGGCCTCGAGGAAGGCGAGCATCAAGAACAGGACGAGCATCTGAGGTACGAAGCCGAGGACCGCGCCGACACCGGCTACAATACCGTCGTTGATAAGGCCGCTGAGCCAGGGAGCTGCGTTTGCAGCGTCAAGGCCGTCGCCTACGAGAACGGGAATGCCCGGTACCCAAACGCCGTAGTCGGCAGGATCGGGAGCGTCAAAGCCGTTTTCTTCGAGGTAAGAAACCGCATCGACATAGGTCATGCCGATGGTGCTGTCTTCGTCGGCATCGTCGGGGATGGCGTCGTAGTAAGCGGTCATTGTATTGATTGCGAGGGTCTCCTCGTCCTCAACATCGAGGTCTGCCGACTTGTCGGAGGTCCGGAGATCCTTCATCTCGGCAAGCAGCGCGTCAGCGTCGAAGTCGTCTGCTTCAACGTCGATGTCTTCGCCGAGGAATGCGCTGACAGCCTGGATGGCTGCGGTGTATTCGTCGTTAGTGTCGTTGTATTCGCCGGAGCCGATGCCGAACAGGTGCCAGCCGTCGCCGAACACGCCGTCGTTTGCCCAGTCGGTAGCCGGTGCGCCGACCGCGACCATTGCGACCCAGTAGACCAGGAACATGACCAGTGCGAAGATGGGCAGACCCAGCCAGCGGTTGGTGACGATCTTATCGATCTTATCGGAAGTTGTGAGCTTGCCGACGTTTTTCTTCTTGTAGCAGGCCTTGATGATGGAAGCTATGTAAATGTAGCGCTCGTTGGTGATGATGCTCTCCGCATCATCATCAAGCTCATCCTCGGCGGCCTTGATGTCTGCGTCGATGTGCTGCATGATCTCGGGCTTTATCGCGAGCTTTGCGAGAACCTTATCGTCGTGCTCGAAGATCTTGATAGCATACCAGCGCTGCTGCTCCTCGGGCAGCTCGTGCAGGACTGCCTCCTCGATGTGAGCAATAGCATGCTCGACAACACCGGAGAAGGAGTGCATGGGAATGGTCTTGCCGTTCTTTGCGGCGTCGACCGCTGCCGCTGCCGCTTCGGAAACACCGTCGCCCTTCAGCGCGGAGATCTCGAAGACCTTGCAGCCGAGCTGACGGGACAGCTCCTTGATATTGATAACGTCGCCGTTCTTGCGGACGATATCCATCATGTTTACCGCAACGACCACAGGGATGCCGAGCTCGGTCAGCTGAGTGGTCAGGTAAAGGTTACGCTCGAGGTTGGTACCGTCGATGATGTTGAGTATCGCATCGGGGCGCTCGCCGAGCAGGAAGTTACGCGCGACGACTTCCTCAAGGGTGTACGGTGAAAGCGAGTAGATACCCGGAAGGTCAACGACCGTTACGCCGTCAAACTTTTTAAGCTTGCCTTCCTTTTTCTCAACAGTGACGCCGGGCCAGTTACCTACGAACTGGTTCGAGCCGGTCAACGCATTGAACAGTGTGGTCTTACCGCAGTTCGGGTTGCCGGCGAGGGCAATTTTAATGTTCTTTTCCATTATTCCACCTCGATCTTTTCTGCATCTGCCTTACGCAGCGAAAGCTCATAGCCGCGAACGGTGAGCTCAATGGGATCGCCCAGGGGAGCGACCTTGCGGACATAGACCTCAGCGCCCTTGGTAATACCCATGTCCATGATGCGGCGCTTTATCGCGCCTTCGCCATGGAGTCTTTTGACGGTCACGGTCTCGCCGATCTTAACGTCTCTCAGAGTCTTCATGTTTCTGCTCCTCACACATATATTTTCTGAGCCATTTCCGCGCTTATCGCGATCCTGGCTTCTTTGACCTTGACGATGACATTCTCGCCAACGGCAGTCAACACTTTCACATCTCCCCCGACAACAAAGCCGAGGTTTTCGAGGTGCTTCTTCACCTCCGGCTTGCCGGCTATACGCTGTATCGTATTATCCTCGCCGACTGCCGCTAATGTTAAAGGCATCATTGCATATATCCTTTCCCCCATTGGATTAGCGCTCGCTAACCGCGGGAGTGAATTAAAGTTAGCTCTCGCTAACTGTCTGAATAATAGCACAGTTTTCTCCATTGTCAAGTACCTGACACAAGGTTTGTAAGTTTGCACAATTTCGATGGTTAGCGCGAGCTAACTAATTGTGCAGAATATCACATCATTCTTGTAGGGATTAAGATTACTGCGCATAATTACTTGAATTAATAGAAGCATTGTGCTATTATTTATATTGAATTATTATAAACACGGAGAGAAGATAAATGACATTACAGGAATCGGGCGAGATGTATCTTGAGACCATATACGTCCTGTCGCAAAAATATAAGGATGTACGCGCCATCGATGTCGGCGAGTACATGGGTTATTCAAAGCCGAGCGTCAGCCGCGCAGTCGGGCTGCTCAAAAGCGGCGGCTATCTCGTTTCCGATGAGATGGGGCATCTGAGCCTCACCGAGGCCGGCATCGAGGTCGCCGAGAAGATATACGAGCGGCACACCATGCTCACCCACTACCTCAAAATGCTCGGCGTAAGCGCGGAGACCGCCGCCGAGGATGCCTGCAAAATGGAGCACATTATAAGCGACGAATCGTTCAATGCGATAAAAAAGCACGTCGCCGAAATGGGAAAAATGCAGGGAGAGGCATAAGTTTGCCCTTTTGGAGCAGGAGAGAGCCGTTTTGGAGCTGAAATCCTATCGCGGAAGTAGTAAATTAAAATCACAAAGCCTCCCTTAATATGTGATAAGCCCCCGGCGGTGGTTCAGGACGCCGCCGGGAAAGATCAAAATAGTGCGAGCTTTTGTTCACATCTACACCTCTCTTCTTTAATTATGGAAAAAACACGAACGATTTTCTCGTTCGTGTTTTTTTATCGGCGCTTTAGCGCCGATACCTATACATTTATTACAGGTGCCCGGTGTCGAAAATGCCGACGAAACCGTGAGTCTGTCGCCTTCCATGAGCGCGATGCAAATTTTCCGTTGGATTAACGGGTGCGAAATGCTATGTTTATGCCTTTGTTCCGAACCGGGCACCGGCAAAAAACGTATCCGCAGGTGCGTCAAAGCGCCTCTAAAATGCCTTCCCCTTCGAGGGGAAGGTGTCACCGCAGGTGACGGATGAGGTGATATTCAAATTCGTTTGCCGCAGGCAAACACATCGCACTATCGGCTGTCCTCCCCGTTCCCTCTGTCCGTTTGCTGATTTCTTACTCTATGACCAAGGTGTCCATGATGGCAAGCATCTCGGGGTTCGAGCGCAGCTTCACACGCTCATCCTCATTATCGTCGCCCATGAGTACGACCGTCGTCAGAACGTAGTCTGCCGTCGAGTCCGCCGCCGGGAATGCCATGCAGTAGCTGCCGCCGTTTGTGAAGCAGATGCCGCTTGCGTTTTTGAAGCTGACCTTGCCGAAATTCTTGTAGTTTTCCTCGACCGACTTTTCGAGTGCGGCGAAGTCCTCGCCGTGATAGTAGGGCGCGTACTCGATCTGGATGGAAAAGTCGTCGGCGTTTATTATGGCGACGTGCGAGTCGCCGGAGTCGGTGATGTAGCCCTCGGATACGACGCCGAACGCGTGCTTATCCGCATCGTATGTGACGGTGACCGTGACTTCCTTTGCGTCCTTGTAGCCGCTTGCAAAGCTGTAGACGCCGGTCTTGGGATTCTTTATCGAAAACTCGGCGTTTTTCTTGCCTCCGGCCTTTGCAGGCGATTTGGCCGCGGGCTTTTCCGCCGCCGGCTTCTTCTCCGCGCCGGACTTACCCTTAAATGCGAGCGCCGCTCCTGCTGCCGCGGCCGCTGCAATGGGTGCTATGATAAGCCATTTTTTCATTGTTTTGACCTCCGTTAAATTTTCAGTTACACTTTGGTATGATTTTACCTCAAACCGGGGCGCGCAGTCAAGCGCATTGACGCGCCGCGCCGGATTTGTTACAATGTTTTTCAGGAAGCGCAAAGCGCTTTCGGAAAAACATTGCGAGCTGACAGCCGATAGCTGATAGTGGACAGGTGAGGTGCGCGCAAACCGCAATTTTTCATTATTCATTATTATTTATTCATTTGTAGGCATTGCCTGCACTGCCGGGCCATCGCAATATATGTATAGGAGAAGCGCCAAAGCGCTGCTGAAAAATGGAGTTATGGGAAAATGGGCCGCTGTTTGAACAGTCGGAGCACTTCCGGCTGGGCACGGACTCCGTGCTGCTGGCGGACTTTGTGAATATCGGCACACGAAAAAGCGGCATCGACCTCGGCTGCGGCTCGGGCATACTGCCGCTGCTGCTTCTTATGCGAAGCGACAGACTGCACATGACGGGGCTTGAGATAAATCCCGAAGCCACGCACACTGCACGCGAAAACATGGCCGCAAACGCGCTGGAGGAGCGCTGCGATATCGTCACGGGCGATATCCGCCGCTGCCGTGAGCTGTTCAAAACGGGGCAGTTTGATCTGATTGTATCCAATCCGCCGTACTTTGCCGCCGGAAGCGGTCGGCAGAGCCCGAACGCAGACAAGGCCGCCGCGCGCGGCGAGCTGCTGTGCTCGCTGGAGGATATCTGCCGCGCAGCCTCCTACCTGTGCCGCACGGGCGGCGCGTTCTGCCTCGTGCACAGGGCAGAGAGGCTCACGGATGTCATATGTCTGCTGCGCGAAACGGGCTTTGAGGCAAAGCGCCTGCGCACGGTCTCGCACTCGGCGGGAAAAGAGCCGTCGCTCGTGCTTATCGAGGCGAGGCGAGGCGCAGGCGCAGGCTTAAAAATAATGCCGCCGCTGTTCATCTGCGGCAACGACGGGCGCGAGAGCGCGGAGATAAAACGCATCTATCACAGGGAGGACGAGCATGAGCGGTAAATTATATCTTGTGGGAACGCCTATAGGCAACCTCGGTGATTTTTCGCCGCGCGCAAGACAGGCACTGAGCGACGCGGACTTCATCGCGGCCGAGGACACGCGCGTGACGATGAAGCTTTTAAATCACTTCGACATCCGCAAGCCGCTCGTGAGCTATTTTGAGCACAACAAATACGCCTCCGGCGCGAAGATACTCGAGCGCATCCTCGCGGGCGAAAGCTGCGCGCTCGTGACAGACGCCGGTATGCCCGCAATATCCGACCCCGGCGAGGAGCTCGTGCGCCTGTGCGCGGAAAGCGGCGTGGAGGTACTGGTCGTGCCGGGGCCTGCCGCGCTCGTGTCGGCTGTCGCGCTGTCGGCACTGCCGTCGGGCAGGTTCTGCTTCGAGGGTTTCCTGTCCACCTCAAACAAGAGCCGCCGCGAGCACCTCGAGAGTCTGCGCGGCGAGAAGCGCACCATGATATTCTACGAAGCGCCGCACAAGCTCATGCGCACGCTTGAGGATATGAAAAGCACCTTCGGCGCGGATCGGCGCATCGCACTGTGCCGCGAGCTGACGAAGATCCACGAGCAGACGATACGCACCACGCTCGGCGAGGCGGTCGAGTATTTCACCGCAACACCGCCCAAGGGCGAGTTCGTGCTGGTAATTGACGGTGCGCCGGAGCAGGAGCTCGAGCTCACGCTCGACGACGCTCTCGCCCTTGTCGAGCGCTATCGCGCCGAGGGGTTGTCGCGTAAGGCCGCCTGCAAAAAGGCTGCCGCCGAGACCGGGCTGTCCTCAAAAGAGCTCTACGATGGTTCTTTAGAGGCAAATTGACGCACCTGCCTATACGCTTATTGCGTGAACCCGGTATTGCACCTGCCGACAAAACCGCGAAGCCGCCGCACCCTCGTAGTGAACGGGATTACCCGTTCGCTTGTAATGGTTTTGTCGGCGGCTTTCGGTCGGGTCGGCGCAATAAGCGTATCCGCACAATTTCAATGCGCTATTGAAAAAAACTCCTCCGAAAAGCGCACAAAACGGACGGCGTGGAGGAAAAACATTTTGTAAAAAACGATAAAATGTCAAAAAGCGCTTGACAAACGCGTGATATGGCGCTACTATGCCCACATCAACGTAAGACACAAAATTTTGAGGAAAGGCAGAAAGCATCCATGAAGAAGCTGAGCAACGCAATGATGATGATGTACATGTGCATGTGCCGCATGTGCATGTTTCGTCGCGCTCACTTCGGTCAGGAACTTTCTGATACCTGTTTGACGGCTTAAGCCGAAAACCTCTGAGGATAACAAACAGCGGAAGGTCAATGACCTCCCGCTGTTTTTTGTTATATATACGCAGAATTCACGATTTCGATTTGAAAGGAGATGTGCCGTATGAACCGACTGGTCAAACGAATGTGTCCTCGGGACACAGAGGATATTATCATTAACAGACGATACCACGGCTCATTAAACAAAAACTTTTAAGGAGAAAAATAAAATGAAAAACTTCACCAAAATAATTGCCCTCGCACTTGCAATCGTTCTCGCATTCAGCCTCGCAGCCTGCTCCAATAAGAGCGGCAATGACTCCGCCGACGACGGCTCCGAGGTCATCAAAATAGCGGTTCCCAACGATACCACCAACGAAGCGCGCGCACTGCTCCTGCTCCAGGAGGCCGGCATCATCAAGCTCAAAGACGGCGCAGGCATCACCGCAACCAAGAACGACATCGTCGAGAATCCGTACAATGTCGAGATCGTTGAAGCGGAAGCCGCAGCGATCCCCCAGCTCCTGCCCGACGTTGACTACGCAGTCATCAACAGCAACTACGCGATAAACGCAGGTCTCAACCCCGTTGAGGACTCCCTGTTCAAGGAAGGCTCCTCCTCGGCATACTCCAACATCCTAGCAGTCAAGGAAGGCAACGAAGATACCGACGCGGTCAAGGCGCTCAAGGCAGCTCTCGAGAGCAAGCAGGTTGCGGACTTCATCGCAGAGAAGTACGAGGGCTCCGTAGTTTCCGTAGTCGATAACCCCACCGACGGCTTTGACAGCTCCGTTGATTACGCAGCCCTTGCAGGCACCACCATTTCCGTCGCAGCTTCCGTAACTCCTCACGCAGAGATCCTCGAGATCGCAAAGCAGATCCTCGCCGAGAAGGACATCACACTCGACATCCAGACCTACAGCGACTACGTCATCCCCAACAACGTCGTTGAAGACGGCACTGTTCTCGCAAACTACTTCCAGCACACCCCCTACCTCGACGACTTCAACGCTCAGCAGGGTACCCACATAGTCTCCGTTGCAGCCATCCACGTCGAGCCCATGGGCCTGTACGGCGGCACCCAGACCACTCTGGACGCTGTGAGCGGCAAGTGATATAAGCAACATATTATATAATAGTATAGAAACAGAGAAATAGCTGACAGGAGCCAAGCTCCTGTCAGCTATAACAGAGAGGGATAACGCTTGTGATAGAACTGAAAAATGTAAGTAAGACCTTTGATTCCGGAACAGGTGAGGTGGACGCGCTCAAAAACGTCAGTCTTACAATCCGGGACGGGGACATATACGGAATAATCGGCATGTCCGGCGCGGGGAAGAGCACGCTCGTGCGATGCATAAACCTGCTCGAAAGACCATCAAGCGGTGAGATCATCGTAAACGGGCAGCGGCTCGACACAATGAGCCCGGCGCAGCTTCGCGCGGCAAGACGCGACATAACGATGATATTCCAGCACTTCAACCTGCTCATGCAGCGCACATGCCTGAAAAATATATGCTTCCCGATGGAGCTTGCCGGCGTAAAAAAAGCCGACGCGGAAAAGCGCGCACGCGAGCTTCTGGAGCTCGTCGGTCTGCCGGATAAGGCAAACGCCTACCCCGCGCAGCTGTCCGGCGGTCAGCAGCAGCGCATAGCCATTGCCCGCGCACTGGCGACTGACCCCAAGGTTTTGCTCTGCGACGAAGCCACAAGTGCCCTCGACCCGAAAACGACCCGTCAGATCCTCGAGCTTATTAAAGATATTAACTCCAAGCTCGGTATTACGGTCGTTATCATAACCCATCAGATGAGCGTCGTTAAGGAGGTCTGCAACCACGTTGCCATCCTCGATGACGGCGAGGTCGCCGAGGAGGGGCTGGTCGCGGCGGTGTTCGCGGCGCCAAAATCCCCGGCAGGACGCAGACTCGTGTTCCCCGGCGGGGTGGACGAGCTGGTCTCCGACCCCAAGACCGAGCGCCGCGTCAGACTTATCTTCCGCGACAGCCGGACGACCGCGATACCTCTCGTCGCGCGCCTGGCGTCGGAGGAGAACATCTTCTGCAACATCATTTCCGCATCGACGCAAAAGCTGTCAGAGGAGGTCTACGGCAGCCTGCTCATCGGCATCCCCAGTGCGCAGTATGATCGTGCGCTGAAATTCATTTCATCCGTTGCAAATGTCACGGCAGAGGAGGTAAACGGCAATGTACAGTGATCTTTTTTCCGAGGCCTCCATTCAGGGGCTTCTCGATCTCCTGCCCACATTTCCCACCGCCCTGTGGGAGACATTTTACGTCACAGTTCTGAGCACCGCTCTTTCTCTTGTCATCGGCCTTCCGCTCGGCGTGCTTCTCGTCACCGGCGAAAAGGATGGCATTCTGCCGCTGCCCGGCTGGCTCATGCACCTGCTGAACGTTATCATAAACCTTCTGCGCTCGATCCCCTTCCTTATATTAATGATCATGGTTCTTCCTCTCTCCCGAGCGCTCATAGGCACAGCCGTCGGCACAACGGCGACAATCGTTCCGCTCGTCGCGGCGGCATTTCCATTCGTCGCACGCCTTGTCGAGAGCAGCCTGCGCGAGCTTGACGGCAACATCATCGAGGCCGCGCAGAGCATGGGCGCGTCACCCATTCAGATAATCTGCAAGGTAATGATCCCCGAAAGCGTACCATCGCTTATCCAGAACGTCACCATCGCGCTGACCACCATCCTCAGCTACTCGGCAATGAGCGGCATCATCGGCGGCGGCGGGCTTGGCAAGATTGCCATTGACTACGGCTACTATCGCTATAAGTATCTCATCATGGTCGCTGCGGTCATTATCCTCATCCTGCTCGTTCAGGTTTTCCAGAGCCTCGGCACCTATCTTGCCAAGAAGTGCGACAAGAGACTTAAGTAACATATACATTACATATAATGTACAAATGAACAGCCCCAAGGGGCTGTTCATTTTTTTAGGCAAATGGGCGTGAATGCTTGATTTTAAGACCGATAGCTGATATTGTCTATGTTAAAGAAAGTTATTTTAGTGTAGCTTTATATTGAGTTAAAGTCGATGCAAAGGTGGTAACATGAAGAATACGTTCAAAATATTCTTTTCCGACATTGGAAGTCTCGTTAAGCACTTTTTTGCGGTCGCCGTCGTGATAGCGATAACTATCATACCGGCGCTGTATGCATGGGTCAACATCTATGCAAACTCCGACCCCTACGGAAACACGGGCAATATAAGCATTGCCGTCGCGTCCGACGATCAGGGCTATGAAGGCGAAAACAAGGGCGAAAGTATACTCGACAGCTTAAAGGATAACAAGTCGATAAACTGGGTGTTTACCGACAGCACCGAAAAGGCCAAAAAGGGTGTCGACAGCGGCAAATATTACGCCGCCATCCTCATCGGCGAAAATTTCAGCCGCAATATGTACGATCTGAAATCCGCCCTTACAGACGATGAGAGCACCATTACATACTATGTAAACGCAAAGACCAACGCCATTGCCACCAAGATAACCGACACGGCGGCGGAGACGGTCAAGAGCAACATTCAGGTCGAGTATCTGAAGGTGCTGTTCCAAACCGTTTTCACCACAGGCCAGGAGATTGGCGATGAAGTTGACGAGGAGCAGGCGGTAAACGCCGTCATCTCGCAGCTGACAGACCTCAGCAAAAGCCTCAGGCAGTACAGCGCGTCAATAGGCCGGTTCGTCAGCGACAGTTCGTCTATCTCCTATGTCCTCTCAGGCATCGGAAGCTCCTCGGCAAACGCCGCGGCGGCGCTCTCCGGCAGCCAGGCCACACTCAATTCCGCGCAGGCATCAATAACGAACGCGCAGACCGCGATCGATCAGCTCGCAAATGGCATAGACGGCAAGCTCGCAGAGCTTGAAACAGACCTTGACGAGCTCACGGCGGCTCTCAACAAGCTTGCCTCCGGCGAGGTCATAAACGGCAGCATCGAGCTGCACAATCAGATGGTCGATGCCGCCAAGACAGCAGCCGCAAAGCTTCAGACACATCTTGAGACCCTGCGCGCGCTGCTTCCCGAAAACAGCGCCCTGAGCGGTACGTCTTACGTTGCGAACACTCTCGACGCGCTCATCGAGCGCACAAAGCAGATGCAGAACCAGCTCGAGCTTCTGCGCGATGACGCAAGCTTTGCCGAGGATGCGGCGAATATAACAGGCGCCTGTGCGGACACCGTTTCGCTCATGCGCTCCGGCATAACAAATGAGCTCAAGACCGGTATCGACATGATGCTCACGAATCTTTCGAGCACGCTGAACATGATGGAACCGCTCATAAGCAGTCTGGGCATAACGCTCGACGATATTGCACCCGTCGTTTCATCCGCGAGCGATACGCTCAATTACGTCTCCTCGGCCATGACGAGGCTGCAATCGCTCATGGAGCGCGTCGCAAATTCCTGCGATGAGCTGCTTGTCAAAATAAACGAGGGAACGGCCGATGAACGGCTTCAGACTCTCATAACCGTTTTGAACGGCAACGCCGAAAAATATGCGGAGTTCCTCTCCGAGCCTGTCAAGGTCTCCGAGGAGACGATATATCCCACCGCGAGCTACGGCGACGCGATGACTCCGTTCTACTCTGTCCTTGCCATTTGGGTCGGCGGCGTTATCCTCGTTGCCATCCTCAAGGTCGAGGCAGACCCGAGGGGGCTGCGCCACGTCACCGAGGGGCAGAAGTACTGGGGTAAATTCCTGCTGTTCTTCTTCCTCGGCCAGGCTCAGGCTGCGGTCATCGTCCTTGGCGATATCTATCTGCTGGGCTGCCAGTGCGAGAACGCTTTGCTGTTCTGGGCGGCGGCCGCAGTGACGAGCTTTGTCTTCAACGCGCTCATATATTCGCTGGCGCTGGCCTTCGGCGATATCGGCAAGGCCATCGTCGTCGTTATCATGGTCGTTCAGATAGCCGGCTCCTCGGGCTCGTATCCGATCGAGATCCTGCCGGATATCTTCAGTAAGATCTATCTGTTCTTCCCGTTCCCCTACGCCATAAACGCGATGCGCGAGGCGATCTTCGGCATGTATCAATGGGATTACTTCATCTATCTGGGCGAGCTTCTCATCTTCGGCATCGTCGGCATCGCCATCGGCCTTGTCGTGCGCAAGCCCTTTGTAAAAATGAACCGTTTCGTCGAGGACGAAATGGAGAAATCGGGGGTGCTGTGATATGGCGAAGAAACTCAATGTTCGCGTCCGCGAAAACAGCACCGATGTGCTTTACGGTAAGCTGCTGATGTACGCAGAGCAGGTGCATCAGAACAATAAGCGCCGCATACGCAACGGGCTTATAAGCCTTATAGTCATACCCTTTATCCTTGTCGGCATCCTGCTTCTGACCGACAGCTCCAGGATCGTGTTCCTTATCATATGGATAGCCTGCATGTTCGTCGTCGCGGCGTTTCTGCTGTTTGTTGCGTATTCCGACTGGATGCTGCAATCGACGATAAACGAGCTTTCGCGCGACGAGCTCGGCGAGCTTGACAGCCTTATTACCGTCAAGCCCCCGCGCCGCGGCTTCAAATTACTGCAGAAGCTTGAAGAGGAGGTGACGAAGTGAAAAATATTCTCACCATATGCAGAAACGATCTGCGCAGAATATCCTCCAGCGTCGTCGCCATCGTTATAATCCTCGGCCTTGCCGCCGTGCCCTGCCTGTATGCGTGGTTCAACATTTTCTCAAACTGGGATCCCTACGGTCAGGACGCTACCTCGCGCATAAAGATCGCCGTCGCCTCCGAGGACGCCGGTGCAAGCGTGCTGGGACTTAAATTAAACATCGGCGATAAGGTAATAAGCGCACTTGAGGCAAACGACACCATCGGCTGGCAGTTTGTCGACACAAAGCAGGACGCATTGGACCTCGTATACAGCGGCGACTGCTACGCGGCGCTCGTCGTGCCCGAGGATTTCACTACCAACGTCACCAGCTTTTTGAGCGGCGACATCACCAATCCCGAGATAATCTTCTATCAGAACGACAAGAAAAACGCCATTGCGCCGAAGATAACCAGCAAGGCTAAGACCGCAGTTCAGGAGCAGGTAAACGCCACATTCGTGCAGACGATATCCGACGATATCGCCTCGCTGATTTCCGTTGCAAATGCAAACGGCGTCACCGCCGAGAGTCTGCTGAACGATCTGAGCGCCGACATAAGCGACCTGAGCGATAAGCTTTCCGACTGCTGCGCGGCGCTGAGCGCCGCAAACGGCCTGACAAATGCCGCGAAAAACCTCATCAGCATTTCCGTGAAGCTGTGCAACAACACCTCGACAACGCTCGAGCAGTCGAAGGAGCTTCTCAACAAGGTCGGCGATGATACTGCAACGCTAAATGATCGCATCGACACCACCGTGCAGAGCGTCACCACCGCCCTTGCGCAGGCCGACGCCAACCTCGCCGCCATCCAGACGAGCCTTGAAAACGCGTTTTCCGACATAAATCGTTATAACGACTACGTTTCTACCGGTCTTGCCGCCGACGTTGCGATGCTTGATGCTCTGAGCACGAACTGCTCGGATATGGCGCAGTCGTTTTCCTCCATCGGCTTTGATGCGGCGGCGACTCAGATGAGTGCGCTCGCCTCTAAGCTTAAGAGCCTCAGCTCGGCTCTCGGCAGCCTCACGGAGGCAAACGACGAAAGCTGGGAGGGCATCCGCGAGCAGCAGACCTCGCTCATAGAGTCCGTTACCTCCGCGCGCGAAACGATAAGCAGCCTCTCGGCCACGGTCAGCAGTGACCTCGCGCCGAAGCTGCACTCCGCGCTTGCCGGGGCGCAGAGCGCCTCGACCAACGTAAGCTCCGTGCTCGGCAGCCTTCAGAGCTCGACGAGTGCGCTGAGCGGCACCCTGAACTCCTACCTCGGCTCGATAGGCACCATGCAGTCCGGATTTACCGACACGCAGAAGGCCATAGAGGGTGCGCAGGCTGAGCTCAAGGTCATTTCCGAATTCGTCTCGGCGCTTGCCGGCAGCAAGCTGCTTGCCGAGGTGAGCGATACGCTTGAAAACGACGGCGATCTTGTCGGCGGATACCTCGCCTCGCCCATCAGCATGGACACCGTCATAAAGTATGAGGTCGCAACCTACGGCTCGGCGATGGCTCCGTTTTACACGGTGCTTGCCCAGTGGGTCGGCGCACTGCTGAGCGCGGTGTTCCTCAAGGTCAAGATCCGCGCCGAGGACGAGCCCCTCGGCCTGCGTCTGCACGAGAGATTTTTCGGTCGCTACGGTCTGTTCTTCCTCGTCGCTATCGGTCAGGCGCTGATCGTTTCGCTCGGCGATCTGTTCTATGTGCAGATCCAATGCCTGTATCCCTGGCGCTTCGTACTTGCGGCCGTCGTCACGGGACTTTGCTTCTCACTTATAAACTATGCGCTTGTTTTCGCGCTCGATAATATCGGCATGGCGGCCTCCGTCATCGTCATGGTCATGCAGGTCGCGGGCTCCGGCGGCACATATCCCATCGAGGTCCTCCCGGATATATTCCGGAAGCTTTACGACTACATGCCCTTCAAATACGCAATGAACGCAATGCGAGAGACCATCGCGGGAATGTACGGCAGCAACTACACCCATGACATTGTCGTCCTCCTGTGCGTCGCGCTCGGTTCGATAATTTTCGGACTTGCGCTGTACTACCCCTGCCTTGGCCTGAATCGCCTAATAGAATCAAGTAAAAGAAAGAGTGAGATCATGCAATGATAATCGATTTTAAAGCGCATGTAATGCCGGGCATGGACAAAACCTGCAAAAACAGGATCGACACCATCCGCCGCCTTATGGCGGCAAAGGACGCCGGTGTCGACCTAATCGTCGCTGCGCCCGTTTACGATCCCGACGAGTGCAGCGTTGAGGAATTTCTCGATCGCCGCCGCCAGTCCGAGGACATCCTCGGCAGCCTCATGAACGATGAGCTGCCCGAGGTCATGTCGGCCGCGACAACAAAATTCAGCGAAAGACTCCTGACTGAGGAGAATCTTCCGGAGCTCTGCTTCGGCGACAGATGCTTTCTGCTGAACATGGAGGACGTTGAGTGGAACGATACGACCGAGGCCGTGCTCAGACGCCTCTCCGGCAAGCTTGGCATGAACGTCATCCTCACCGGCGCGGGCGAGGGCGTGCTCAAAAACAGCGAAAAGCTCCAGCAGCTGGGCGTTCACGTCATGCTCGATCTCGACGAAATCCACCATAAAAAGCAGATCCGCGCCTACCTCCCGCTCATCGGCAGCGGCCTTATCTGCGCCATCGGCAGCGACTGGGCCTCCGAAGCGCCCTACCGCTTCCTGAGAAAGACCATAAGGCGTATGGATGAAGCCTTTGACACGGTCATGGCCGCCTCCGCTCATCTGCTCGGCAAATAAGCCGACCCCCCGAAATAGAGAAGAATGCTTATCCCCGGTCTGTTTTTCAGACCGGGGATAAATTCAGCCTTGACTCTACAATAATTGTAGAGTTTAATATGATTATCCGAGGTGATAGCATGGAACGAAATCTCACAACAGGCAGCGTGTTTAAAAACATAGTCATCTTTTCGCTGCCGTATTTTTTATCATATTTTCTTCAGACGCTGTACGGCCTGGCGGATCTGTTCATAATCGGCCGGTACGAGGGCGTTGCGTCGACGACGGCGGTTTCCATCGGCAGTCAGGTCATGCATATGCTCACGGTCATGATAGTCGGTCTTGCCATGGGCACGACTGTGTCCATCGGCCGCGCGGTCGGAGCGAACGATAAAAAGCGCGTCTCGGCCTGCGTTGGCAACACGGTCACGCTGTTCATGCTCGTGTCCGTTGCCCTGACGGCCGTGCTCATGCTGCTCGTGCGTCCTATAGTAAGCGTCATGTCAACGCCTGAGGAGGCCGTCAGCGGAACGGTAAGCTATCTCATCATCTGCTTTGCCGGCATCCCGCTCATCACGGCCTATAATATCATAAGCAGCATTTTCCGCGGCATGGGCGACAGCAAAAGCCCCATGTACTTCATCGCCGTGGCCTGCGCCGCGAACATCGCGCTGGACTATCTTTTCATGGGCGCGATGCACCTCGGCCCTGCGGGCGCCGCGCTCGGCACTACGATAGCGCAGGCTATAAGCGTCGTCACCGCGCTCATCGCAATACGCCGCCATAAGAGCATCTCATTTTCAAAAAGCGACCTGCATCCGCAGCGCGGCGTCATGGGGCAGATACTGTCCATCGGCGTGCCCGTCTCGCTTCAGGACGGACTCATTCAGATCGCATTTATCATCATAACCGTCATCGCCAACCGCCGCGGACTCACGGATGCCGCCGCTGTCGGCATAGTCGAAAAGATCATAAGCTTTCTGTTCCTCGTACCCTCGTCGATGCTCTCGACGGTGTCGGCTCTCGGCGCGCAGAACCTCGGCGCGGGAAAACCCGAGCGGGCAAAAAAAACGCTGTGGTACGCCATTGCGATCGCGGCCGGCTTCGGCGTGTTTATAAGCATCCTCATCCAGTTTATCGCCGAGCCCGTCGTCGGCCTGTTCACGCCCGATGAAAACGTCATCGTCTCCGGCGGGCAGTATCTGCGCGGCTATATCCTCGACTGCGCCTTTGCCGGAGTTCACTTCTGCTTCAGCGGCTATTTCTGCGCCTGCGGAATGTCGATAATTTCGTTTATCCACAACATAACGGGCGTTGCGCTCGTTCGCGTTCCGGGCGCATACCTTATGTCGAAAATGTTCCCGTCGACGCTGCTGCCCATGGGACTTGCGACGGCGGCAGGCTCGCTTTTGCAGGTCGTTATCTGCATCGCGGCTTACAGGATAATAAGCCGCAGAGAAAGAGCGGGGCAGAGCCTTGGATAAGGAAAAGCTTTTCTCCATCGGCGAGGTCGCTCGTATGTTTGACCTGAGCGTCGGCACACTGCGCCACTACGAAACGCTCGGTCTTGTGCAGCCGGAGCATGTAGACCCCGACACGGGTTATCGATACTACAGTGTGCGGCAGTTTGAGCCCTTAAACACCGTGCGCTATCTGCGTATGCTGGATATGCCGCTGTCCGCCATCGGCGATTTTCTCAAAAATCGAGATGTCTGCAACATCGAGCAGAAGCTCCTGCACCAAAAGGCCGAGATCGGCAAAAAGCGGCGTGAGCTTGAGATAATCGAGCGCAAGATCGACAATCGCCTGAGCATGCTCGCGGACGCGAAAAGCGCAGCCCTTGACGTGATAGAGGAAAAAATCCTGCCGCCCTGCCGTCTCGTGTGGGTCGAAAAGCCGCTGAAACTGGATAACGCGCTCAATATGGAGCTGCCCATCCGCGGGCTCGACGGGAGCCGCCGCGACACCGCCGTGTTTCTCGGCAAGGTCGGTGTCGGCATATCGAGGGATAACCTGCTTGCGGGCAGATTTGATAAGTACGATTGCATTTTCCTCGTCCTCGACGAAGATGAGGCGGGGGACGGAGTACGGGAAAAACCCTCGACGAGGTGCGTTACCCTCCGCTATTGCGGAAGCCACCGCGATGCCGCCGCTCAGTACCGCAAGCTTGCAGCTTATATGAAAAAGCGCGGCCTTGAGCCGTCGGATTTTTCGCGCGAGATCACGATGATAGACTACGGTGTGACAAGCGACCCCGAGCAGTTCGTAACGCAGATAAGCATACCGATTGAATAGAAAAATCCCACACCAAACGGTGTGGGATTAAACTTGTAATCAAAAAATTACTTAATGCCGTATTTCTTGTTGAACTTATCAACACGGCCGCTGGTGTCGACCAGCTTCTGCTTGCCGGTGTAGAAGGGATGGCACTTCGAGCAGATCTCGACGCTGATGCCGGGGCGGGTCGAGCCGGTCTCGATAGTTGCGCCGCAAGCGCACTTTATAACGGTGGGCTGATAGTTAGGATGGATTCCTGCCTTCATTGTTCATATCTCCTCGTCATAGGCTATCTTGAGCATGCAAAACGCATGGTTACAAGACGCAAAGCTAATTTTAGCACAGTGCTCTGCTATTTGCAACAGTTTTTTATCACATTTCCACACTAACGGTCTCGCCCGAATAAAGGAAATACAGCACACACTCGCGCACGGGCTTGCCCGTCATGCGCTTCGCGGCGTAAGCGTAGGCCTCGAGCTGCTTTGCGTAGCTCCTTGCGCGAGATATGAGCTCCTCTCCTCGCACGCGGTCGGTTTTATAGTCGATGATCGTTATCTCGCCGCCCTCGTCGATCATGCAGTCGATGACACCCTGCAAAAGCACGCTCTCGCCCTCTCCGCCGGGGAAGAATTTTTCCGCCGGGCACAGGAGCGAAAATTTAAACTCGCGCCAAAGCCTGTCGGCGCTCATTATCCGCTGTCCGACAGGAGAGGCAAACAGCCGCCGGATGCAGCCGAGGTCGACGCTCTCGGCCTGCTGAGATGTCAGGAATTTTTGCGCTGTCAGCCGCGCAAGCTCCTCGCGCAGGGCTTTTTCCGAGTCCGCTTTGTCGTAATCAACGTGCTGCAAGAACGTATGCGCCGCCGAGCCGCGCTGCGTCGGCGTGAGAGGGCGATCGTCCCCCAGCCGCGGCGCACGAAAACGCGAGCTCGTCGCGGGTGCTATGCTCTCGGCCTCCTCGTCGCTTTCCTCAAGGTGCTTGAGCTCCGTTGCCGTGACCTTTGAGGGCAAAAACGTCGCCGCCTCGTGCGGATACGAAAACGCAAGGTTGCGCCGCAGTTTTTCGACAATATCTGCGGCAAACGGCGCTTTTTCGAGCTCGGTCTCCTCCTCCTGCGCGGCAGTGGCCTCGGCCGCACTGACAAACGAGAGCTTAATTTTCTCCTCGCCTGAGCACAGCTGCGCGCAGATCATCCAGTCGGCCATACTCTGCGCGCCTATGAGCACCTCCGGCGACATGGGGTTTGTGCACTGCAGCATCATGCTCTGAAGCTTTTCCTCGGGTTCCTTCAGCGCCGCCGTGATGATGAGCCGCTCGCGGGCTCGCGTGAGCGCGACGTACAATAGGCGCATTTCCTCCGACAGCATCTCGCGCTTTAGGCGCTGCTTTATCGCATTTCGCGCAAGCCCGGGGTATTCGAGCCTGCGGGAAGCGTCGTAGACCTTCGCGCCGAGGCCGAGCTCGGGGTGGATGAGCACCGTCTGCTTCAGGTCGGCGCTGTTAAAGCGGCGCGACGTGTCGCACAAAAACACGACCGGGAACTCGAGACCCTTGGATTTGTGAATCGTCATTATCTTCACCGCGTCGTCTGTCCCCGCCGCGCCCATATCGCCGCCGCGCCCGGCAAGCTGCCGCAGCCAGCGGCAGAAGCGGTGCAGGCCGCGAAAGCCGCCCGAGGCGAAGCGCTCGGATAATTCGAGCATCATGCGCAGGTTTGCCAGCCTCTGCGGTGCGTCCTGCATCGCGGCGCACTTTGCCGTGAGGTCAAGCTCGTTATAGATAAACGTGAGCAGCTCGTCGACCGGTGCATCCGTCGCGCGAGAGCGCAGTTTTTCCAGTGTTTCAAGGAACTTTCCGCATTTTTCATCTGTCCCGGCGGCTTTTTTGAGCGCCGTGTAAAAGTCGCCATCGCGGTCGGCAAGGCGTATCTGAGTCAGCTCGTCGGCCGTGAAGCCGAAGGCGCTCGAGCGCAGAACGGCAATGAGCGCAACGTCCTGATGCGGATTGTCGATGATGGCAAGCAGGCTCATCAGCGAGGCAATCTCGGTCGCCGAAAAGAAGCTGCCGCCCTGCCCGGCGGCGACGGGTATGCCGCGCAAAATGAGCTCCCGGCGGTAGGTCTCGCCCACGGAGTTTGCCGAACGCATCAAAAGCGCGATATCGCCGTAGCCGAGCGCGCGGCCGGAGACCGTCATGCCGGAGCGCATGAGCTTAAGTATTTTTTCTGCGACGACGGCGGCCTCTTTTTCGGTCTTGTCGCGCAGATCGTCCTCGTCGCTCTTGACGTCGATGAGGATGAGCTCGGGCGTGGCTCCCGGATCGTCATACACACCGCCGCATCGCAGGAGTGCGTTCTCGTCATAGTCGATCTCGCCGAGCTTTTTCGACATACAGGCGGAAAAAACGCCGTTTATGCCGTCGATGACCTCCCGCCGCGAACGGAAGTTTTCCTGAAGCATGATCTTTATGGGCTCATTTTCGCCCGCATCGGGCAAAAACGCATATTTTTCGTATTTTTCGGTGAATATCAGGGGATCGGTCAGGCGGAACCGATAGATAGACTGCTTTACGTCGCCGACCATGAACAGGTTTTCACCGTTTTTCGACAAAGCGCGGAAAATTTCGTCCTGTACGCGGTTTACGTCCTGATATTCGTCGACCATGATCTCGCAGAAACGCTGCGACGTTTCGCGCGCAAGCTCGGTGGGGCTGCCGTCCTCGTTGGTCAGAAGCTGCGCCGTCAGATGCTCGAGGTCTGCAAAATCGACCTCGGCTCTTCGGCGTTTTTCGGCGGCATAGGCTCTGTCAAAGCGCAGCGTAAGCTCAATGAGCGCCCTCATCGCCGGAGCGGAGGAGCGCATGTCGCAAAGTAGCTTTTCGCTGCTTGCCGAGAGCAGCTTATCATATTTTGCGCAGCTTTTTTTGCACAGGTCGCGCACGGCCTTCGTGTGCTCCTTGAGCTCCGGGTCGAGCGGATTTCTGATCACACCGAGCTTCGGAAAGCTTATGGGCAGAGCCTCACGCGCCCCGTCCCAGCCAAGCTCGCAGACGCGGGCAAAGTCGCGCAGAGAAAGTGCGGTCTCGGCAAAGCCGGGGCCGTATTTTGCGGCGACGAGCGCGTCTTTTTCAGCAAGCGTGCAGATTTCGTCCATCCTCTGCGCCCAGTAAAGCGCATCGTCGCGCACAGCGTTCAGTATCTCCGCGCCCCAGACGGTTTTCCCTGCATCGGTCTCCTCGGGTTCGAGCACTTCAAGCTGCTGCCTGAGCCATAATTCAGGCCGCGCGTGGCTCTGCGTTTTGCGGTGAAGCTCGAGCACCGTCTCGGCAAGGCGTTTATCGTCGCGTCCCGCGCCCACGGTGTCGGATAAAAGGCGAAAGCCCTCGTCGGGCGCCTCGTAGCAGGCGTCCAGAACGCGCTGGATAACGCGCTGCTTTATTGCCTCGGCTCTGTCCTCCTCAATGACCCGAAACTCCGGTGAAAGCTGAGCTGCGTGGCAATTTTCGCGCAGAAAGCTCTGGCAGAAGGAGTCAATCGTGCCGATCTGCGCTTTGGCGCACAGGGCGCTTTGACGACGAAGGCGGCGGTTGTCCGGATCTACGGCCAGGCGCTCGGAGATCTCGTCGAGTATGCGGCTTTTAAGCTCCGCGGCGGCGGCCTTGGTGAACGTGATGACAAGGAAGCTGTCTATATCCGCGTCGTGCTCTATGCGGCGCAGGAGGCGCTCGGTCAAAACTCTCGTTTTGCCGCTTCCCGCCGCCGCCGAGACGAGCACTGCCCTCCCCGATTCCTCTATCGCACTTTTCTGTGCACTTGTCGGCTCAAACCTCGCCATCGGTCTCGCCTCCCTCCAGTACGCTCCACACCTTCGTCGCCGGAAGATGGGGCGTTATTCTCATGCTCTCGCCGTTTTCACCGTCGCGGAAGCGGCAGGCGTCGAAATAGTCGCAGTTTATGCAGGCCGTTTCCTGCTGCCCGGCGTAGTATGGGTCGGCCGCGATGCTGCCGCTCCTGAGCTCGGCGGCCATATCACACAGCGTTTTGTCGATATGCCTTGCCAAGACCCCGAGCCGCTCGGCCGAGACGAGCGCGTCGCCGTCGGCGCCCGATTTTTTGAACGTTACCGGTATATATCGCGGCGTGTCCGAATGCTCCATCGCGGCGAGGACCTCGGGGGAATTTAGTATCAGCCCGCTGCGGCGCAGCTCCGTGCCGCGCTTTTTGCTAAGCTCCTCGTCACTCAAATCAAAGTCGCTTTTTGTCGTTTCGTCGCGCGCCGGAACGTACAGGACTCCGGCCGGGACGATCTCGTGTCCGTACAGCGCCTGCCCGTTTTCTCCCAGCGAGAACAGGTACAGCAGCATCTGAAGATTCATGCCGTAAAGCACGTCCGAAAGCTCGAACTTTTTGCGTCCGGTTTTGTAGTCGACAACGCGCAGATAGAGCTTCCCCTCGTGCAGCCAGCCGTCGACGCGGTCGGCAATGCCGGTCAGGACGAGCTTATCCTCGCCCTCGCCGAGTTCAAGCGGCGGGAGCGACGGCGTGCGCGCAAAGTCGAGCTCGAAGGAAAGAGGCTCGAAATCGCTGCGGCGCAGCTCGTCGGCAAGATCGAGAACTATCTGATACACGCTGCTTATAAGGCGGCGGAAAAGGTATTCGAAGCGCTTGCTCTTGTCGCGAAAATCGTTCAGCTCACGCTTTATGTATTCGGAAACGTATTTGTCGCACAGTGCGCGCACCGTCTCGTCGCCGATACTTTTATAGCCGCCCATGGCTGTCGCTTCGCGCGTGACCTGCTCGAGAATGCGGTGCATGAAGGTGCCGAGCTCGGGAGCCGCGAAGCCCGCGGGCTCGTGCGGCTTTGCCCTGAGCGCGTACTGCATGAAGTAAGCAAAGCGGCAGGAGGCAAATTTGTCGATCCTTGACGCGGAAAGGCGCAGCTTTTCGCCGTACAGCGCCCTTACCGATGCCCGCGACAGGCGGCCTCGGCTGAGGCTTGCCGCGCGCTCAAGTGAGCGCAGCCTCTCCGGCTCTGTCTCGGCAAAATATTCCGCCGCGCTCGCTGCTGCCGTGCCGCCGCCGTGCAGCGACTGCGCCGCAAGCTCCAGCGCGGGAGCGCGCGCCGAAAGACGCGCAGTGTCGATATCAAAGGGCACAGTGTCAACATCGAACATTGCCTTTGCCCTGTTCACGACGAAGGCCGGGCGCTGAGCATTTCCGCCCGCGCCGCTGAGCGCATAGCAGAAGGTAAGACTGTCCGACGGCAGGGTCAGGCAGTTATAAACCGTTGAAAATGCGCGCCAAAGCTCGCTGTCGCCCGTTCCGCCGAGGTCAATGTCCAGTTCAAGAAGCCGCTTCCGCTCATCGGAGGAGAAAACGCCCCCGTCGGTGTCCGTTCCGGGAATGCGCTCGTCCGTCGCGCCGAGGACGATGAGATGCTTTATGTTGCGCCGTCTCATGCGGTCCATTTCGCCTGCTGTGACACAGTCGAGCGAAACGGGAATCGTGCCTATATCGTAGCGTGAGAGCATCAGCGCAAAGAGTCTGCCGAAGTATTCGGCATCAGCCTGAGTATCGCCGAGGATGGCTGCGCACTGCTCGAGCGCCACGACCGTTATGTCCCAAAGTCGGGCGCATTCGCTCGCCTCGGCGGCTCGACCGGCAGCTTCAAGTTCCTCGGCTCGCGCCTGCAATTTTTCTGCAAGGCCGAGCTCGTCAAAAAGCGCGGCGAGCGACCGAGCCTGCTCTGTCGCGGTCGAGGCGGCATCTGTGCGCTCGGCAAAGCGCATGAGCGGCGCTCTCGCTGTCTCGCGCAGTAAATTTATGTGCTCGAGTACCTGAGTCGAGTACTCGTCGAATTCTTTTCCGTAGCCGTAGGGATGCAGCGTCCAGGGTTCGGGTCTCGTCCAGGCCGAGCCGTGTAACTGCCATGTGAAAACGTAGCTTTCAAGCTCATCGCATTCGTCGATGCTAAGCCCGCCGAAGCCCGTGCGCAGATACTCGAACACGTCGTCGGCCTCCCAGCCGCCGAATATGATCTCGTATGCCGCCGAGATGAGCGAGGGCAGAGGCTTTGAGAGCATGTCGGCCTTGCGTGCGGTGTAGACCGGTGCGCCGTAGCGTGAAAACGCAGACTCGAGCAGCAGACGGTAATCATCGAAGCCTTTGGCGCACACGGCGATATCGCGCCAGCGGCAGCCGCAGTCACGCACGAGGCGCAGTGCCTCGGATGCGGCAAGCTCGCACTCGGCGTTCATGTCGGGCACGGTGATTATTTTGATGCAGCCGTCGGGGTCTGTTTTCTCAACGGCGCGGTAGCTGAACATGTTTTCCGCAAAATCGGAGAGAGGGCGGCGCTTCGTGCTCTCGCCCTTCCGGCGCGTTTTTTCGGTCTCAATGCCGTTGTCCGCGGCAAAGCGCAGAAGCGATGAGGCCGTTATCCTGCCCAGGGCAAACACCTCGCTGCCGCCGTCGAGCTCATCGCAGCTCAGGCACACGGTGAGATGCGCGCCGGAGAGCATTATCGCTTCGAGAACGTGCCGCTCCTGCGCGGTGAAATCGGTGAAGCCGTCGACAAAAACGCGCGTGCCTGCGCCTATAGACGAGCGCTCTATCTGCTCTGCCAGCACGCTCAACCGGTCTGCGGGGTCGGCTCTGCCGTTTGCTACGACGCCGTCGTAGGCCTCCAGTATCAATCCGAGGTCGTGAAGCTTATCGCCCAGCGCGCCCTCGCAGCCGTCGGACGCCGCGAGCAGCTGCTCGCTTGTTACGCAGGCGCTTTTGAGCTCGTCGACGGCGCCCAGAAGCATCGTCTGAAGTTCGGCCTTGTGCCGCGCCGCGCCGTAAACACGCAGTCGGGAGTACAGGCCGTCGGCTGCCAGCGCCATGCACAGGAGCCTGCCGCCCTTGTCGAGGTACTCCGCCGCCGTGCCGCCGCATTCGGCGCTCACCTCGCGGGCAAGTCCCGTGAACGACAGCACCTCTGCGTACAGCGACAGGCCGTCGCCGCACACGCTGCACAGCTCGCGCTCGGCCTCATGACTGTACTGCTCCGGAACGAGCAGTATGCAGCGGCAGCCTGCGCCTGCGCTGCGTCGTATCTCGTCCATGACCGCCGCGCTTTTGCCCGTACCGGCCGCGCCGTAGAGTATTCTGAGCATTCCTTCACCGCCTTGATCGTGATAGTAATACTTTATTATACCAATCCGCGCCTGAGAGGTCAACTGCGGTCGGTAGCGGATAGCCGGTGGTGAATTCCACCTCATCCGTCGGCTTCGCCGACACCTTCCCCTCAAGGGGAAGGCAAGGTGCGACGCAAATTTTCAACGTACTCACGAGAAGCGACAGCGTCACGGTTTTGTCGGCACCTTCGATACCGAGCTACTGCAAAAAACGTATCCGCAGCTGCCTCAATGCGCCTCTAAAAAAACGAAAAAAGCTCGCCGTATGGCGAGCTTGTTTCGGGTAATATCAGGTTATTACACAGCGCGGGTGACCTTGCCGCTGCGCAGGCAGCGAGTGCATGCGTAAACGTGCTTGGGACTTCCGTCCACGATCGCCTTGACGCGCTTCACATTGGGCTTCCAAGTACGGTTGGAACGCCTGTGGGAGTGAGACACCTGAATGCCAAAGGCAACGCCCTTGTCGCAAAACTGACATTTTGCCATAAGTTGAAGCACCTCCTTGCTTGTGTTTAGCTTTCTGTTTTTGCAGACAGCTTATTAATAATAACAGAAGGAGCCTGTAATTGCAAGAAAAATTTTCGGATTATTAAAAATCGTTGCAAAATAATGCATTAGAGGTTAATATTAAATATAGAAATAATATTGTAAGGAGCACCGCAATGGCAAGTAAATATTCTGTCCTGCTGCGCACCGTAGCCGAGGAGCACGGCCTTGAGCCGCTGCACACCTCGGTCGACTACGCAACGCGCCTGTTAACGGTCGCGGACGTGAACCGTCCGGCGCTTCAGCTTGCCGGATTTTATAACTACTTCGATCCGAAAAGACTTCAGATACTCGGCCGAGTCGAGAGCACATATCTCGAGCTCAAGACAGCTGCCGAGCGCCGCAGCTGCTTTGAGGAGCTCATGCGCTATGATATATCGGCGCTGGTGATCTGCCACGGCGCGTCCGCCTTCCCCGAATGTCTCGAGATGGCCGAAAAATACGACCGCAACGTGTTCGTGACGCCCGAGGACACCTCCGATTTCATGGCCGACGTCATAAGCTCGCTGCACACACATCTCGCTCCGCGAACGACGATGCACGGTGTGCTCGTCGAGGTACACGGCGAGGGTGTACTGCTCACGGGCGACTCCGGCATCGGCAAGAGCGAAACGGCACTCGAGCTCATAAAGCGCGGGCATAAGCTCATCGCCGACGACGCTGTCGATATCCGCCGCATAGGCCGCCACAGGCTTGTCGGAACCGCGCCGGAGCTTATTCGCTATTACATGGAGCTGCGCGGCATCGGCGTTGTCGATGTGCGACATCTGTACGGTGTGGGTGCAGTCAAGCCCGAGGGAGATATCGACCTCGTGGTGAATCTTGAGGCCTGGGACGATCAGAAGGCCTACGACCGCCTGGGTCTCATAAGCGAGACGCAGGATATCCTCGGCGTGACGGTGCCGAGCGTGACGATCCCGGTGCGTCCGGGCAGAAACCTGGCCGTCATACTGGAGCTCGCCTCGATGAACAACCGTCAGAAGAAAATGGGCTATAACGCCGCCGAGACGCTTGCGTCGAACGTAGATTACGCCGTAGACAACGGCATAGTATAAGGAGAAGCCATGGAAGGTCTTGAAAAAGCTTTAGAACAGATAAAGGAGAACATGCCGAAGCTCGATTTGAGAGAGAACGAGTCCATGCGCGAGCACTGCTCGTTCAAGGTCGGAGGCTCGGTGCGCGCTTTTGCTGTGCCGCGCGATCTCTTTGAGATGTCAAAGGTCATGTTCTATCTGCATATGAACGGCGTTTCGCCGCTGACTCTCGGCAAGTGCACCAACGTCATCATCCCCGAGGAGGGGCTTGATATCTGCGTCATCAGCACCGAGAACCTGCGCAAGCTGCGCCCGGGCGAAACGGAGAACACCGTATACGCCGAGGCCGGCGTATCACTGGCAAAGCTCGCGCAGTTTGCGCGCGATAACGGGCTTTCGGGCCTGGAGTTTGCAAGCGGCATCCCCGGCTCCGTGGGCGGCGGCGTTCTGATGAATGCGGGCGCTTACGGCGGCGAGATGAAGGACGTTATCGAGTCCGTCGTCGTGTATTACATTCCGACGCAGACGCTGACCGAGGTGAAGGCCGAAGACTGCGGATTTGAGTATCGCCGCAGCGGCTTTGAAAAAGTCAACTGCGCTATCATGGGTGCCGTGTTCAAATTAACGCCCGACGAGCCCGAGGCCATCGGCGCGAGAATGAAGGAAATGAACGAAAAGCGCACCGCGAGCCAGCCGCTCGACATGCCCTCGGCCGGAAGCGCGTTCAAGCGCCCCGTCGGCGGCTACGCCGCGGCGCTTATCGACCGGTGCGGTCTCAAGGGCTACACCGTGGGCGGTGCACAGATAAGCACGAAACACGCGGGCTTTGCGGTGAACACCGGCAGCGCGACATATGACGACGTCGTTGAGCTTCTCGACCACGTCCGCCGCGAGGTCTACGACAAGACGCAGATCACCCTTGAGCCGGAGATACGCATTTATCCCAAGGGCATGCTGCTGGTCGACAACTGGCGCGAGAAAAAGCAGTCGATAATCGACGAGATGCTCGAGCAGACGAAGCAGAAGGCGGCGGAGACCTCCGCCGAGCAGACGGACGTCGACCCGAGCTGACGGAGAGAACATATGGAGTTTCTTATCATAACCGGTCTGTCCGGCGGCGGCAAAAGCCAGGCCGCGGACATCATAGAGGACCTTGACTATTACTGCGTGGATAACATGCCCGTTGCGCTTATCCCGAAGTTTGCCGAACTGTGCGCGGCGACAAAGGGGCGCTATGAAAAGGTCGCACTCGTGACCGATATCCGCGAAAAAAACGGGATAAAGGACATTTTCAGCACGCTTGAAACCCTGCGCGAGATGGACTTCGGCTATAAAATTCTGTTCATGGAGGCAAAGCCCTCGGTCATCGTAAAGCGCTATAAGGAGTCGCGCCGCCCGCACCCGCTGGCGGCGAAAAGCGGCGGCTCGATAGAGGACGCGATACTCAAGGAAACAGAGCAGCTGCGCCCGATACGCGATATCGCCGATTATATCATCGACACCTCGCATCTGACCCTCGGTCAGCTGCATAATGAGCTGTATACCTATTTTTCCGACTCCGCGACGGGACGCGCCATCATGGTAAACGTCGTGTCCTTCGGCTTCAAATACGGCATGCCGCTCGATGCCGACCTCGTGTTCGACGTGAGATTTCTGCCGAATCCCTTTTACGTTGAGGAGCTAAAGCTTTTAAGCGGCCTTGACGCGCCGGTCAGGGACTATGTTTTCAGCTTCGAGCAGTCGAACATTTTCATGGACAAGCTCACCGACATGATAGAGTACCTGCTGCCGCTGTACATCGAGGAGGGCAAATACAGTCTGACCATCGCCATCGGCTGCACGGGCGGGCGGCACCGCAGTGTGGCCGTTGCCTCTGCGCTTGCCGGGCATTTGAAGTGCTTCGGCGTACCGGTCGTGAGCATTAACCGCGACATGAATAAGTAAATGGAAAAAACCTTCGCTCAAAAAGTTAAAACAGAGCTTTGTCAGCCTCGGGTCGAGCGCAAATGCTGCGCCGTCGCCGAGGCCTACGGCGTTTTGCTGTACGCGCACAGTTTCTCGGCAAAGGAGATACGCATAACGACGGCAAGCGATGAGTTTGCCGCGAGGCTTCCGCACCTCATGCGCCGTGCCTTCGGCATTGATTTTGATGAGCCCGAGAGCGCGCGCGGCGTGAAGCATTGCTTCCGCGTGGAAGACCCCGCAAAGCTGCGGGCGGTGTTTGACGTTGTAGGAAACGACATGAAAAGCCCCTCGCTGCACATAAACTTCGGCGTTATCGAGGAGCCCTGCTGCAAGGCCTCGTTCATTCGCGGGGCGTTTCTCGCGGGCGGCTCCGTTACCGACCCCGCGAAGCGCTATCATCTCGAGCTTGCCACGACGCATCACAGCGTAAGCCGCGAAACCTACTCGGTGCTGCTCGAAATGGGTTTTTCGCCCAAGGAGGCGCAGCGCAAGGGCGACTATCTTCTGTACTTCAAAAAAAGCGAGCATATCGAGGATCTGCTCACGACCATCGGCGCGCCGGTCGCGGCGATGGACATTATGTCCGCCAAGGTTGAAAAGGACATGAAAAACAGCATAAACCGCAAGGTGAACTGCGATTCTGCCAATGCCGATAAGGTCGTTGAGGCCGCGGCAAAGCAAATGGAGGCCATAAAGCGCATAGATAAGCTCTACGGGCTCGATTCGCTGCCGGATAAGCTCCAGCAGGCCGCTCTCCTGCGCTACGCAAACCCCGAGGCGAGCCTTGCGGATCTTTCGACGCTATCGTATCCGCCGGTATCAAAAAGCTGCCTGAGCCACAGGCTCAAAAAGCTTTTGACATACTCGCCGGAGGAGGAATAACAACATGAGCTTTGTTCACCTGCATGTTCATACGGAATATTCGCTGCTCGACGGTGACTGCCGCATCGAGCCTCTCATAGAGCGCGCAAAGCAGCTCGGCCAAACCGCGCTTGCCATCACCGACCACGGCGTCATGTACGGCGCCGTCGCCTTTTATAAGGCCTGCTGCGCGGCGGGGATAAAGCCCATCATCGGCTGCGAGGTCTATGTCGCGCCGCGAACGCGCTTTGACCGCGAGCACGGCATTGATTCGGAGTATACGCACCTTATCCTCCTGTGCAAAAACGAAGAGGGCTATAAAAATCTCTGCTACCTCGTGTCCATGGCATTCACCGAAGGCTTTTACGGCAAGCCGCGCATCGACTGGGCGCTGCTGCACGAGCACTCGAAGGGGCTTATCTGCCTTTCCGGCTGCGTCGCGGGCGCTATCCCGCGCATGATAAACGCCGGAAACTACGAGGGCGCGAAGAAAAAAGCGATCGAGCTACGCGAGCTGTTCGGTAAGGACGGCTTTTATCTTGAAATTCAGGATCACGGACTGGATGCCGAAAAACGCGCGGCGGAGGGACTGCTCAAGATTCACCGCGAGACGGGTATACCGCTGGCGGTGACGAACGACGCGCATTATGTCGAAAAATCGGACGCTTACTATCAGGACGTGCTCATGTGCGTGCAGATGCAGAAGACCATCTCCGATCCCTCGCGCATGAAGTTTGAGACAAACGAGTTCTACCTCAAGGACGAGGCCGAGATGCGCTCCCTGTTCCCCGAATACCCCGAAGCTGCCGACAACACGGTGAAGATCGCCGAAATGTGCAGCTACGATTTCGAGTTCGGCAAATACAAGCTGCCGCGCTTTAAGCTCCCCGAGGGCGAGAGCGACAGCTTTGAATATCTGCAAAAGCTCTGCAATGAAGGGCTACGCCGCCGCTATCCCAACGACGACGGAAGCGTCAGAAAGCAGCTCGACTATGAGCTTCAGATGATAAAAAAGATGGGCTTTGTCGACTATTTCCTCATCGTCTCGGACTTCATCGCCTACGCCAAGGGACAGAAGATCCCCGTCGGCCCGGGACGCGGCTCGGCGGCGGGAAGCGTCGTTTCGTATACGCTCAACATCACCGACGTCGACCCCATCAAATACAGCCTTTATTTTGAGCGATTTCTTAATCCCGAGCGCGTGAGCATGCCGGATATCGACATCGACTTCTGTGTAAACCGCCGCGGTGAGGTCATCGACTACGTCAACCGCAAATACGGCAATGACCACGTCGCGCAGATAGTCACCTTCGGCACGATGGCCGCTCGCGCTGCCGTGCGCGACGTTGCGCGAGTTCTGGATATCGGCTACGGCGAGGCCGATGCCGTCGCAAAGGCCATACCAATGGGGCCGAATATGACGATAAAGGAGGCCTTGCGCGTCTCGAAGCCTCTGCGCGATATGTACGAGAGCGACGAAATGCTCCGCAGGCTCATCGATGTTGCGCAGGCGCTCGAGGGCATGCCGCGCCACGCGAGCATGCACGCGGCCGGCGTCGTCATAACCGATAAGCCCGTTTACGAATATGTGCCTCTGTCGAAAAACGACGAATCGGTCGTCACGCAGTATCAGATGACGACGCTTGAGGAGCTGGGACTTCTCAAGATGGATTTCCTCGGTCTGCGAAACCTCACGGTTCTGGAGGACGCGGCAAAGCTCGTTCGGCTCACCGAGCCTGATTTCGCGGTCGAGACCATACCCGACGGTGACGAGGAAGTGTTCAAAATGCTCTCCGAGGGGCACACAAGCGGTGTGTTCCAGCTCGAAAGCACGGGCATGACCGGTGTGTGCACCGGCCTCAAGCCCAAGAGCATTGAGGATATCACCGCAGTCATAGCCCTGTATCGCCCCGGCCCGATGGACAGCATCCCGCGCTTTATCGAGTGCTCGGCGCACCCGGATAAGATAAGCTACAAGCACCCCCTGCTCCGCCCGATACTCGAGGTCACCTACGGCTGCATCGTCTATCAGGAGCAGGTGATTGAAATTTTCCGCCGCCTCGCGGGTTTTTCGCTCGGCCAGGCGGACATGATCCGCCGCGCGATGAGCAAGAAAAAGCACAAGGTCATCGACGCAGAGCGCGTGGCCTTCGTCCATGGCGACGCAGAGCGCGGCATCGACGGCGCGGTCAGGCGCGGCATACCCGAGGCGACGGCAAACAGCATCTACGACGAGATTCTCGACTTTGCCTCCTATGCCTTCAATAAGGCACATGCGGTGAGCTACGCCATCGTGTCCTACCGCACGGCGTACATGAAGCGGCACTATCCGCGCCAGTACATGGCGGCGCTTTTGTCCTCGGTGCTCGATAACAGCCCGAAGATAGCCGAGTACATCGCCGAGTGCCGCGAGATGGGCATAAAGCTCCTGCCGCCGGACGTGAACGAGTCCTATGCCGACTTTTCCGTCAGCGGAAACGATATCCGCTTCGGCCTCGTCGCCATAAAAAGCATCGGACGCGGATTTATAAACGAGCTCATCACCCGCCGCGAGGAGGACGGCCCGTTCCGCAGCCTTGAGGATTTCTGCCGCCGCATGGCGGGAAAGGAGCTCAACCGCCGCGCCGTGGAAAACCTCATCCGCGCCGGAGCCTTCGACAGCACGGGCTTCAAGCGCAAGGCACTGCTGCGAGTTGCGGGCGTCATGATAGACGGCATCCAGCAGGAGAGCCGCAACAACGTCGAGGGACAGCTGAACCTCTTCGGCGAGCCCGATTTTGAGGAGGCCGGAGCGATCAGCATCAAGATCCCCGAGGTCGAGGAGTACACGAGAGCCGAGCTCCTTGCCATGGAAAAGGAGACTGCCGGTCTGTACCTGAGCGGCCACCCCATGGACGAGTACCGAACTGCCGTGCGCCGCGCCGGCATCGTGCCCATAGGCGCGGTTTTGGCCGACGCCGCAGCCGAGAACGAAAAAAAGACCTACCCCGACGGGGCGGTCGTTACTCTTGCCGGAGTCGTTCAATCCAGCCGCACACGCACGACGAAGTCGAACACGCTCATGAGCTACATTAATCTTGAGGACGACAGCGGCGCGATGGAGCTTATCGCCTTCCGGCGCGCGCTGGATACCGGCAGTGTATACATTAAAGACAACGCGCTCATCATTGTGCGCGGACGCATATCCATGCGCGACGAGAAGGAGCCGCAGCTGATGGTCGACAGCATCCGTCCGATCACGGATCTCGGCCAAATAAAGCCCGAAAAGGAGCAGATAAGCGACGATTCGCGGCTTTGGGTGAAGCTCCCGAGCGGGGACGATCCGCTTTTAAAGCGCATCGAGCTCATCCTCACCATGTTCCCCGGCCGGCAGCAGCTTATCATTTACCTTGAGAGCGAAAAGCGCCGCATCGGCGCAAGATGCCTTATCCACCCCTCCCTCATCGCCGAGCTCAAGGAGCTCTGCGGCGACTCCAATGTCTTTTTAGAGGCGCTTTGAGGCTGCACCGATACATATATATTGCAGGTGCCCGGTGTCGAGGGCGCGGAGGAAACCGCGGCAAGCAGATAGCCGATAGACGACAGCTATATGTGTGCGCCCTTGCCGCACGGATTTGAATAAAAAGAGAGTGCAGACGAAAGATCTACACTCTCTTTTTTAGAGGCGAATTCACATTACACCTATACAGCTTTTGCGGTATCCCGACCGGAAACCACGGAAAAAACCGCAAAACTCGCACCGCACTTACGGGAAGCGGCAGTTTTCCGGTTTCCTCCGCATTCTCGATACCGGGCAACCGCAATCACCGTACCCATAGCAGCCTCAATGCGCCTCCGAAAGCTTGCTGAGGACGTTTACGAAGTAGTCGGGCAGGTCGGTGGAGATGACGACCTTCTCGCCGGAGCGCGGGTGGATGAATTTAAGCTCGCGCGCGTGCAGGCACTGGCCGGAGAGCCCCTTGTCGGGCGATGGCGCACCGTAGACAGCGTCGCCGAGCAGCGGGTGGCCGATGTGCGCCATGTGGACGCGGATCTGATGCGTGCGCCCGGTCTCGAGCCGGCAGCGGACATGCGTGTAACCGCGATAGCGTGCGATGACCTCCCAGTGCGTAACCGCATTGCGCGAGTTCTTCTGTGTGACAGCCATTTTCTTGCGGTCGCTCGGATGACGGCCTATGGGTGCATCCACCGTGCCCGAAGGCTCGCGCATACCGCCGCGCACGACGGCCTCATACACGCGCGAGAGGCTGCGGTCGGAAAGCTGAGACGACAGCGCAAGGTGGGCAAAATCGTTTTTTGCAACGATCAGGAGCCCCGAGGTGTCCTTGTCTATGCGGTGCACGATGCCGGGGCGCTTCTCGCCGCCGATGCCGGACAGCGAGTCGCCGCAGTGGAACATCAGGGCGTTGACGAGCGTTCCGTCCGGGTGGCCGGGCGCGGGGTGCACGACCATACCGCGCGGCTTGTTTACGACCAGCAGGTCGGCATCCTCATACACAATATCCAGCGGAATATTCTGCGGGCGGAGCTCGCAGTCGGCGGCCTCGGGCATGACGAGCACGACCTCCTCGCCGGGTGCGCATTTGTGGTTTTTCTTCACCGCTTTGCCGCTGACGGTCACAGCGCCGTCGTCAATGAGGCGCGCGGCGGCGCTGCGCGTAAGCTCCGGCACACAGCGCGCAAGGAGAGCGTCGATACGTTCGGCGCTCTCCTGTGCTGTTATAGTTATTATGTTATCGTCCAAATAATCCATTACAGATCCTTAAACTCGGCGAGAATGTCCTCAACGCTGAACTCTTCACGCTGCGCAGACTCGTCCTTCGGCGCTGCGGCCTTCTTTTCGGCAGGGCGTGCGGCAGGGCTCGGCGCGGGACCGAAATCATCCCAGAACGCATCGTGAGACGGGGCGGACACAGGCTCGGGCTTTATAGGCTGCGCCTCCTGCGGCTGCTCGAGAGTGTTGGTGCTTATCCCGAAAATGTCGGCAAAATCGTCGACGGGATCGTCGGCCTGACGCGGCACGGGCCGCACCTTGATCGGCTTCTCGTCCTCATCGTCATCATCGTCGCGCGAACCGAAGAAAACGTAGATCACGAACATCAGGCAGGACACGACAAGCACGGCGTCGGCGATATTGAACACCGCGAAGTTGACAAACTCAAGCTTGAACATGTCCACAACGTAGCCGAGGAACACTCGGTCGATGCAGTTGCCCAGCGCACCTGTGAGAAACAGAACCTCGCACCACACGGCAAAGCGCGAGTCGAACACGCGCCGCACGAGCAGCACGGCGATAACGACGACGAACACCGCCGTCACGGCGAGGAAGATCCAGCGCGCAAAGTCAACATTGTCAAGCAGGCCGAACGCCGCGCCCGAGTTGTGGATATTCACAAGCTTCACGACACCGGGAATAAGCTCCTGCGAGCCGGTCGACAGCGTTATATTCACCGTGACCCAATATTTGAGCCACTGATCCGCGATGAGCAGCACCGCGGCAACGATCGCAAAAAGCATGGTCAGGTCCTTTCGGTTTTCATACCTCATATAGACAAAAGCATATATGCCTGTCAATCAAAGATACGGCATTATCTTATATAATGCACCAAAACGCCCCGTTCGTCAAGTATTTCAGTGGCGCATCTGCACGGTACCGATACATATATTGCAGGTGCCCGGTATCGGCAGAGGCGCTAAAGCGCCGCTGAGAATTCGACTTTAAAACCACTCGGTGGAGCAGTCGACGCCGGGGACTTCGATGGCGATGTGGCTGAACCAGGAATCCTCCTTCGCGCCGTGCCAATGTTTGACCTCTGCGGGAATGGTTACGACGTCGCCGGGATGCAGGCTCTGCGGGTCCTTCCCCTCCTCCTGATACCAGCCCTCGCCGTCGACGCAGACGAGGATCTGTCCGCCGCCGGACTTGGCGTGGTGGATGTGCCAGTTGTTGCGGCAGCCGGGCTCGAAGGTGACATTTGCGAGAAAGACCGTCTTCGTCGGGTCGGTCAGGGGATTGAGGTAGCTCTTGCCGCTGAAATACTGCGCATAGGCATCGTTGGGCTTGCCGAGGCCGAACATACCGCCGTGGCTCTCGGCGCAATCGTCGGCGTAGACCTCCTTTGCCATGCGGAAGGCCGCCCATGCGTTCGGCCAGCCGGCGTAGAACGCAAGGTGCGTGAGTATCTCGGCCATCTCCTCGCGCGTGACGCCGTTAGCGCGGGCGGTGGAGAGGTGATATTTGAGCGAGGTGTCGGTTATGCCCTTGCTGATGAGGGCCGTTATTGTCACGATCGAGCGCGTTTTGAGGCTCAGCTTGTCCTCGCGCGACCATACCTGCCCGAAGAGCACGTCGTCGTTGAGCTCCGCGAACTTCGGAGCGAAATCGTTCAGGGCATCTCTGCCCGCAGTCTGTTTAACCATTTTGAGTTCCTCCTATTTTAAATACTCGTCGAAAAATTCCGCGATCTCGTCAAAGGGGATCACATCGAGATTGTCGTAAAGATCGGTGTGCGATGCGCCGGGGATGATGTGCAGGCGCTTATTGTCACCCTTTAAGAGCTTAAACGCATCCTCGCCCATGTAGCGTGAATGCGCCTTCTCGCCGTGCAGCACCAGCACCGCGCTGCGAATTTCGCCCGCATATTGCAGGATCGGCGCGTTCATGAAGCTCAGCGATGACGTTGCGTTCCAACCGTCGGTGGAATTGAGCGAGCGCTCGTGATAACCGCGCGGCGTTTTGTAATAGTCGTGGTAATCGCGCACGAACTGCGGCGCATCCTCGGGCAGGGGGTCGACAACGCCGCCGGCGCGCTTATATGTGCCGCTGCGGAAGTCCTCGATGCGCTGCGCGTTCAGGGCGCGGCGCTGCTCATATCTGGCCTGCTCGTTGTCGTTGGCGTCGAAATATCCGCGCGAGCGCATGCGCGAGATGTCGTACATCGTCGAGGCGACGGTGGCCTTGATGCGCGTGTCGATCGCAGCGGCGTTTATCGCCATGCCGCCCCAGCCGCATATGCCGACTATGCCGATGCGCTCGGGGTCGACGTTACCCTGCACCGACAGGAAGTCGACAGCGGCCTGAAAATCCTCGGTGTTTATGTCCGGCGACGCGACGTATCGTGGCTCGCCACCGCTTTCGCCGGTGTAAGACGGGTCGAATGCGATCGTCAGAAAGCCGCGCTCGGCAAGACTCTGCGCGTACAGGCCCGATGCCTGCTCCTTTACAGCGCCGAACGGCCCGGACACCGCCACCGCGGGCAGCAGTCCCTCGGCGCTCTTCGGCGTGTACATGTCCGCCGCGAGCGTGATGCCGAAGCGGTTGTTAAACTTCACCTTTCTGTGTTCGACCTTGTCGCTCTTCGGAAAGGTCTTATCCCAATTGTCCATTTTTCAGCAGCGCTTTTGCGCTTCCTCCTTTACATTTATTGCGTCAGCCCGGTATCGAGACTGCGGTGGAAACCGGGACTGCTTGATATCTATAGGTGTGCGGTGATGCCGCAGATATGATTACACCTCATCCGCCGCCGATGGCGGCACCTTCCCCTCAAGGGGAAGGCATTTCAGAGGCGCATTAAGGCACCTACGGATACGCTTATTGCCGGTGCCCGGTATCGAAAGTGCGGGCAAAACCGTGAA
>CAVGIU010000002.1:0-64186 GCA_963629425.1 Oscillospiraceae bacterium
GTTGAGGACCTTATCTCCAAGACTCAGGACGAGATGATAAAGGTTCGTAACCTTGGCCGCAAGTCCCTTGAAGAGGTCGAGCACAAGCTCGCCATGATGGGACTGTCTCTCGCGGACGAGGACAACAACTAACTCTAACAAGGAGGAAACACCGAAATGCCCGGAACAAGAAAGCTCGGCAAGACGACCGATCAGCGCATGGCAATGCTCCGTCAGCAGGTAACCGATCTGCTCGATAAGGGCCGCATGGAGACCACTGTCACCCGCGCAAAGGAGATCGCTCCCATGGCCGAGAAAATGATAAGCCTCGGCAAGAAAAAGGATCTCGCAGCATACCGTCAGGCACTGGCCTTCATCACCCGTGAAGACGTTGCAAAGAAGACCTTTGATGAGCTGAGCGTTAAGTACGCCGACCGCAACGGCGGCTACACCCGCATCACCCGCATCGGACCCCGCCGCGGCGACGCAGCCGAGATGGCAGTCATCGAGCTGGTCTGATCAGCATATAAACTAAAGTAAAGCACCCCGATAATCGGGGTGCTTTATGGGCTTTAATGAAGCTGTGCTGCCGAATAACGTAATCCGCGCAGCGGGGGAGTTTGAGGGGGCAAGGCCCGCCTCAAGTTTGATTATAGCCGTCAAAAACGTCCGGTACGGACTTTTTGACGAGCGCAGCGAGATTTTTCGTGAAGCGCAAGCTTCACAAAAAATGTGGCGTTTATAGCACAAAAAACGGAGTTTTTTGTCGCTGTAAAAGCACCCCGTATATCGGGGTGCTTTCAGCGTTAGAGGATTAATTATGCATGACGATCTGACGAAACAGGATATTGCAAAAATGCAGGCGGAGCTCGACCATCGCAGGCTGGAGCTCATGCCGGAGCTTTTGGAAGAGGTCAAGCGCACCCGCGCCTTCGGCGACCTGAGCGAAAACTTCGAGTACAAGGAGGCAAAGCGCGCGAAAAACCGCAATGCCAGCCGCATCCGCTATCTCGAAAACATGATAAAGTCGGCGCATATAATCGACTCCGACTCCGCCGCCGACGAGGTCGGGCTTTACGATAAAGTCGAGATATATATTCCCGAGGACGATGAGACAAACATCATCCAGGTCGTGACGACCATACGTACAGACCCATTAAAAGGACTCATAAGCCGTGAATCGCCCTTCGGCAAGGCCGTGCTCGGCAAAAAGGCCGGGGATCACATCATGGTGTATGTTAATGATAACTACAGCTATGAGGCTGTCATAAAAAGCATAACAAAGGCCGAGGACGACGGCTCCGCGCCCATATTGCAATACTGAAAAAGCACCCCATTGGGGTGCTTTTTCAGTGCTTAGGGGATTTTCACTTCAGAACTTATCCGGATACAGCACCTGCGCTATAGCCTCGATTGTCGGTACGACGCGGATGCCGGGCATCGCATTTTCGAGTGAAAGGCGCACAAAACGCTCATTTTTCACGCAATCGAGCTGTGAAAGCGTTGGATCGGCCTTCAGAGCCGCGACCTTATCGTCATAGCTCGAGCCCTCGTAGTCGTGGATTACGATGCACCACGGGTCGGCAGCGACAACGGCTGAGATCTCGACCGCGTCCCAGTCCTTTGTGAGCAGCTCGCCTGCGGCGTTCACGCCGCCCGCCGCGGCTATGTAAGCAGACTCGATATTTGTGCTGCCCGCCGTGTAGAGCTCATCGCCTATAAAGCTGTCGAGAACGAAAACACTTTTCGGCTCCGTTATCTCGCCGAGCTTATCCGTTATGGCCTCAAGCCGTGTGCACTGCTCGCTTACTATCTCCTCAATGTTGTCCACAAGGAACACCTTGCCGAGAGCGCGCAGCTCCTGCCACACGGCCTCGATCGTCCCGGCTTCGCTGACGTATACCGTGATGCCCGCCTTTTCAAGCTGCGCGACCGTCAGCTCGTCGTCAAATATCCAGGAGCTTGCGTAGAGAAAGTCGCAGCCGCTGTCTATTATCTGCTGCGCCGTGGGATATCCGACGCTGAGCGTGGGGATAGAGTCGACCGCGGCACTATACTCTGTCAGGGCACCCAGTGAGTGGTTTTCCATGCACTTGCCGACGACCTTATCCTCAAGACCTAACGCACAGAATACCTCTGTGCAGTTGGGGCCTGCTGTCACGACCTTCTGCGGAAGCGCGGTGACGGTGCTGCGTTTGCCGTGATTTTCAAAGCTCACGGGCGCGTAGCTGCTCTCCGGAGTCGGTTCCGCCGTGGGCAGAGCGGCGGGCTTGGACTCCTCGCCCTTGCAGGCGCACAGCGAAAATGCCATAACAAGGCACAGTATGAATGCAATTATCCTCTTCATGCTTTTCTCCTTCTGCGAGAAATGAATGTTCTCGGATTATACCACTATATAATTGGCAATTCAACGGCTTTTTGTTAATAAAAAAGGCATTGAGCATGTGAATAAAGTGTGGTAATATGTATATTTGTCGAAATGTACCTTACGGAGGCATTGATGTATGGATGAAAACACTGTTTTAGACGAAATACCGTCCGAGGAGATACCTCAGGCGGAGAAAAAAGGCCGAAAAGGCAGGCATTCCAAACCGCAGAAGAACAAAAAGAAAAGCGGTGGCAAAAAGGGGCTTGTTGTCGCGCTGTGCGTGATCCTCGCGCTCGCTGTAATAGCCGCGCTGTTCGTGTTCGTCGTTTACGGCGGACGGCACCTGTACCTCAAGGTCGAACTCGGCGGCGGAGCGCCGGATGCCTCGGCATTCATGAAAAACGGCGCGGAAGCAAGCTATGTCGGCGATGTGAATGTCAGCGAGACCAAAGAGGGCACATACATATTAAAGGTCAAAAGCGGCGGCAAGGTGCGCCCGGAGCTTCTCATCGTGCGCGATACGAAGGCTCCCACGACCGACACTACCGAGATAAGTATAACGATAGACGATAAGTCGCTCGACGCAAAGGAAGCGCTCGGTGACGTTGAGGATGCGTCGGAGTTTACGGCGGCGTGGGTCAACGAGCCGAGCTACGGTGAGGCGGGTGTTTATGATTGCAGCATAAAGCTCGAAGACGCCTGCGGCAACAGCCGCACGGCAAAGCTCACCGTCAAGGTACTCGGCCTTGTCGACGTTTTGGAGCACGAGGCCGGTCAACCGAGGCCGCAGCTCAAGGACTTCATGGTCGTTGAGCGCGACGACGCGAAGTTTGTCACCGATCTTGATGAGATAGCCTGGGATGAACTCGGCGACTATGAGGTCAAGGTCGAGTTTGACGGGAAGACCTACACATCGACCCTGCGCATTGTCGACACCACCGCGCCTGCGCCCGATATGATCCCCGTGGCGGTGCTCAAGGACGGAAAGATTGAGGCAAAGGATATTGCCCTGAGCAACGGTGACGCGAGCGAGGTAAGCTATGAGTTCACCTCCGAGCCGATTCTCTCGAAGGTCGGAACTGTCTCCTGCGGCATAAAGGCGACAGACGATGCCGGAAACAGCAGCGATACAAGATGCAAAATCATCGTCTGCGACGCGATAGCGGAGCTTGAAGCATCGATGGACATGGTAACGGAAAGCGACGTTCTCGCCGCTTTGGGCGAGGACTACGCCGGATATAAGCTCGAAAGCGCGGCATTTGAGCGCACCGCTCTCGGCGCGCACGCCATGGTTTTCTCCAAGGACGATGACAGGATAACCGTCGGCGTCGTCATAAAGGATACCGTCGCTCCCACGGCTGAGGGCATCGACTGCCGGTGCAGCACGGGCTACTACTGTGAGCCGATAAAATTTGTCACCAATCTTTCCGACATGTCAAGGGTGACGGCGAGATTCGTAAACGAGCCCGACTGGAGCGTCGAGGGCGAGCAGGCGGTGCAGATAATCCTCACCGACCGCTTCGGAAACGAGACGACGGTGGATGCCAAGGCGGTCATATCTCCGGACAAGACCGCGCCCACTATCTATGCCGCACGCGACAGATACTGCTATGTCGGCGAAGCCGTGTCCTACTTCAAGGAGGTCTTTGCCGAGGATAACGCGGATCCCGAGCCGACGCTGGATGTCGACAAGTCCAAGGTCGATGCCAAAACTGCGGGAACCTATGACGTTACCTATACGGCCACCGACCACGAGGGCAACACCTCGTCTGTTACGGTGAAATTTACATTCATCGAAAAGAAGATAAGCGACGAAAAGCTCGATGAGGTCGTCGACAAGGTGCTTAAGGAGATACTTACCGACGATATGACCGTTTCCGAGCAGGCGGCTGCGATCTATGACTATTGCTACGGCAATATCATTTATACCGGTACCTCCGACAAGACCGACTGGAAGAGCGAGGCCTACCGCGGTCTGACCGAGGGCGTGGGCGACTGCTTCACCTTCTACTCGTCAAGCTATGCCCTCCTGCAGAAGATCGACTGCCAGGTGCTCAGCGTTGAGCGCATAGGCGGCAGAACGCAGCACTTCTGGTGCCTTGTCAACCTCGGCACGGGCTGGTACCACTTCGACAGCTGCAATGTCGGCCCGGAGAAGCTCAGATGCTTCATGAAAACGAGCGAGGAGCTCGTGCAATACAGTCAGCAGTATTGGCGCTTTGACACGACGCTGTACCCGGCTGTCGAGACAATACCGTATTCGATGAACTGATAATGAAAAACGTACTTGAGTTTTTAGAAAACAGCGCGACGCGCTTAGACTGCAAGACCGCTTTTTCCGACGGGGAGGAGAGCCTGAGCTTTTCGGAGCTTTTGCGCCTCTCCCGCGCCGGAGGCAGTGCGCTTATAGAGCGCGGACTTAAAAACGAGCCGGTCGCGGTGTTCATGAAAAAAGCGCCGAGGACGATAGCCGCGTTCTTTGCCGCTATCTATGCAGGGTGCTATTACGTCCCGCTGGATGCGTCCATGCCGCTGTTCAGGCTGCAAATGATCCTCGGCAAACTCAAGCCGAGAGCGGTCATCATTGACGACAGCACCCACGAGCTTGCCGCGTCTCTCGCACACGAGGGCAGCGTGATAGCTGCCGAGGAGCTGTTTTCCGCTGAGGAAAACGCCGCGGCGCTGAGTGCAGTGCGGGCGCAGAGCATCGACACAGACCCTGCGTATATTGTCTTCACCTCCGGCAGCACCGGCGTTCCCAAGGGCGTTACGGGCAGCCACAGGGCGCTCATAGACTACGCAAACGCGCTGTGCCCGGTCATCGGAGCGGATGAGGACAGCGTATTTGCCATGCAGGTGCCGCTGTATGTCGATGCGTGCATGAAGGAGCTCTTGTCTGTCATAAAATGCGGTTCGACGGCCTATCTCATGCAGCAGAGCATATTCATGTCCCCTATAAGAGCCGTGGAATTTTTAAACGAGCACAGGGTCAACACCCTGTGCTGGGTCGCCTCGGCGCTGACGATAATATCCGGTCTCGGCGCGTTTGAGGATATAAAGCCCCAATTTATGCGCACGGTCTGCTTCGGCAGCGAGGTATTCCCCGTAAGGCAGCTGAAGCTCTGGCAGGAGGCCTGCCCCGGCGCGAAGTTTATTAACCTCTATGGTCCGACGGAGGCGACGGGGATGTCGTTTTACTTCGTCGTTGACCGAGCGCTTGAAGACGGCGAGCCCATCCCGGTGGGGCGTCCGTTTGACAACACCGGCTTTATGCTGCTGCGCGACGACGATACGCGGGCGCTCCCCGGCGAAACGGGCGAGATCTGCATCCGCGGCACGGCGCTCACGCACGGATATTTTGACGATCCCGAGCGTACTGCGGCTGCGTTTACGCAAAACCCCTTAAATCCGCACTATCCCGAGCTTATATACCGCACGGGAGACCTCGGAAGACTCAACGCGCGCGGCGAGCTGGTGTTTGTCTCGCGCAAGGATCATCAGATAAAAAACATGGGTCACCGCCTCGAACTCGGCGAGATCGAGGCCTGTGCCGACGGCTGTGAGGGCGTTGTGCGCTCGTGCTGCCTGTTTAATAAGGAAAAGGGCAAGCTCAGCATGTTCTATATGGGCTCTGCCGACGAAAAGACGCTTGGCAGATACCTGCGGGGAATGCTTCCGCGGTACATGCTGCCGTCAAAAATAAAGCGACTCGATGCTCTGCCGCTTTTGGAAAACGGCAAGATAGACAGAAATTCACTAATGGAGATGTGACTATGGACGAAATACTTGAAATACTCGACGGCCTCGGCCTGGATGCAGACTTTAAAAACTGCACGACGCTCATTGACGACGGCATTCTCGAAAGCCTCGATATCGTTACCATTATTGCGGAGCTTTCCGACGCTTTCGATATAACCATTCCCGCGCGCGATATCGTGCCCGAGAATTTTAACTCCGCCGAAGCCATGCTGAGCATGGTAAACCGCCTGCTCGACGAATAAGCCGTGCTTTTCACGTCCTATGGCTTCATAGCCTTTTTGGCAGTGCTTTTTGCGCTGTACTATGTGATACCCAGGCGCTTTCAGTGGCTGCTGCTTCTCGCCGCGGACATAGTATTCTATGCCTGCGCGGGCTGGAAGGGTCTGTGCTTCATGGCGGCGACGGTCGTCATCTCGTGGGCGGCGACCAACCTCATGGGTGTGTCGCTTAAGAAGCAAAAGGCGTTTTTATCCTCTCCCGAGGGCAAGACGCTTGAGCGCCCCGAACGCAAGGCATACAAAAAGCAGTGCGAAAAGCGCCGCAAGCTGATATTTGTGCTGGCGCTTGTTGCCGATCTCGGCATACTCGCCGCACTCAAATATACAAACTTCCTGATAAATAACGTAAACTCGCTCTTTTCTGCCGGTATCGCGGCGGTTGACTGGGTGCTGCCCCTCGGCATATCGTTTTATACCTTCCAGACCGTCAGCTATGTTATCGACGTGTATTGGGAAAAGGTCGAGCCGGAGAAGAATATCCTGCGCGTTGCGCTGTTTACATCGTTTTTCCCGCTGCTCATTCAGGGACCCATTTCGCGCTTCGGCGACCTTAAGGATACCCTTTTTGCCGGGCATAAGGCCGATTTCAAGCAGATATCCTTCGGACTTCAGCGCATACTGTGGGGCTATTTTAAAAAGCTCGTCATTGCCGACAGGCTGCTTGTCGCCGTGACCGCGCTGTGCGGCGATCCCGAGGCGTACACGGGCGCGTATGTTTTCATAGGCGCGGTTCTGTACGCGGCCGAGCTCTACGCCGACTTCACCGGCGGCATAGATATCACTATCGGTATAGCGCAGGTGCTGGGTATAAGCGTGAAGGAAAACTTCATTCGCCCGTACTTTTCGCGCAATATCGCCGAGTATTGGCGGCGCTGGCACATTTCGATGGGCACATGGTTCAAGGATTATATCTTCTATCCGCTGTCCGTCGCGCCGTGGCTTTTGAAGCTCTCAAAAGGCGCGCGCAAAAAAATATCCGACGGCTTCGGAAGAAAGCTGTCGGTGTATGTCTCGACGATCGTTACATGGTTCCTCACCGGCCTTTGGCACGGAGCTGCGTGGAACTTCGTCGTGTGGGGACTTCTCAACGCCTTTTTCATCCTGCTTGCCGAGGAGTTTAAGCCCGTTTCGCAGCGCTTTCGCGCAAAGCACGAAAAGCTTGTCTCCGGCTTTGGTTACAGGGTGTTTGAAACGCTCAGAACATTCCTGCTCATGTGCTCGCTGCGCGTTCTCGACTGCTATCGCGACGTAACAGTGTCCTTCCGCGCGATAGGCACGGTGTTTACCGACTTTAACTGGCGCGAGGCGTTTTCAGGAACGCTTTTGCAGCTGGGGCTGACGGGCGCAGACTACATCGTCGCGTTTTGCGGCGTTATCGTCATGTTCGCCGTCTCCTGCGTGCAGGAAAAGCGCGGCAGCGTGCGCGAGGTGCTGTGGGAAAAGCCTGTTTTGAGCTACGCGGCGTTCTTTGTTCTCGCCATCGCTGTCCTCACCCTGGGAGCTTACGGTGTGGGCTACGATGCGTCGCAGTTTATCTATAATCAGTTCTGAGGCGAAAAATGAGCGGAAAAAGCAATAAAAAACTGCATATTGTCTGCCTTGTTGCCTTTGCTGTGCTGCTTTGCGCTGCCGTCTGGCTGCTCGGAAGGGTACTGGAACCGAAGTACATGTCCGGCGTTTTGGAGGGCGCGATGACGCGGGAGTATTACGACGAGCAAAACTCTCACGACGTCATATTCGTCGGCGACTGCGAGGTCTATGAAAACTTCTCACCCGTCACATTGTGGGAGGAAAAGGGCATAACAAGCTATATTCGAGGCTCGGCGCAGCAGCTTATCTGGCAGTCGTATTATCTGCTGGAGGAGGTTTTCGAGCGCGAAAGCCCGAAGGTCGTTGTGTATAACGTCCAGTCGATGAAGTACGATACGCCGCAGAGCGAGGCGTATAACCGCATGACACTTGACGGTATGCCGCTGTCAAAGCATAAGATCGACGCGATAAAGGCCTCCATGACCGAGGATGAGGACGTGATTAGCTATCTTATCCCGTTCCTGCGCTATCACTCGCGCTGGTCGGAGCTAACGGCCGAGGACTTTGAATACGCCTTTCGCCGCGAGAGTGTGACGATAGCCGGCTACCTCATGCGGGCGGACGTCGAGCCCATGACAAAGCTGCCGACAGCCCCGGTTTTGGACGACTATACGATCGGCGACACATGCTGGGAATACCTTGACAAAATGCAGAAGCTGTGCGATGCTAACGGAGCGACGCTCGTGCTCATAAAATCGCCGAGCCTGTGGCCGCACTGGTATGCCGAGTGGGATGAGCAGATAAGCTCCTATGCCGACAAACACGGCCTTGATTACATAAATCTTTTGAATGCCTCCGAAGAGATCGGCATAGACATGCAGACCGACACATACGATGCCGGGCTGCACCTTAACATCTACGGCGCGGAAAAGCTCTCGCGCTATTTTGCCGACATTCTCGCCGATAAATACGGCGTGCCGGACAGACGCAGCGATGAAGCAATCGCCGCCGACTGGGAGGCAAAGAGCGAGGCATATTATGAGCTCCTCGCCGCGCAGAAGGCGGAGCTTAAAGAATACGGATATCTTAAAAGCTGGACACTGGGGGAGAAAAAATGAAAAGAATAATCGCGATCATCCTTGCCGTCATGTGCGTTTTCGCGCTCTGCGCATGCTCGGATAACGGCGGAGACCAGGAAACCGAAACAAAGACCGAGTATAAGGCCGATTACGGCGAGCTGTACTATACTTCGGGTGATGTTAAGTTCGGCATCTTTGATGCGGCCGACGAGGTGCTCTCCGCCCTCGGAGAGCCCGTCAGCACCTTCGAATCGAACAGCTGCGCATATCAGGGCAAGGATAAATTTTATTACTATGACGGCTTTGAGGTGCTGGTAAACGACGTCGACGGAACAGAGCGCGTCACCGGCATAACCCTCGCCGACGACACCGTTTCAAATCCGCAGGGCGTAAAGATCGGAATGAAGGGTGACGAGGCGCTTGAGCTCATGGACGGCATCGAGTATACTCAGTCGGGCGATACTTATAAGTTCACCGTCGGCTCGACACTGTTCAGAATCCAGGTCGACGCAGACGGCACTGTAAAGGCTGCCGAATACACGGTTGCCGCGAACGATTAGTGAGGTGCACCATGACCGAATATAAAAAGCTGAAGATAGAAGATGTCTTTGCCGACATAGAAAAAATAATGGGCTCGGCTCTTTCGGATGACGAAAAGAGCATGGCGCTGCGCAAAAAAGGCGCGTCGGCCTATGAAAATGAGGATGATCCCGCAGCTGCCGCGTATTACGACGAGGCGATAGCCCTCGGCCTTGTTGAAGCCGAGATGCTGCCGGAGGTACTTTTCCGCTGCGGTGTGAGCTTTGCAAAGCTTGATGAGAAAAAGTCATTCGACTTCTTGAAGCGCGCGGCAGAGCTCGGCCACGTCAAGGCAATGCTCAACCTCGCCGTGTGCTATCAGAAGGGCACGGGCGTGTCCAAGAACGAAAAAGAGTGCTATAAGTGGGCGCTGGCAGCGGCGGATGCAGGTGACATCGAGGCAATGTATATCTGCGCACTGTGCTCCGAGCAGGGCTTCGGCACGAAGAAAAACCCGGAGGAGGCCTTTGCCCGCTTCAAGCGTGCCGCCGAGGCCGGAGTAGTCGACGCCATGTACAAAACGGCGCTCAACCATGACCGCGGAGAGGGCACATTCCCGAATCCGCAGGCGGCGTTCGAGTGGTTCAAAAATGCGGCTGAGATGGGGCACCCCGACGCTCAGCACGATCTTGCCGTGTGCTACGCAAACGGCGAGGGCACGATGACCGATCCCGCGGAGGCCTTTCGTTGGATGAAGATCGCGGCGGAAAACGGCAATGTCGATGCCATGCGCCTTGCCGGCGGCTGCTATTATAACGGTTTCGGCGTCAAGGAAAATCCGAAAAAGGCCTTTGAAATGTTCAAAAAAGCCGCGGAGCACGGAGACGTTGACTGTATGCGCATGACCGGAGACTGCTATGCTCTCGGCTCGGGCGTGAAGCAGAACAGTGACGAGGCTATGCGCTGGTATCGCATAGCCGCCGAGCACGGCGATATGGATTCGCGCGAAATGATGGAAGAGTATTAAAAAACACGGCAGGAAAATTCCTGCCGAGTTTTTATATTGGCTTATGTGTAGTATTGAGATCGGGTATCACGGCGGCTCCCATATCTGGCCACGAAGATGTAACGGCGCTCGTGAGCCCTATCATGACAAAGGCGATGACCGCGAGCAGCGCAATGACGATTACCGCGATTATAAATCCCGTGCGGATATTCGCCTTCGCTCGGCGTATCTCCTCGTCCTCTTCACGTTTGTTGTTCTTCACGCTCAAACCTCCGATGTTGATGATACCATTCTACATCGGAGAATTTTTTTGTCAACAAACTGGCTGTTAACATTGACAAGCGGCGGGAGAGTGCTTATAATAAGAACAAACGTTGCGCAACGCGTGTTGCGCAAGCAAAAGGAGTGATATCGATGCCGCCAAGAGTAAAATTTTCACGCGAGGAGATCATTGCTGCTGCGCTGGATATAGTGCGTGAGGGCGGAATGACGGCGCTCACGGCACGCAGCCTGGCAGCTGAATTAGGCTCATCGGCAAAGCCTGTGTTCGGGCTTTTCGAGAATATGCAGGAGGTGCAGAATGAGGTGATGCTCGCCGCCAACGCCGAGTATCAGAGCTTTTTGCGCACCGAGATGATGCGCGGCATATATAAGCCCTATAAGGCCAGCGGCATGGCGTATATTGCCTTTGCCCGCAAGGAAAAAGAGCTGTTCAAGCTTCTTTTCATGCGCGACAGGACGGATGAGCGCATAGACGCAAAGGATGACAGCATAGATGATATCATAGCGATAATTTCCCGCAATACGGGGCTGAGCGAGGAGGACGCGCGACTTTTCCACCTCGAGATGTGGATATTTGTCCACGGTATTGCAACCATGATAGTGACAAATTATCTCGACTGGGAAGAGGGGCACATAAGCCGCGCGCTGACCGATGCGTATGAGGGACTGAAGGCGCGCTGGTGCGGGGAAGAAAAATGATGGGTGCAATAAGAATAACGGGACTTACGAAAAAATATAAGGAGCTCACCGCCGTCGACGGGCTTGAGCTCAGCGTCCGGCAGGGCGAGCTGTTTGCGCTTCTGGGCGTAAACGGCGCGGGCAAGACCACGACGATAAAAATGCTCTCGTGCCTGACAGCGCCCACGTCGGGCGAGGCGTACCTCGGCGGAAAGAGTATCGTTTCGCAGCCGAATGAGGTAAAGTGCATCATCGGCGTATCTCCGCAGGAGACGGCGGTCGCGCCGAATCTGACGGTTAGAGAAAATCTGGAGCTCATGTGCGGCGTGCACGGGATGTCAAAGGAAAAAACGCGCGAAAGGGTAAATGCGCTGTGCGAAGAATTCGAGCTTCATGAGGTCATGCCCCGCAAGGCCGGCAAGCTATCCGGCGGCTGGCAGCGCAGGCTCAGCATAGCCATGGCGCTCACGGGCGATCCGGAGATACTGTTTCTCGATGAGCCGACGCTGGGACTCGACGTTATCGCGCGCAGCGAGCTGTGGGACACCGTGCGCGCTCTCAAGGGCAAGAAGACCATAATACTCACGACGCACTATATGGAGGAGGCCGAGGAGCTGTCCGACCGCATAGGCATCATGCGCGGCGGCAGGCTTCTGGCGCTCGGCACGGCGCAGGAGCTCAAGGCACTGGCGGGAAAGGAAAAATTTGAGGACGCGTTCGTTGCAATAGTAAAGGGGGAGAGCAAATGAAGATGCTGACCTTTTCCTCACGCACGGCAAAGGAGATACTGCGCGACCCCGTAAACCTCGGCTTCGGACTGGGCTTTCCCGTCGTTCTCATCCTGTTGCTGTCGGCAATTCAGGCAAATGTGCCCGTCTCGCTGTTTGAGATAGAAAAGCTCGCGCCGGGCATGACGATATTCGGCCTGTCGTTTATGACGCTTTTCTCCGCAACGCTCATCGCGAAGGACCGCGAAAGCGCACTTTTGCAGCGGCTTTATACGACACCGCTGACCGCCGCGGACTTCATCTTCGGCTACACGCTGCCGATTCTGCCCATCGCGCTGGCTCAGGCCGTTGTGTGCTTCATAACGGCGTTTTTCCTCGGCATGGAGATCACGGTAAACGTCCTGTGGGCGGTGCTCATGACAATTCCGGCTGCGGTGTTTTTCATCGCGCTCGGCCTTTTGTGCGGAAGCGTATTTAACGTAAAACAGGTCGGCGGCATGTGCGGCGCGCTGCTGACTAACCTCACCGCCTGGCTCTCGGGCATATGGTTCGACCTCGACCTCGTGAGCGGCGCGTTTAAGAAGATCGCAGAGCTTCTGCCATTCTGCCACGCGGTACGGGTCGAGCAAGCCGTCTGCGCGGGGAAATTCGGCGATATCCGGCCCGATCTTGCGTGGGTCATTGCCTACGCCGCCGTCGCTGTGATATTTTCGGTCGTGCTGTTCCTGCGGCAGATGAGAAGACAATAGAAAAAGTCCGTTCCAGTGGAACGGACTTTTTTACTTCCCCCAGTCACCGGATATGCCGTCGGGGGCTTTTACGCGGCGCGGGTCTTTGACATGCCCGTCGCGGCCGCGAAAGTCCTGCGGCGCAACATTCTCGCCCGAGGGCAGATCGCCGTGTTTTTTAGATTTTTTGCTCATGTTATCCTTATCCTCCAAAAACGCAAAGTATCAGGCCGTATATGACGCTGGCCGTGATGCCGTAGACGATCACCGGCCCCGAGATGATGAACATTTTTGCCGCCGTGCCGCTTATGAAGCCCTCGGTCTTGAACTCCAGTGCCGGAGCGACCATGGAGTTTGCAAAGCCCGTTATCGGAACGAGGGTGCCGCCGCCGGCAAAGCGCGCGATGCGGTCGTAAAGCCCGAGCCCGGTCAAAAGCGCGCCGAGGAAAACAAGCGTTGCGCTCGTTGCGCTCGCAGCCGCGGCCTTTTCAAGACCGCAGTGCGTGTAAAGGCTCATTATCGCCTCGCCCAGACAGCAGATGAGCCCGCCGACAAAAAAGGCCTTTAGCATATTGCCCGCACACTTTGAGCGCGGCTGGTGCGAGTCTGAATACCGCAGGTATTCGTCGTTTGTCATGTTCATGCCGAAACCTCGATAGAAATGAAAATGCACCGGGTCACCCCGATGCATTTATATTTTCCGAAAATTTCGCAGCTATACGTCCAGCGTCAGGTTTTCAACGCCGTTTGCCTCAAATTCGTCCATGTATTCATCCATGCGCGCGGTGAGCGCAGCAAGATCGTCGCAGTCTTCGCCGAGGTCGCGCCGAGCGAGCTCTTCGGCCAGAATGTCGAAAAACACGGCATCCTCATAGTCGGCGATGGCCTCGTGTATGCCGCCGTCCTCGTATGCGCGCGAGGGGAAAACGTGTCCGTGCCAAAGCTGAACGAGGCTCTTCATGCCGTTTTTCGAGCATAGTGAGAATAACTTTTCCTGTACGATGTCATAGTCCTCAAAGCGGTCGGTCGTCCTTGTGGAGTTGAGTATCCAGTTGCCTATATAAACAAGGTCCAGAAGCCTGCGGAATTCTTTTTCGGTAAGATCTATGTTCAAAGCTTCGCCTCCCGTCATCGTTATAGATTCATTATATCAGATAGACTGCCTCTTTGCCACAATAAAATCCTTGTAATTTTGAACAAGTTGTCATATTATATTATAGTTATAGTTTAAGCTATATAATGGAGATAGTGTGCAATGGACAACAGACCCATCGGCGTGTTCGACTCCGGGCTCGGCGGCCTGACGGCCGTACGCGAACTGAGGCGAATTTTGCCGGATGAAAATATAATATACTTCGGCGATACAGGGCGCATGCCCTACGGCGGAAGGCCGCGTGAACAGATGCGGAAAATCGCGCGTCAGAATATCGCCTTTGCCGAGAGCTTCAATGTTAAGGTCATCCTTGCCGCCTGTGGAACGATATCCAGCAACGCCCCGGATATCCTCGCCGCGAACGCGACAAAGACCGTCGGCGTACTCACTCCGGGCGCTGAAATGCTTGCCGAAACGGGCAGGGAAAAGCTCGGCGTTATCGCGACGAAAACGAGCATCGAAAGCGGTGCGTTCCAAACGGAGATAAGCCGCCTTGCGCCCGACGCGAATGTCACGGCGCTTGCCTGTCCCGAATTCGTTCCGATGATCGAGAGCGGACATTACCTGCCCTCCGACCCTGTCGTGCGGGACGTTGTCGCTCGCTCGCTCGAGCCCTTAAAGGGCATCGGAGCGCTGCTGCTCGGCTGCACGCATTACGGACTCATCGCAGACGCGATAAGCGAGTATCTCGGTTCGGCCGTTATTCTTGTCGGCGCGGCCGACGCGTCCGCGCAGCGCCTTGCCCGGTATCTGCGTGAAAACGATCTGCTCGCCGCGTCCGGCGGAAGCGAGAGCTATTATACGAGCGGCAGCACCGCCGATTTCGAGGCTCTTGCGCCGGTCATGCTCGGCTATAAGCTCAAAAGTGAGGTCAATTTCGTCGAGCCGTTTGCCTTGGACGAGTGAGGGCGAGAGTATGAATGCAGTTATTAAGATAACCGGCGTTCAGGGCTTTATGCAGCCGGACGCCGAGACGATCGAGTTTATTACCGACGGCATTTACTGCCGCACCGAGAACGGATATCAGATATACTACCGCGAAAGCGAACTCACGGGTCTTGAGGGAACTTGCACGACCGTAGACATCACGCCCGACGCGATAACCGTCGAGCGTAAGGGCATGCTCAACACGAAAATGGTCTTCCGCGAGGGCGAAAAGGACAGATTCCTTTACGATACGCGCTTCGGCGCGGCGACGCTCGGCGTGGAAACGCGCAAGGTCAGGGCAAGCTTTGACGATCTTGGCGGAGATCTGAGCATCGACTACGTTGTCAACATGGAGCACACCGTCGCAAGCAGAAATATACTGAATATGAGCGTCAAGCTCAGAAGCTGAGAGGATAAATGATATGGCAAATATGATACAGAAGGCAAAACAGCAGGTCGCGGAGCTCGTGAACGCGGCATATCTCGCAGCCGCCGAAAAGGGCGAGCTGCCCGCGGAAATTACGCTCGGCGGCAGCGTCGAGATACCCAAGGATACCGCAAACGGCGACTATGCGGCAAACTACGCCATGGCAAGCGCAAAGCTCATGCGCATGCCGCCGCGCAAGGTGGCCGAGACCCTCGTCGCCAACATGGCGCTCGACGGCAGCTGGTTTGAAAGCGTTGACGTTGCAGGCCCCGGCTTTATGAACTTCCGCATGGGCGGCAAGTGGTACTCCGACGTTCTCAAAAACGTCGCCGAGGAGGGTGACAGCTTCTGCAACTGCAATATCGGCGAGGGCAAAAAGCTCATGGTCGAGTTCGTCTCCGCAAACCCCACCGGCCCCATGCACATGGGCAACGCCCGCGGCGGCGTGCTGGGCGACGCGCTGGCCTCCGTGCTCTCCCGCGCGGGCTACGACGTCTGGCGCGAGTTCTACGTTAACGATGCCGGCAATCAGATTGAAAAATTCGCGGGCAGCATTGAGGCTCGCAGCATCCAGCTTTTAAAAGGCGAGGACGCCGTCGAGTTCCCCGAGGACGGCTACCACGGCGATGATATAAAGGAGCTGGCCAAGCTCTTCTGCGAAAAGTACGGCGACAGCTGGCTCGAGCTTCCCACCGCCGAGCGCCACAAGATGATGGCCGAGTTCGGCCTGTCGGTGAATCTGCCGAAGATGAAGCGCGATCTTGCGCGCTACGGCATCGAATACGATCAGTGGTTCCTCGAGTCGAGCCTGCATGAAAGCGGCTATGTCGCCGACTCCGTGCAGAAGCTCACCGAGGCCGGCTACACCTATGAAAAGGACGGCGCACTGTGGCTGCACACCTCGAAGATACTTTCGGACAAGCTCCTTGCAGCGGGCAAAAAGCCCGAAGATATCGAAAAGCTCGAGCTCAAGGACGATGTCCTGCGCCGCGCAAACGGCTTCTACACCTATTTTGCTGCCGATATCGCCTACCACCGCAACAAATTCGAGCAGCGCGGCTTTGACAAGGTCATAAACGTCTGGGGCGCGGATCACCACGGCCACGTCGCCCGTCTCAAGGGCGCGATGGACGCGCTCGGTCTCGACGGCGAGCACAGGCTCGATATAGTGCTCATGCAGCTTGTCAAGCTCACGCGCGGCGGCGAGGTAGTTCGCATGTCAAAGCGCACCGGCAAGGCGATATCGCTCTCCGACCTTCTTGATGAGATCCCCGTTGACGCTGCGCGCTATTTCTTCAACTCCCGTCCCGAGTCGCCCGTCGAGTTTGACCTCGACCTTGCCGTTCGTCAGGACAGCGAAAACCCCGTTTACTACGTTCAGTACGCCCACGCGAGGATCTGCACCATGATCTCGGCGCTCAAGGCCGAGGGTCACGATGTGCCCGATATAAACAGCGTCGATCTGTCGCTTCTCACGACCGAGCAGGAGCTTGAGCTCATAAAGCAGATCGCCCTGCTGCCCGAGGAGATCCGCCTCGCAGCGCGCGACTATGACCCCAGCCGCATAAACAAGTACGTCACGGAGCTCGCCGCCCGCTTCCACAGGTTCTACACAGCCTGCCGCATCAAGGGCGCGGAGGAGGGCGTGCTCAACGCGCGTCTGTGCCTTGCCGACACCGTCCGCAAGGTCATCGCCCTGTCCCTGTCCGTGATCGGCGTCTCCGCCCCCTCCAAAATGTGATTTTTCAGAGGCGCACGGACGCATCTACGGATACGGTGATTGCGGTTGCCCGGTGTCGAAGCTGCCGACGAAACTGTGCTTGCATCGCCCTACGGCGTTGCGGTCTTGGTCGGAACTTAAATCTATATGTAGGGGCGGGCATTGCCCGCCCGTTTTTTTACGGTTTCCACCGTACTCTGCGGTCGGGCAAGCGCAAAAAACGTATCAATACAGCCCCAATTCGCCTCCAAAAAGTCTTGTAATTTGGGGGTTGTGGTGCTAAAATATATTTTTGTGTTGAATTTTGATTAGGAGTTGAGTTTAAATGCAGAAACTCAGAAATGTTGCGATCATCGCGCACGTTGACCACGGCAAGACCACGCTTGTCGACGAGATGCTCAAGCAGAGCGGCGTTTACCGCGAAAATCAGGAGATAGTTGAGCGAGTCATGGACTCCAACGACCTTGAGCGCGAGCGCGGAATCACCATCATGGCGAAGAATACCGCCGTGCAGTACGGCGATACGAAAATAAACATCGTCGACACCCCGGGACACGCCGATTTCGGCGGCGAGGTCGAGCGTATACTCAAGATGGTCAACGGCGTTATCCTGCTTGTTGACGCGGCCGAGGGGCCTATGCCGCAGACGAGATTCGTCCTGTCGCGCGCGCTTGAGCTCGGCCACAGGGTCATAGTTGTCGTCAATAAGATCGACCGCCCCGACCAGCGCATCCATGAGGTCATCGACGAGGTGCTCGAGCTTCTTATGGATCTCGACGCGACCGACGAGCAGCTCGATTCCCCGATGCTGTTCTGCTCCGGCCGCCAGGGTACGGCGAGCTACTCGCCCGAGGTTCCGGGCACGGATCTCAAGCCTCTGTTCGATACCATATTGGAGTACATCCCCGAGCCCGAGCAGGATGTCGACAGCCCGTTCCAGATGCTCGTTTCCAGCGTAGACTATAACGAGTACGTCGGCCGCATTGCCATCGGCCGTATCGAGCGCGGCGTCATAAAGCAGAATCAGGAGATCGAGGTTTGCAACTATCACGCGCCGGACGCTGCCCCCATGAAGGCAAAGGCCGTGTCGCTGTACGAGTTTGACGGCCTGAACAAGGTTCCCGTGACCGAGGCAACAGCGGGTAATATCATAGCAATGAGCGGCATCGGCGACATTACCATCGGCGATACTATCTGCGCGAAGGGCTTTGCCGAGCCTCTGCCCTTTGTCAAGATCTCCGCTCCCACGCTGGAGATGACCTTCTCGGTAAACGACAGCCCCTTTGCCGGCCGCGAGGGCAAATTCGTCACCTCGCGCCAGATCCGCGACAGACTTATCCGCGAGACGCTTAAGGACGTGTCGCTGCGTGTCACCGACGTTGACGGCGCGACAGATTCCTTTAACGTTGCAGGCCGCGGCGAAATGAGCCTGAGTATACTTATCGAGACCATGCGCCGCGAGGGCTATGAGTTCCAGGTCTCGCCTCCGCGCGTGCTGTATAAGGAGATAGACGGCGCGACTTGCGAGCCTATCGAGCGTGTCGTTATCGATGTTCCGTCCGACTACATGGGCGCTGTTATGGAAAAGCTCGGCGCGCGTAAGGGCGAGTTCGTCGAGATGACCCCCGTCGGCAACCGCGTAAAGCTGAGCTATCTTGTTCCGTCGCGCGGCCTGTTCGGCTATCGCAACGAATTTTTGACCGACACCAAGGGCGAGGGCATTATGGCCTCCGTTTTTGAAAAGTACGAGCCGTATAAGGGCGATATCGCACGCCGCAACACGGGCTCGCTCATCGCATTCGAGACCGGCGAGGCCGTCGCATACGGCATTTGGAACGCGCAGGAGCGCGGTGCGATGTTCATCACCCCCGGCACGAAGGTATATGCCGGCATGATCGTCGGCGTCTGCCCGAAGTCGGATGATGTCGCCGTAAACGTCTGCCGCACGAAACATCTGACCAATACCCGCGCCTCCGGCTCGGACGAGGCTCTGCGCCTCATCCCGCCCAGACAGATGAGCCTTGAGCAGTGCCTTGAGTTTTTGGCCGATGACGAGCTTCTTGAGGTCACCCCCAAAAGTCTGCGCCTGCGCAAGAGCATCCTCGACCACGGCTTGAGAATGAAGACCGTAATGCGCAACAGATAAGAAAAAGCTCCCAAAGGCCGGCTGAGACAAGAAAACATACGGTTTTGAAGCGATCTTTTCCGCATCTGCTGCGTCTGAGACCTTGAGAATACGTCAGTATGCTCTGCGGCCTCATCCTTGCAGAAACAAAAAATCTCAGCTTCAAAACTGCGAGCACCCGAAAAGACGGAGCATGTGCGAGGTCAAGGCGCGGCGGTGAAGGCATACTTTGCGTATATCAAGCCGCCGCAACGATGACATTCGTGCATACTCCGCCTTTTTCGGACGTGTGTTTTCTTATCTCAACCGGCCTAATGGAGAGCTTTTGTGCTATAATCATTAACACTTAATCAAAGCGGCGCAAGGACATGGACCTATGAAAGATCTGATAAAAAAATTTGCCGACAAAACGTTTTTGCGCTTTGTCCTGGTCGGCCTTATAAATACGGCAGTCGGAACGGCGATAATGTTCGTTTTTTATAACGTTTTCGGCATGAGCTATTGGCTCAGCAGCGCGTCGAACTATTTTTTCGGCAGCATACTGAGCTATTTTCTCAATAAATATTATACCTTCCGATATAAAAAGCGCGATTGGAAGGTCGTTGCGCGCTTTGTCGTGAACATCAGCGCCTGCTACCTGATAGCCTACGGTGCCGCAAAGCCGCTTATAAGGGCGCTCATGTCTGGCTTTGGGGTGACAGTGCAGGAAAACGTCGCAATGGTCTGCGGCATGGTGCTGTTCGTTGCGCTCAACTACATCGGCCAGCGCTTTTTCGCGTTCAAAAATGAAGAATAAAAAACCTGCGTTCCGCGGAACGCAGGTTTTTATTTCGGCATTATTGCCGTATCAAACGCTGTCCAAGGGAAATCCCTCGGCGGCTTTACTTTGAAGGTCATAAATCGGCCGGTCGAGGGGTTTGTGAACCCAATGCTGTATGACCACAGGGCGATATTGCAGCCCTCGTCGCGTCCGCCGTACTTCCTGTCGCCGACCAGTGGCATGCGTCGATGCGTAAACTGCGCGCGTATCTGATGCGTGCGGCCGGTGATGAGGCTTATCTCGACCATGCTCATCTCGCCGTTCGAGCCGAGCAGACGGTACTCGAGTACGGCCTCCTGCGAGCCACGGCAGGGCTTGTTCACGACGAAGGTCTTGCGCTGCTCCTTTGATCTGAGCAGAATATCCTCCATGTGCCCCTTGCGCTCCTGCGGAACGCCGTGGACGACGGCAAGATATGTCTTTTTAAACTCGCCCATGCGTATCTGACGGCTGAGCTCCGAAGCGGTCTCCGGGTTCTGAGCAAAGACCATAAGACCGGACACGACCTGATCGAGCCTGTGCACCGTGCGGATATCCGCGGTATCGTTTCCCAGTGCCTCACGCAGAAGTGAAGGCATACCGCCCGGCTCGTCGGTCGATATGACTCCGGCGGGCTTTATAGCGACTATTATGTTGTTATCATAATAAATAATGTCCATGGCTATACTTTACCGCGTCTTGAGTCACTCGTCAAGATAGTATCTGCGCAGACCCTTTGTGTGCCGGCCGTATTCTATCGCCTGCTTCGGGCAGCGGCAGATGCAGGCCATGCAGTGGGTACAGCCTTCGCTCCAGACGGGCTTGCCGTTTTCAATGCGTATGCTTTTCGTCGGGCACAAAGCGGAGCACTTTCCGCAGCCGATGCACTCGTCCGTTGCGCGGAATTTCTTGCTATTGACGAACACGGGATAAAAAGCGTCGTTTACGACCCCGCTGTATATTCTGTCTATGAGCTTTATCTGCGGCTTTACGAAGCTTTCGCCCTTTGCGATGCTATGCGCGAGGGTGTCTATCCTGCCGTTTGCGCGCACGATGATCTCGGCCTCTTCTTTGGGAGAGGGCGCCTTGAACATGACGATGTAGTTTTCCGGCATCACGACCCCGGCGCAGCCCTTGAAGTTAAGACCCTTGCCGCGGCACCATTTTTCCGCGTAGCTCCCGGCGTTGCCGTTCTCGCTGCCGCAGGTCATGACAAAATAAATGTCGCGGGAACCGCGCAGCTCGGTCTTATTAAGCCGGTCTCGCACGATGCGCGGAACGCGCCATGCGTAGGTCGGGGTGACAATGACCCAGGGCTTTTGCGACTCGATGGGCGAGGTGTCCTCCTCGCGCAGACGCGAGAAGAGGTTCACCGCCTCGTCGCCGATATCAGCCGCTATTCTCCGCGCGGCGTATGCGCTGTTTCCCGTTCCGGTGTAGTATAAGATCATACTGCATCCTCCTTTTATCTTCAAATTAATTATACATATAAACCGCCGTGAGTTCAACGTAAAATTGCCGCTTGATTTTCCGCGCCCGCGCGGCTAAAATAGCCGTATCATAGCGAGGTGATAGCATGAACATAAAACGAAGCTGCGGCGTGCTTCTGCCGCTGTTCTCGCTGCCGTCGGAGCATGGGATAGGTACGCTCGGCAGGGCGGCATATGAGTTTATAGATTTTCTCACCGAGGCCGGACAGTCGTGGTGGCAGATACTGCCCGTCGGCCCTGCAGGGAGCGGCGATTCGCCGTATCAGAGCTTTTCGAGCTTTGCCGGCAATGCGTATTTCATAGACCTCGACATGCTCGTCGAGGACGGGCTGCTGACAAAGGCTGAGGTTTGCGTGATCGACCGGGGAAGCAGTGCCGAAAGCGTCGATTACGATGCGCTGAGGGAAGACCGCATGCCGCTGCTGCGCAGAGCAGCCCGGCGCGGACTTGCGCGAAAGGATGCGGAGTTTGAAGCGTTTTGCCGCGATAATGCGCGCTGGCTTTCGGATTTCGCGCTGTACATGTCGCTCAAGGAACATTTTAACGGTAGCGCGTGGTACGAATGGCCGGAGGATATCCGCCTGCACCGCATTGAAGCCGTGGAGAAATACTCCCGCGAGCTGCACGAAGATGTAAAATTTTTCTCCTATGTGCAGTATCTTTTCTATCGCCAGTGGAGCGCTCTGCGCGCCTACGCGCGGGAAAAGGGCATAGGCATCATCGGCGACATGCCGATATATGTCGCGCTCGACTCGGCCGACGTGTGGGCAGAGCCGGAGTTTTTCCTGCTGGACGAGCAAAATGCCCCCGTCGAGGTCGCGGGCGTGCCGCCTGATTATTTCAGCGAAGACGGGCAGCTTTGGGGTAACCCCTTGTACGATTGGGACGCGATGCGGCGCGACGGATACGGTTGGTGGATACGCCGCGTTGACGGTGCTTCGAGGCTGTATGACGCGCTGCGCATCGATCATTTCCGCGCCTTTGAGAGCTATTGGGCTGTGCCGCGCGGCGCTGAGAGCGCAAAGCCGGGACAGTGGCGGCCCGGACCGGGCATGGATCTTGTCGGCAGGCTCACCGCGTGGTTTAATAACGTTCTGTTCATCGCTGAGGATCTCGGCGTGCTCACGCCCGAGGTGCACAGGCTGCTGGCCGAGAGCGGGCTGCCCGGCATGAAGGTTCTCGAATTCGCATTCGATCCGGCAAGCCTGAGCGATTATCTGCCGCACGGGTACAGCGAAAATTGCATCTGCTACGCAGGAACGCACGACAATAACACCCTGCGAGGCTGGATTGACGAGGAAAAACCCGAGACGATCGCCTTCGCGCGAGAGTATCTCGGTATAGATGGTGACGCAGACCTCGCCGACGCAGTGCTGCGCGCCGGTATGCGCTCAAAAGCGGAGCTTTTCATCGCGCAGATGCAGGATCTTCTCGGCCTCGGCGCAAGCGCACGAATGAACACACCCGGCACTGTCGGCGGAAACTGGGCATGGCGCATGACGCCCGGCAGTGCGACGAAGGCTCTTGCCGGTAAAATGCGCCGCATGGCATATATCTACGGAAGAAGCGACAAAAATGAATGATATAAAGCTGCGCGTTGCGCGCCCCTCGGACGCGGCCGAGCTTTTGGAGCTCTACGCGCCCTATGTCGAGGACACAGCCATAAGCTTCGAGACCGTCGTTCCGAGCCTTGATGAGTTTACCGGGCGCATGGTTCACAAGCTCCCGTATTATCCGTACATTGTCGCGGAAAAGGACGGCGAGCTTCTGGGCTATGCCTATTTAAGCCCCTTTGTCGGCCGCGCAGCCTACGACCGGGCGGCGGAGACGACAATATATCTGCGCCTTGACTGCCGTCATATCGGCATCGGAAAAATGCTGTACACAGCACTGGAGAACATCGCCCGAGCCCAGGGCATAATAAATCTCGAGGCCTGCATCGGCTGGACGGACACGCCCGACGAGCATCTTACCAATAACAGCGCCGAGTATCACGAGCACCTCGGCTACCGCATGGTCGGCAGGTTTTATAAGTGCGGCTATAAATTCGGAACATGGTACGACATGGTGTGGATGGAAAAGCTCCTCGGCGAGCATCCCGACACGCCGGGCGATGTAATCCCGTTTTCCGAGCTCAGCGCCGAAACACTCAAAAATGCCGGTATAGAGGTATGAAAAAAGCACCCATGGGGTGCTTTTTTCGTTTAAGCTGACGGGAGTTGAACACCTACCGGTTTTGGCAGGCTGATTTTCACTCATGCTGCGTTAAAACCCTTGAAAATACGTCAGTATTCTCTGTGGGCTTTGCCTTGCCTGAGCAAAAATCAGCTCTGTCAAAACTGCAAGGCACCTGTCAGCTTAATTTATTTACCTTTCGGGGATCGTGCCGCCGGTGAGGTTCATGTATTCATCGAAGGAGCACATGCGGTCGATAATGCCGTCATCGGTGATCTCGATTATGCGGTTTGCGACCGTCTGCGTGAGCTGGTGGTCGTGGCTGGAGAAGATTATGTTGTACTTAAATGCTTCAAGGCCGTTGTTCAGAGCCGCGATGCTTTCAAGGTCAAGATGGTTTGTCGGCTGATCGAGCACGAGAAAGTTTGCACCCGAGAGCATCATTTTGCTTATCATGCATCTGACCTTCTCGCCGCCGGAGAGAACCTTTACGGGCTTATACACATCGTCTCCGGAGAAGAGCATGCGGCCGAGGAAGGTGCGCAGGTAGCTTTCGCGCTTATCCTCGGAAAACTGGCGCATCCAGTCCATGAGGTCATAGTCGCAATTCTCAAAATAGGAGTTGTGATCCTTGGGGAAGTAGGCCTGAGTCGTCGACGCGCCCCACTTTACGGTGCCGGAGTCGGGCTCCTCCTCGCCCATGAGTATCTTGAACAGCATGGTAACTGCAAGCTCGTTCTTGCCGAGGATGGCTATCTTGTCCTCTTTTCCGACGATAAAGCTTATGTTGTTTAAAAGCTTCACGCCGTCGACGGTCTTGCTGACCTCGGTGACGAACAGCCTGTCCTTACCCGGCTCGCGGTCTGCCTTGAAGCCGACCCAGGGATATCGCCTGCCGGAGGCGGGCATCTCCTCGACGGTGAGCTTGTCAAGAAGCTTCCTGCGGCTGGTAGCCTGACGGGACTTCGATTTGTTTGCCGAGAACCTTGCGATAAAGCCCTGCAATTCGGCGATCTTCTGCTCGGCCTTCTTGTTCTGATCCTTTATGAGCTTCTGCATCAGCTGGCTGGACTCGTACCAAAAGTCATAGTTGCCGACGTACATTTTTATCTTGCCGTAGTCGATATCGACGATATGCGTGCAGACGTTGTTGAGGAAGTAGCGGTCATGCGAAACGACGAGCACCGTGCCCTCATAGTCCATGAGGAAGTCCTCGAGCCACACGACGCTTGCGAGGTCGAGGTTGTTCGTAGGCTCGTCGAGCAGAATGATATCCGGTGAGCCGAACAGCGCCTGCGCAAGCAGTACCTTTACCTTGAGGCGCGGATCCATATCGCGCATCATCGTCTCGTGGAAGTCCGGCGAAACGCCAAGACCCTGAAGAATGCGGCTCGCGTCGGATTCGGCCTCCCAGCCGCCGAGCTCGGCAAACTCCTCCTCGAGCTCCGCTGCGCGTATGCCGTCGGCATCGTCAAAATCGGGTTTATCGTAAATTGCGTCTTTCTCCTTGCCGCAGTCGTAAAGGCGCTGATTGCCCATGATGACGGTGTCCATGACCGTGTAGTCGTCATACATGTTCTGGTTTTGCTTGAGAACCGACATGCGCTTTTTCGCCGCAATCGTTACGCTGCCCGTCGAGGGCTCAAGCTCGCCCGAGAGAATTTTTATAAACGTCGATTTGCCCGCGCCGTTTGCGCCTATTATGCCGTAGCAGTTGCCGGGCGTAAATTGCAGATCAACGCGCGAAAACAAAACGTTTCCGCCGAAATTTATCGAAAGATCATTGACTGAAAGCATTTAGAATACCTCTGTTTTTAAAAATCTTATTTATTTTATCATCATTGCCCCGCAATGGCAATAATTAATAGGATTTTTTGAGCTTCGCCTGCAAAAACTGACTTTAAGGCGGTGATAGAATGAAAATGATAATTTTGGCGGCTGTGCTGCCGATAGGCCTCGTGCTGGCGGCCTCGTTTCTCATAACGCTCGTGCGCGGGCTCATCGCACGCCTGCGCAGGACGCCGGGCAGCGAGAAGAACGACTTGTAAGGCCGCAGTGCCTATGATATAATTTTACCATTAAAATAAGGGGTGATACGGTGAGCATTACATACGATAAGGGAGTTTTTGCGCTCAGTACCGATCGTACGAGTTACATATTCCGCGTTACGAAATTCAAGCATCTTGAGCATATCCATTACGGAGCGCCCGTTAAGGCCTCCGATGCCGAGGCTTTAAGCGTCAAGCACGATATCCAGCTCGGCAGCAGTGTGATGTACGATACCTCCGATGACCGCTATTGCCTCGATAACATCTGTCTTGAGTGGTCAGGCGTCGGCAGGGGAGACTATCGGCAGACGCCGATAGAGTTAAAAATGCCAGACGGCAGCTTTTCCTCGGACTTTTTATACGAAAGCCACGAGATAGTGCCCGGCTGTGTTCCCATGCAGAGCCTGCCGACGGCGTATGATGACGAAAACACCGCACAGACGCTTATTATCCGCATGCGCGAGCGCGACAGGTCGGTCTCTCTTACTCTTTACTATACGGTGTTCCCTGCTTCAAACGTCATATCCCGCCGCTGCGTTATAAAGAATAACTGCGAGGGCGATATCTCCCTGCGGCGCATTATGAGCATGAGCCTCGATATGCCCGATCGCGGCTTTTTGATGCACAGCTTTGACGGCGGCTGGATAAAGGAAACGCACAGGCACGTCCGTCCGGTCGAGTACGGCATATACATAAACTCATCGACCACCGGAGCCTCGTCAAACAGGCACAATCCGGGCTTTCTGCTCTCGGAAAAGCACGCAAACGAGGATCACGGTTGTGCATGGGGCTTTAATCTTGTCTACAGCGGCAATCACTGCGGAGTTGTTGAAAAATCGAATCACGACCTTGTCCGCATCCAGCTCGGCATAAATCCGCACTGCTTTGACTGGACGCTGCACCCCGGCGAGAGCTTTGAATCTCCCGAGGCGGTTATGACCTTTTCCGCGCACGGCTTCAACGGCCTGAGCGCGAATTTCCACGATTTTGTCAACAATAACATCGTGCGCGGCAATTGGAAAAACGTCGAACGCCCGGTGCTTATAAACGACTGGGAGGCCTGTTTTTTCAAGTTTACCCGCGAAAAGCTCCTGAAGCTTGCGAAAAGAGCAAAAAGCCTCGGTGTCGAGCTTTTCGTTCTCGACGACGGCTGGTTCGGCGCACGAGACAGCGATACGGCAGGGTTGGGCGACTACGACGTGAATCTCAAAAAGCTGCCCGGCGGCCTTGGAGAATTTGCCGGCAGTATTGAAAAGCTGGGCATGAAGTTCGGCCTGTGGTTCGAGCCCGAGAGCGTGAACACAGACTCTGAGCTCTACCGCGCGCATCCCGACTGGGCGATAAAGCCGCCGTCCGGCAAGCCCTGCTTCGGCAGGAATCAGCTGCTGCTCGACCTCACGCGCGAAGAAGTGCGCGATTACATCGTAGAAAACGTCGGCAGGACGCTTGACAGCGCGAAGATAAGCTACGTCAAGTGGGATATGAACCGGCATATGTCCGATGCGTATTCACCCCTGCTTTCCAATCAGGGCGAATTTGCCCACCGATATATTATGGGGCTTTACGAGGTGCTCGGACGAATTTTCACGCCGCGGCCGCATATTCTGTTTGAAAGCTGCTCCTCCGGCGGTAACCGTTTCGATCTCGGCATGCTGTGCTATTCGCCGCAGGTCTGGGCCTCCGACGACACTGACCCCGTAGAGCGGCTTGATATCCAGGGCGGACTATCGTATCTGTATCCGCAGTCGACCATCGGCGCGCACGTTTCGGCCGCTCCGCATCAGCAGACGCTGCGCGATACGCCCCTGTCCACGCGATTTAACGTCGCGGCCTTCGGCGTGCTCGGCTACGAGCTCGAGCTTAAATATATGACAAATGCCGAGCTTAAGGAGCTGCGCGGACAGATAGCGTTTTATAAGGCGCATCGCCAAACGCTGCAATACGGCAAATTTTATCGCTTTGACGAGCTCAGAGACAATAAGGTACACTGGCAGGTCTCGTCAAAGGACGGAAGAGAGCACATCGTCGGCCATTTTCAGAAGCTTTGCACCGCCTCCGAGGGATATGATCTGCTTTCCGTGCACGGTCTTGAGCCGAACGCAAAGTATCATCTTGTCTGTAAACGCCAAAGCCTTTTTGTTAAGCGCCTCGGCGGCTTAGTCAAGCACGTCATGCCCGTGGAGCTTGACCCCGACGGCCTTGTGCTGCGCACGGCAAATAAGCTGTTCACCATGCCCGACGGCGCGGAGGATATCGTTGCCTCGGGCGCGGCACTCATGTCCGGTGTGGGGCTCAATAACCAGTTCCTCGGAACGGGATATAACGAAAAGCTGCACATGTTCGGCGATTTCGGCAGCGCCCTGTACACGATAAAAAAGGAGAAATGACATGAAAGAGCCAAAGCTCAGCTCGTATCAGGCGGCGGTCGAGATACTCAGCCTTGTGCTCGTTATTGCAACTGCTGTGTACATATTCGTCAGCTACGCCGCTCTGCCCGACCGGATAGCGGGTCACTTTAACTCGGCCGGAGAGGTCACAGACTACACCGGAAAAGGCGTACTTTGGTTGCTGTTCGGCATTGAGGCGCTTATGTATGCTATGATGACGGCGTTTGCGCTTATACCAAAGCAGATCGAAAACCCCAACATGCCCTGGGATATGGACGAGCGATATAAGAAGAATATTGCCGTTGAGACCGTAAGTCTCCTCGGCGAGTGTAAGCTCATGTGCCTTGCGCTGTTTTCGTATATGTGCCGGAGCATAATATCGCAGAAGCCCATGTCGCTCGCGCCGATATTCGCCCTGTGCGTACTCATAACCGCCGACATCGTCTGGCGAACGATAAGAATCTCAAAATATAAAAAACCGTGAGGAATTTTCCTCACGGTTTTTGTTTTACAGATCGTTTTTAAGTATATCAAGCAATGTTTTCAGAGTTTCGATGGACTCGACATACGCCTTGCGGATACCGTCGATATTTCTGAGATCGGTATTCGGCGGAACATTTGAAAACTGGTATTTGGTATTCAGAGCCGCCACAGCCTCGCCGTCCTTGAGCTTAAGGCCGCACAGCGTGCCGTCGACAGTCTTTTCAAGCTCGCTGCACAGCGTGCGCATTTCCGGGGTTACCAAAGCCGCCGCCTCGCGCCCGTCGGAGGTGCGTACCTTGAAGCGCTCTGCAAACACCGCGGGGGCGGAAACGTCACCCTTCGGGGGAGACTCCTGATAACGGTCGGTAATGCTGATATCGAGTTTTTTATCGTATATATCCGCGCAACGGATGATAACGCCGCCAAAGACGGTGACTGTCTTGGTCATCCAGTTGTCGCTATTCGGACCCGAACGCTCCTCGACGAGGTGGTCGAGCGTGACGTTTGCGACCGAAAAGCGGGTGGAATTATGCTCGCCCTCGAAGAAATTGCTGATGTCGCTGCCCTCCCAGCACTGGTCTACAAGCTCCGCGCCCTTGAGATAGCTTACATTTATGGGCATGGTCGGCTCTGCCGTTCCGGGACCGAAGGCACTTCGCAGCTGCTCGTGGAAGAAGTCGCCGAGCTGGAGATTCAAAAGCACGTTTTTCTTCGTGTTTACGACGAAACTTATGAAGACCAGCACGATAACGCCCGCGAAAAACAGTCCGGCAAAGATCCAAAGATTATGCTCAACGATGGCGATAACGCCGCCCGCCGCAATGAGGATAAGGCCGAGAACTGTGCCTATGCGCTCTATAGTCTGGTATGTGCCGAGCCTTCTTGACAGCTCGGCATCGCTCATCTTTTCAGCTCCGGCCATATCAGTCGAGCCTCATATAGCAGTCATACTCGCCGCCCCAGTACAGCGTGTCGTCGTCGGCAACGGCGATGTCGTAGGCGACATCGTCAAGCTGCTCGGAAACGGCGGAGTATGCGTCGTCGCCGATGAGCTTTATGCTGCCGCTGTCGATAAGCGAGGTGCTGCCGTTATTATCCTCATAAAGCACCCACTTGCCGTCCATGCCGATTTGAAGGCAGCTCGAGGCGTTTGCGTCGCCGTCCGGATACCACATTCCGGCAAGCTCCTTCACATCGTCGTCGATATCGTCATCGTCATCGGCTTCCTTTGTAAACTCGCCCAGACTGTACACATTCAGAGTGCCGTCGTCGGCAAACCAGCAGTGATACGCCATGCCGTCATGCTCGTTGCAGAAGTAGTCGGCGCTGTATTCGGGAGAGGTCTGGATAAAGCCGCTGGCCTCGATGCTGTCGCTGCTGTCATAGAGAACAAAGCGCAGCTCCTGTCCGTCGTCGCTCAGCTCTATCTCGAGTTCGCGCTGCGAGCTGTCCTCCCAGTCGCCGCTGTACATGCCTCTGCTTGCCATGTATGCGGAGTCCTTGACCATGCCCTCAAAGGTATCCGGTGTACCGCCGGAGATGTCATTGTCATTGACGCCGTTATCGCTGCCGCCGCACGCGGCAAGGCTCAGGCACATAAGCAGCGCCAGAACGAGTGCGGCAATGTTTCTGTATTTATTCATTGTGTCGCCTCCTTATAAAATATATGCATGATAATTATATATTGTCTTCGGTGCATTTGCAAGCAAATATAACAAAAAAGTCCTCCTGCAGGAGGGCTTTTTTGTTGACTATTCATGAATTTTGCCGCTGCCGATTGCCGACAGAGCCTTTTCGATCATGCCCGCATGGGCAAGCTCACCGAGCCGTGCTGCCGTCAGGCAGCATTTTAATATGCATTTTAAGGATCAATACCGTATGCCTCTCAGGGAATGAAAATGTTGTCCTCGCCGATATCGGCCAGCGTGGGAGTGCCGCACATGTTCATCGTGTCGCGCAGCTGGGAGGTTATCCTGTCCATGTAGACCTTGAAGCCCTCCGCACCCTCGGCGTAGATGAAGGGAACGACGGGGCGGCCGATGAGCACGCCGTCCGCGCCCAAAGCTATGGCCTTGAATACGTCAACGCCGCTGCGGATGCCGCCGTCGACAAAGATCTTGACCTTGCCCTTGACGGCCTTTGCGATGGAAGGCAGAACCTCGGCTGTTGCCGGAGTGCAGCCCTGAACTCTGCCGCCGTGGTTGGATACGACGATCGCGCTCGCACCGGCCTCGACGGCCTTCTCCGCGCCCTTGACGGTCATGATGCCCTTGATGATAAACGGCATGTTCGCGTAGGAAATGATCTCGCGCATCTCGTCAACGGACTTCGAGCCCGCGCTGGGGCCGAGCTTCTTGAGGAAGGGCAGACCCGCGCCGTCAACGTCCATTGCGACGGCAAATATATTGTGAGACTTCACATAGTCGAGCTTTTCAAAAACAATATCCTTGCTCCAGGGCTTTATCGTCGGGATACCGACGCCGCCGATCTTGGCCATCTCGTCGACCGCGTCGGGGATGAGCTCTTTAAATTCACCATCGCCGGTCATAGCGCAGATGCCGTAATCGGCCGCGGCGTTGACGAGCGTGCGGTTATAGGTCACGTCATCATATTTATCGCCGTAGTGCAGGGGAAGAGCGCCGAGGGGGGCGATGAAAACAGGGGCGGAGAAGGTTCTGCCGAAGAGCTCAAAGGACGTATCGGCCTCCGCATTTGGGCACAGCGTGTCCATATTGACGAATATCTCCTGCCACTTGTCATAGTTGCGCGCGGCGGTGTTGCCGGGGATCTTGCTGCCGGGGCCGGGAACGCAGTTGCCGCAGGCTCTGCCGTTGCAGACGGGGCATGCCTTGCAGTACGGACCCATCAGACCCGCTGCCTTCTTGAGAATTTCGTTGTAATCCATGATTGTACCTCCTGTGTATGTTTTGCTTTATATTTATCTTATCAGACGCCGGTCAGATCAAAGTCCGGTATCATGTCGTCTGTTGCTGAGCAGGGCTCCTGCCAGAAGCCGTTATATATGCCTCGCTGCGTCATATAGTCCACAAGTGCGTCGTTTACCTCCGCAGTGACGGTTTTCTGAAGCTCGGGGAAGCGCTCTGTGTTCGGCATTGGCGTATACTGCGCCATGAGAGAAAACAGTATATCGTCACCGGGGAAATTATCGGCAACGAAATCTATCACCGCACGGCTGTTATCCTCGGCCCCGGGCAAAATGAGGTGGCGGATAAGAACGCCGGAGCGCAGCATATCCTCCCCGTCGAGCTCAAACGGCCCGACCTGCCGGAACATTTCGAATATCGCCGCCCGCGCGACGTCGGGGTAATCGGGCGCTGCCGAGTAGCGAGAAGCCAAATCCGAGTCTGCATATTTAAAGTCCGGCATGTATATCTGAACGAGACCTTCGAGCTTTTTAAGGCTCTCAACGCTTTCATAGCCCGAGCTGTTCCACGCGACGGGGATATCGAGCTTTGCCCTTTCAAGCGCCTTTACTATCGCATCGGTGTAGTGCGTCGGCGTTACGAGGTTTATGTTGTGAACGCCCTTATCCCGAAGCTCAAGGAATATATCCGAAAGCCGCTCGACAGTGATCGTCTTGCCGAGCTTTGCGCGGCTTATCTCATGGTTCTGGCAGAACACGCATTTGAGATTGCAGCCGGAGAAAAACACCGTTCCGCTGCCGCGAGAACCGCTTATGCACGGCTCCTCGCCGTAGTGCGGCGCGGCGCGGGCGACGAGCGGCAGGGAGGGGCAGGCGCAGATTCCGCCGGGGGCATATTCGGTTCTTTCTGCGCCGCAGCGGCGCGGACATGCGTTGCAGATCATTTTTTGCCTCTGAACAGTAAATTGAGATGTGCACATTGTCGGTTTGACATGCATTTGCGGCGCTTGCCGGAGATGGAAGTTGTCAAAATTGCAACAAATCCAAAAAACTTAAAAAAAGTTCATCTTTTTCGGGGAAAATGTGCTAATATATACGTGTAAAACAGATATTTGATAACGAAACGGGATAAGATAATGCTGAATATAGTTCTCCTTGAGCCGGAAATACCGCATAACACGGGAGCGATAGCGCGTACCTGCGCGGCGACCGGCGCAAGGCTTCACCTTATAAAGCCGCTCGGCTTTGATATTTCCGATAAGGCAGTCAAGCGCTGCGGCCTTGATTACTGGCACCTTGTCGATATAAGCGTATACGAAAACCTTGATGAGTACCTCGAAAGAAATGGCGACGAAAACCTGTGGCTTGCAACGACCAAAGCGCCGCATGCGTACTTTGAGGCCGATTTTTCGACCGAAACGGTCAGCATCATGCTCGGCAAGGAAACGGCCGGGCTTCCCGAGGAGCTTCGCATGCGCTACCGAGACCACTGCATACGCATCCCGATGATAAGCGAGGCTCGAAGCCTCAATCTTTCAAACTCGGCCGCCATTTTGGCCTATGAAGCGCTCCGTCAGCAGGGCTTTCCGGGGCTTAAAGACATAGGATCCATGGTCGAATCATAACAGTTATCTATTAATTTTTCAATACCGTGTCGGAATTTTCCGACGGAAAGGAGCTTTATCATGAATTATAACAAGAAAAGCGTGCTCGATGCGGATGTTAAAGGAAAGAAGGTACTTCTTCGCTGCGATTTTAACGTCCCCCAGAACAAGGAGACAGGCGAGATAACGAGCGATAAGCGCATCGTCGCCGCGCTGCCGACCATAAAATATCTGCTGGATAACGGCGCTGCCGTCATAGCCTGCTCCCACCTTGGCAAGCCCAAGGGCGAGTGGAAGGAAAAGCTCACGCTCGCGCCCGTTGCAAAGCGGCTTTCCGAGCTTCTCGGTATTGAGGTCATCTTCGCAAAGGACATCATCGGAGAGGACGCACAGGCAAAGGCCGCAGCGCTTAAGCCCGGTCAGTTGATGCTGCTTGAAAATCTCCGCTTTGATATCCGTGAGGAGAAAAACGGCGATGATTTTGCAAAGGCACTCAGCGATATGGCGCAGCTTTACGTCTCCGACGCGTTCGGCACGGTGCACCGCGCCCACGCCTCCACTGCTGGCGTTGCAAAGTATCTGCCCGCATATGCCGGCCTTCTCGTCGAGAAGGAGCTGTCTGTCATGGGTAAGGCACTGGATGATCCCGCGCGCCCCTTTGTCGCTGTCCTCGGCGGCGCTAAGGTCTCCGACAAGATCGGCGTCATAAACAACCTGCTCGACAAGGCCGATACCGTTATCATCGGCGGCGGCATGGCCTATACTTTCATAAAGGCAATGGGTCACGGCATCGGCAACTCCCTGCTCGAGGCCGATAAGCTCGACTACGCGCAGGAGATGATAGAAAAGGCAAAGGAAAAGCAGGTTCAGCTTCTTTTGCCTGTCGATACCGCCATCGGCAATGAATTCAAGGCCGACTGCGAGAAAAAAATCGTTCCCGTCGACGCTATCCCCGACGGATGGATGGGTCTCGATATAGGTCCCGAGACGGTGAAGCTCTTCTCGGATGCCATCAAAAACGCAAAGACCGTCGTCTGGAACGGCCCCATGGGCGTTTTCGAATTTGAAGCCTTCGCAGAGGGCACCAAGGCTGTCGCAAAGGCGCTGGCGGAGTCCGGCGCAGTTACCATCGTCGGCGGCGGTGACAGTGCGGCTGCCGTTGAGCAGCTCGGCTTTGCCGATAAAATGACCCACATCTCCACCGGCGGCGGTGCCTCTCTCGAATTCCTCGAAGGCCGCGAGCTCCCCGGCGTTGCATGTCTGCTGGATAAATAAAAAAACAATTACAGGAGGCAAGGATCATGAATACAAAATACAGAAGAACGATAATAGCGGGCAACTGGAAAATGAACATGTGCGTTTCTGACGTTAAGCCCTTCATCGAGGAACTCAAGCCTCTCATGCCCAAAACAAAAAGCTGCGAGACGGTGCTGTGCGTTCCGGCGGTGAACATTCCCGCGATGATAAAGGCCGGAAAAGAGGCCAAGGTCATCACCGGTGCTCAGGACGTTTCAAAGTTCGATAAGGGCGCGTACACGGGCGAGATCTCCGCGTCACAGCTCGCCGATGCCGGAGTCAAGTACTGCATCGTCGGCCACTCCGAGCGCCGCCAGTATCACGGCGAGGACGATCTTCTCGTAAACGCCAAGGTTCACGCTCTCCTTGAGAAGGGGATAATCCCGATCATCTGCGTGGGTGAGAGCCTTGAGCAGCGCGAGATGGGGCTGACTATGCCGCATATAAATTATCAGGTGCGTGCGGCGCTGTGCGGTGTCGATGCCGCGACCCTGCGCCGCTGCGTTATCGCATATGAGCCCATTTGGGCTATCGGCACGGGCAAGACCGCGACCAGCGAGCAGGCCGAGGAGGTCTGCCGCGAGATCCGCGCGATAATCCGCGACATATACGGCGCACGTGCGGCGCGCAGCGTCAGCATTCTCTACGGCGGCAGCATGAATGCAAAGAACGCGGCAGAGCTTCTGGCTCAGCCGGACGTTGACGGCGGCCTCATCGGCGGTGCGTCGCTCAAGCCCGCGGACTTTGCGGCCATCATTGCCGCGACGGGGGCAGCCGATGAGTAAGTGCGTTCTCGTTATCATGGACGGCTTCGGCATAGCGCCCGCAGGCAGCGGCAATGCCGTCAGCCACGCCCAAAAGCCGCAGCTCGACCGCATCTTTGCGGAAAACGCCAACACGCAGCTTCAGGCCTCCGGCCTTGATGTCGGCCTGCCCGAGGGGCAGATGGGCAACAGCGAGGTCGGACACACGAACATAGGCGCGGGCCGCGTCGTGTTTCAGGATCTGCCGCGCATAAACAATGCCATCGCAGACGGCAGCTTTTTTGAAAATGCGGCCTACGTCAAGGCAATGGACGACGCAAAGGCGGGCGGTAAGGCGCTGCACATCCTCGGCCTATTGTCCGACGGCGGCGTGCACAGCCACATAAACCACATCTTTGCCATCCTCGACATGGCCCAAAAACGTGGCCTTGAAAATGTCTATGTCCACTGCTTCCTTGACGGGCGCGACGTTCCGCCGAGAAGTGCCGTGGAGTATGTAACGAAGCTTCGCGATAAGTGTGCCTCACTCGGAAACGCGAAAATAGCGACGATACAGGGACGCTTTTACGGCATGGATCGCGATAAGCGTTGGGACAGAGTCGAAGCCGGATACAATGCCATTGTCTGCGGCGAGGGCGCTGTGGAGCCCGACCCGGTGAAGGCCGTCGAGGACAGCTACGAGGCTAACGTCTCCGATGAGTTCGTAAAGCCCGCCGTAGTGTGCCCCGAGGGTGTTATAAATGAGGGCGACAGCGTCATATTTATGAACTTCCGCCCCGACCGCGCGCGAGAGATGACCTGGGCGCTGACCCTGCCGGAATTTGACGGCTTTGAGCGCAAAAAGACCGTGTTCCCACTGAGCTTTGTCTGCACCGCGCAGTACGATGAGGCGCTCACGCTGCCGATCGCCTATCCGCCCGAGAAGCTCGAGGGTACCATCGGCGAGATTGTCTCGGCAAAGGGCTTTAAGCAGTTTCGCGTTGCGGAAACTGAGAAGTACGCGCACGTCACTTTCTTCTTTAACGGCGGCGTTGAAAAGCCATGTGAGGGCGAGGAGAGATGCCTTGTCCCGTCGCCGAAGAAGTTCCCGACCTACGACCTCATCCCGGAGATGAGCGCCGTCGAGGTCGCCGACAGGTGCGTTGAGGCGATAAAGAGCGATAAGTACGAGATGATAGTCTGCAACTTCGCAAACTGCGACATGGTCGGACACACAGGCGTTCTCGATGCGGCAATAAAGGCCGTCGAGACTGTCGATACCTGCATGGGCAGGGTGTACGACGCGGCAAAGAGTATGCCCGATACCGTCCTGTGCATAACCGCCGACCACGGCAATGCAGACTGCATGATAAACCCCGACGGAAAAATCAATACTCAGCATACTACCAATCCCGTTCCTTTTGTGGTATGCTGTGATGGTGTCAAGCTTCGCGAGGGCGGCCGCCTTTCGGATATCGCCCCGACGATGCTCGATATCATGAATATCGAAAAACCGAATGTTATGAGCGGAAGCTCGCTGATAATCAAGTAAAAAGGAGAGCACAAATCATGAAGCAGTATTTTGAGATCGTTGACGTAATGGCAAGAGAAATCCTTGACTCCCGCGGCAATCCCACCGTCGAGGTCGAGGTAACCCTCGATGACGGCACCGTCGGCCGCGCGGCAGTTCCCTCCGGCGCATCGACCGGCATGTACGAGGCATGCGAGCTGCGCGACGGCGACAAGAGCCGTTACGGCGGCAAGGGCGTCAGCAAGGCCGTTGAGAATGTTAACGGCGAGATCGCCGAGGCCATGGTCGGCCTGAACGTCCTCGATCAGCCCGGCATCGACAAGATGCTCATCGAGATAGACGGCACCCCCAACAAGTCCCGCCTCGGCGCAAACGCCATCCTCGGCGTATCGCTGGCCTGCGCACGCGCGGCGGCCGAAGCCACCGGTCAGAGCCTTTATAACTACATCGGCGGCGTAAACGCCAAGACCCTGCCCGTTCCCATGATGAATGTTCTCAACGGCGGCGCACATGCGACCGGCTCGAACGTCGACATTCAGGAGTTCATGATCATGCCCGTCAGCGCGAAGAGCTGGAAGGAAGCGCTGCGCATGTGCGCAGAGGTGTTCCACGCCCTGAAGAAGGTCGTTCCCGCCTCCGGCGTCGGCGATGAGGGCGGCTATGCTCCGAACCTCGACTCCGACGAGGACGCGCTCAAGGCGCTCGTCGCCGCTATGGAAAAGGCCGGCTACAAGCCCGGCGAGGACTTCAAGATCGCCATCGACGGTGCAGTCTCCGACTGGTATAATGAAGACGATAAGTGCTACCATCTTCCCAAGCGCGGCACCGTCATGACCAGCGAGCAGATGGTCGATATGTGGGAAGGCTTTGTCGATAAGTACCCCATCATCTCCATCGAGGACGGCATGGGCGAAAATGACTGGGAAGGCTGGCAGATGATGACCAAGCGCCTCGGCCACAAGATCCAGATCGTCGGCGACGACCTGTTCGTCACCAACACCGAGCGCATAAAGAAGGGCATCGCCCTGGGCGCCGCAAACGCAGTTCTCATCAAGGTAAACCAGATCGGCACCCTGACCGAGACCCTCGACGCTATCCAGATGGCGCATCGTGCAGGCTGGACTGCGGTCGTCTCCCACCGCTCGGGCGAGACCGAGGACACCACCATTGCCGATATCTCCGTCGCTGTCAATGCAGGCCAGATCAAGACCGGCGCACCCAGCCGCACCGACCGCGTCTGCAAGTATAACCAGCTGCTGCGCATCGAGGATGAGCTGTTCGACGTTGCGGCCTATCCCGGCATGGACGCGTTCTTCTCCATTAAGTGATCAAAATATCACGGTGCCCGGAAGCTATCAGGCTTCCGGGCACTTTTTTGTTGCGCCGCGCTTTTTCACATGCTACAATATTTATACAAACCACAAAGGAGAGCACGGATCATGAAGGATATCGCAAAAAGCTGCAAGGTCGCGCTCGTGCAGGCAGAGCCATGCATGTTCGATAAGAAGGCCTCGCTTGAAAAAACGCTTAAATATATTGAAGAGGCTGCGCTTAAAAAACCCGATCTCATCGTCTTTCCGGAGCTTTTCATCCCAGGCTACCCCATCGGGATGAACTTCGGCTTCAGCATGGGAAAGCGCACCGAACCCGGAAGGGAGGACTGGAAGCGCTACTATGACGCGTCGATCGTCGTAGGCGATGCGGATTTTAACGCACTTGCCGAGGCCGCCGTGCGCGTCGGAGCATATGTAAGCATCGGATTTTCCGAGCGCGATGCAGTTAGCGGAACGCTTTATAACAGCAACGTCATCTTCGAGCCCGACGGCTCCTATAAAGTCCACCGCAAGCTCAAGCCAACGGGAGCCGAGCGCGTCGTCTGGGGCGATGCGAATAAGGACTATTTCCCCGTGACGGAAACGCCGTGGGGTCCGATCGGAAGCCTCATCTGCTGGGAAAGCTACATGCCGCTTGCGCGCGTTGCCCTGTATCAGAAGGGCATAACGATATATATTTCGCCCAATACCAACGACAATCCCGAGTGGCAGGCGACGATTCAGCACATCGCCATCGAGGGAAAATGCTATTTCATAAACTCCGATATGATAGTGCGGAAAAGCTCGTATCCCGCAGATCTCAACGAAAAGGAGGCCGTCGAGCGACAGCCGGATATGGTCTGCCGCGGCGGAAGCTGCATCATTGACCCCTACGGACACTATCTCACTCAGCCTGTCTGGGATGAGGAGACGATAATCTATGCCGAGCTCGACATGGAGCTTCCGGCAGCCTGCAAAATGGAGCACGACGCAGTCGGGCACTACGCGCGCCCCGATGTGCTGGAGCTGACAGTTCACGAGAAATAAGCGCCCCCATCGAAAAGGAGGCAAAACGGATGAAAAAATTCGCAGCGCTTATACTTGTCGCAGTATGTATTCTCTCTCTAGCCTCATGCTCGGCAAAGCGCGAAAAAGAGATATGCATTTGGACGCATGATCTCAAAGCAGAGGACATCACAAGCGCCTTAGCGTGGAGCTGGGATGGCGAAGACGATGTCCAAAACTATCTCAGCCAAGATGAAACGGCCGAGCTTGTTTCCTTGCTCAATAAGCTGACGGACGACAGCTTTACCGAAAACAGCGAATGCGTAGGCGGTACTCCGGAATACGGCATCGTGCTCGAAATTGACGGAGAGTACTTTTGCATAAACCAGTCTATTGCGCCGCAGGGAGCCTTGGAGACGGAATACGGAGACAAGTTGTGGTGGATAGATAACGATGAGCTCACGGACTTCGTCAAAAGCGTGTGTAAGGTTGCAGATTAATAAAAAACTCCCCAAGGCCGGCTGAGACAAGAAAACATACGCCCGAGAAAACGGAGCATGCACGAATGTCGTCGTTGCGACGGCTTGGTATACACAAAGTATGCCTTCGCCGCCGCGCCTTGACCTCGCACATGCTCCGTCTTTTCGGGTGCTCGCAGTTTTGAAGCTGAGATTTTTTGCCCCTGTAAGGATGAGACCGCAGAGCATACTGACGTATTCTCAAGGTTTCAGACGCAGCAGGGGCGTAAAAGATCGCTTCAAAACCGTGTGTTTTCTTATCTCAGTCGGCCAAGGGCGTTTTTTATTTCTTCTCCCTCGGCTTAAAGAGCAGGGCGATGATTATTCCGAAGAACACGGCGGCGCATATGCCCGCTGCCGCGGCGGTGAAGCCGCCCGTGAACGCGCCGAGAACGCCGCTTTCGGAAACGGCCTTTTCCACGCCCTTTGCAAGCGCCGAGCCGAAGCCCGTCAGCGGGACGGTCGCTCCCGCGCCCGCCCATTTTGCAAGTGGGGAGTACAGCCCAACGGCCTCAAGAATGAGCCCTGCCACGACGTACACTGTCAATATCCGCGCGGGGGTGAGCTTTGTTTTGTCGATGAGCAGCTGACCAATGGCGCACAGAGCGCCGCCCACGGCGAAAACCTTGAGATATTCAATAAGCATGCTTTTCACCTCAGTCCGGCAGAGACTTTTCTATAGCGAGCGCGTGGCATATGCCGGGGATGCTGCTGCCCTGCTGCGTGCTTGTCGGCGACATGAGCGCACCTGTCGGCACAAACAGAACCTTCTCCCACTTGCCCTCGGAAAAGCCGCGCATTATAAGCGAGCAGAACACCGCTGCCGAGCAGCCGCAGCCAGAGCCGCCCGCGTGAACGTCCTGCCGCTCGCGGTCGAATATTAAAACGCCGCAGTCGGTGTAAAATTTCCCGAGCTTCACGCCGTCGCGGCGGAAAAGCTCCTCGAGCGTGTCGTGGCCGATAGCGCCGAGGTCGCCCGTGACTATCATGTCGTAATAGTCCGGCTCTCTGCCTGTGTCGGCAAAATGCGCCTTGAGCGTCTCGTACGCTGCCGGAGCCATGGCGCTTCCCATGTTGTTTGCGTCCGTTATCCCGGCATCGACTATCCTGCCGGGCGTGAGATATGTTACATACGGCCCCTTGCCATCACACTGCAATATGGCTGCCCCCGAGCCCGTAACCGTCCACTGCGCGGTCGGCGTGCGCTGACCGCCGTATTCAAGCGGAAAGCGGTACTGCCGCTCTGAGGAGCAGAAGTGTGAGCTTGTGACGGCGCACACGCGCTCGGCAAAGCCGCCGTCGATGGCCATCGTGCCGAGGGTCATTGCCTCGCCCATCGTCGAGCACGCGCCGTACAGCCCGAAGTGCCGCACACCGGTGTTTTTAAGCGCAAACGCAGAGCCCACGCACTGGTTTAAAAGATCGCCGGAGAATATCATATCCAGCTCCCTCGGCGGGATGCCGAGCTTATCACAGCACAGCTCAAAGCACTCCTTGAGCAAAGAACTCTCTGCCTTTTCCCATGATTTTTCGCCGAAATACGCGTCAAGGCATATCTTATCGAAGCAGTGTCCTATCGGCCCCTCGCCTTCCTTCTGCCCGACAACGGAGGCAAAGGAAACGATGGACGGCGGCCTTTCGGGGCGAATGGTCTGCTGACCGATCATTTTGTTCATGTTGATCACCGCAGGTATTTTGCCCGAAATGAGCATGAAAATACGGCCGGATCGTTTCCGATTCAGCCGTTTTAAAATTAATGTTCAGAAAATGTCCTCGTTGACCTTCGTGGGGGGAACCTCGAGCACCGAGGGATCCTGGATGATGCGGTTTATGATCTTGAACACGCTTGCGTAGTAGTGACCGTCGACCGTGCGCTCATCGAGAACGAACTTGCCGTCAACGTACTTGCGGTCTACAACGTTGCCATGGCGGTCGAGCTCATAAACATGGCGCTTTGCGCCGAAGGATACGAACACCGGCAGTGTGCCGAAGTTGTAGATGTGATGGTAAATCGGGCCGATGCCGAGCGAGCCGAGGTCTGTGATGATCATCGAGCCGTGGAAGGGACTTACGTCAAGAAGCTTTTTCGGCAGCAGACCGAAATAATCGGCAACGCGCAGAAGCCAGATGGCAAAGCTTATCACAAAGCGCGGCAGGGAAGCAAACTTGTTTGCAAATTCCTCCGTGCCGTTTTCCTCATCGGAGTTCTTTATCTCATCGATGGCCGCATTCATGCGGTTATAAACATCATAGATCGTATCGGTGGGCTTAAATACGACCTTGATCGTCGTCTCGGACGAATCAATGCTGAGATTGCGCTTTACGGCCATGACGACCTCAATATCCTCGCGGGCATAAAGGCGCTTGCCGACGCAGAAGCGGTTGAGTCCGGGCAGATAGGCGCAGGCGCGAACATAGGCCGCGATGAGCAGGTGCAGCATGCCCATGCCCTTATATCCCGCGACGCGCTGCTTTCTGAACCAGCGGTCGGCGTTTGTTATTTCAAACGATTCCTCATAGTAGTTGAGCGCATCGTTTCTCTTCGGCATTATGAACGGAATGAAGTTATAAAATCCGTTTAATGAGCGCAGTCGTCTGCCGTCGACACGGTCTCCGGCGCGTCTTTTATAATTATTAGCCATAGGAAGCCTCCTTGATGCTATACAAATTTGCGATAAACGTACCAAATAATTATACATTGGAATATCACATTTGGCAAGGGAAAAACGGATTCTTTACGCTTTTTTGACCTAAGCTGACACAAAGGTGTGCTCTGTTCTCCCATTATGAAAAAAAGTAATGAGGATAGCCGTAAAAAAGAATTGCAATTTGAAGGACTATCGCTTAGTATGTTAATTAACAAACAAATTCGCCGGAGCATGCGTCTGTTTTTTTGCCCTGCCGTATCGGGAGGGCTGTGGTGCAGAGAATGTTGGGGGATGTATAGAACAATAATTTAACGATTTAAATTGCCTGAATGTTGACAATGAAAATGCACAAAATTCGTTGAAATTGCGAAGATTTTTTGTTATTCTTAACATATGAAAAAGTTTCATTGTCACAAAGCTGAATGTTGCAATTGTACATAAAGAATTAATGAAGGGAGGAGAGCTGATGGCATTTGATGAAATTGCCGGAATAAGCGCGGCAGAAGAGAGCGTGCGGCTTGATATTGCCGAGGCGCAGGCGGAAGCCAAGAGAATAGTCGCACAGGCGGAGCTTGCCGGTAAGGCGGACATCGACGAGGCGCGCCGGAAGGCGGCCGGTGAGCTTGCCCGGCGCAAGGCAGAGGCAAGCAGTGCGGCGAAGAAGGAAGCACACGAGATATATCTGAAGGCTGAGAACAGGAAAGCGGTGCTCCGAGCTAAAGCCGAAAGCCGCCGTGAAAAAGCGGCAAAACTTATCGCGGAAAGGATCGTGAACGGGTAATGGCCATTGAAAAAATGAAAAAGCTTAGGCTGCTGGCCGTCCGCGATCAGAAAAAGGCACTGCTGCGAAGGCTCCAAATCCTCGGCTGCGTAGAGCTGTCCGAGCCTGAATTTTCCGAGCTTTCGCCGGAGCTGAGGCAGCATCTTGCGAGAGAGGGAAGCGATGCTGTCAAGTGCAGATCCGATCATGCGGTGCTTGTCCAGGCAATCGAGCTGCTTGACAGGTATGCGCCCGTAAAGAAGGGGCTTCTTTCCGCGAAGCCTGAGGCCGAGATCAAAGTGCTGATGGATGATTCGACGCTGCTTGCCACGCTCGAAACGGCGCGCAGGATCGTTACCATTGACGAGACCGTGCGCAGGATAAACGCAGAGGGCGCGCGCATCGCGGGCGCGGCGGACGCACTGAAGCCCTGGCTCTCGCTCGACTACCCGCTCGATGGGCAGGGGACGCAGCGCTGCGCCGTGACGCTGGGCTTTGCACCCGTGTCGGTGAGCCTCTCAGAGCTTTGGCAGAGCCTTGCAGGGGTCACGGAGGAGGCGGAGCTTGTAAGCGTATCCGATGACAGCGCGCAGCATTACCTGGCGCTGATCTGCTTTAAGGAAGATCTCCCCGCGGCGCTGGATGCGCTGAGGGCACATAACTTCTCCATGGCCGCCTTCGGAAGTACAGAGGGCACGGCGGCGGAGAGCACGGAAAAGCTCAGCGCCGAGCTGAGCGAGCTCAAAAAGCAGAAGACCGAGCTCATCGACGAGATATCGGCAATGGGCGAGCACAGGAAGGAGCTCAAGCTCTGCGCCGACAGGATGGAGACTATTCTCGCCTACGCCGAGGCCGAGGGGCAGCTTTACGGCATGGAAAGCGCTGTTGCGCTCCAGGGTTGGGTGCTCGCGAGAAAGGTGCCCGAGCTTGAGCAGACACTTGAAAACTTCGACTGCGCGTGGGAACTTACGGATCCCGAGCCCGAAGAATACCCCGAGGTGCCCGTCAAGCTTCGCAACAACAAGATAACAAACGCGCTGAACATGGTGACAAACATGTACAGTCTTCCGTCATATGACGGCGTTGATCCGAATCCGCTGATGGCTCCGTTTTTCATTTTGTTCTACGGACTTATGATGGCGGACATGGGCTACGGTCTGATAATGATTCTCGCGGCAGTCATTGCGATGAAGAAAATCAAGCCGCGCAAGGGCTCGCTGAGCTTCTGCCAGCTGCTTTTGTACTGCGGTATATCGACTTTCGTGATGGGCATACTCACCGGCGGATTTTTCGGCGACGCGCTCGCGCAGATCGGCAAGATCACCGGCAAGCCCGACGGATGGGGAGAGCTGTGGTGCCTGTTCAGTCCGATGACCGACGTTATGACGGTGCTTATCGGCGCAATGGTGCTCGGTCTTATCCATCTGAACACGGGCATGGTCATAAGCGTTGTCGAAAAGGTGAAAAGCGGCGACGCTGCCGGCGCGTTTTGGGAGGAGGGCTCACTGTGGGTAATCCTCGTCGGAGCTGTTATGGCGGCGCTCAAGATCGGAAATATCGGTGGAGTGCCCGTGGTGCTCGCGGCCGGCTGCGTGATGCTCTTCTACGGCGGAAGCCGCGGAGCGAAGGGCTTCGGCAAGATAACGAGCCTGTTTTCAACGCTTTACAATACAGTGACCGGTTGGTTCGGCGATATACTTTCGTATTCTCGAATCATGGCGCTGATGCTCGCCGGCAGCGTTATAGCGACAGTGTTCAACACCATAGGCGGCATAGCAAACAGCCTGTGGCTGTTTATCCCCGTGTTCATCATAGGACACAGCCTGAACTTTGCCCTGAATCTCCTCGGCTGCTATGTACACGATCTGAGGCTTCAGTGTCTCGAGTACTTCGGCAAGTTCTACAAGGACGGCGGCAGGGCGTTCAAACCCCTTGAAGTAAGCACAAAATATTACGATATAGCTGAAGAATAATAGGAGGATATCAATAATGGAATTTCTGTTTGCACACTCCGGCCTTGCAATAGGCCTTCTCGGCGCGGGACTCGCAGCATGCATGGCCGGCGCAGGCTCGGCAGTCGGCACCGGCATCGCCGGTGAGGCCGGCGCGGGACTCGTTACCGAAGACCCCTCAAAGTTCGGTAAGGCGATGATCCTTCAGGTTATCCCCGGCACACAGGGACTGTATGGCCTGGTCGTTTTCTTCGTCGCAATAATGAACATGGGCCTGCTCGACGGCACTGCCGCGAACCTCTCGTTCGTAGATGGCTGCCGTTACTTCGCGGCCTGCATGCCCATTGCCATCGGCGGCCTCGTTTCCGCTATCGGACAGGGAAAGGTCGCAGCGGCCTCGGTCAACCTGCTTGCCAAGAACCCCGACCACTGGGCAAAGGGAATGATCCTGTGCATCACCGTTGAGTTTTACGCGATTTTGTCCCTGCTGGCATCGATGATGATGCTGCTGTATATCTGATACGACGGTGAAATTTAACGTAAAGGCAGGGCTTTACCATGAAAGGCACTGAAAAAATAATCGCACATATCCGGGCCGACGGCGACGCGGAGGCAAAAAGAATAATCGATGCCGCGTCAAAGCGGGCCGAAGAGATCCGCGCTGAGAGCTTCAAGGAAGCGCTCAGCGAGTATGAAAAGCTCATGCAGACGGGAAATACCGAATGCGAGGATATCCTCAGCGGCAGCCGCCGCATTGCGGAGATGGAGGCAAAAAAGAGCGTCCTTTCCGTAAAGCAGGAGATGGTAGCCTCGGCTTTCGACGCCGCGCGTGAGGAGATAGTCAATATGCCGCGCGATGAATATGCGCAGTTTCTCGCGCGCATGGCGGCCGACGCGGCCACAATCGGCGAGGAGGAAATGCTCCTGAACGAAGCCGATAAAAAAGCGCTCGGCAAGGCCGTCTGCAAGGCGGCAAACGAGCTGCTTTCGGCAAAGGGCGTGCCAGGCAGGCTCACATTGAGCGAGGACACGGCCGATATCTCCGGCGGCGTTATCGTCCGCTTCGGCGGCATTGAGACAAATTGCAGCATCGACGCACTCATTCGTCAGCGCCGCAGCGGCCTTTCGACCGAAGTTGCGGCAGTGCTGTTTGAATGACGCTCCGGTACTGCATATCCCGAAAAGGGAGGGAATGAATTGTCAAATAAAAAGTGCGTCAGAGAAAAATATCTGTATCTTTCCGCGATGCTCAGAGCCAGAGAAGCAAAAATGCTCACCCGCGACAGGGCAGAGCGCATGATAGACGCGCCAACCTTCGACGAGGCGGCGAAGATGCTCACTGACTGCGGCTATAAGGACATGTCGGGCTTTTCGGCAAAGCAGGTCGAGCAGACTCTCGCCGAGCACAGAGCCGGTATATTCGCAGAGCTTGCGCGAATGTCACCGGATGCGGAGCCGGTCGAGATCTTCCGTATGCGCTATGATTACCACAACGCAAAGATCGTCATAAAGACAGAGGCCGTCGGGCATGACCGCTCAGACCTCATGAGCGATTCCGGCAGAGTGAGCCCCGAAGTCTTAAAGCGCAGCTTTGCGGAGGAAAAATACCTGAGCCTGCCGCCTGTTTTGGCCGACGCGATGGTCGAGGCAAAAAGCGCTTTGGCAAGATCGCAGAATCCGCAGCTTGCCGATTTCATACTTGACAGGGCGTATTTTGAAGAGCTCCTCGCGGCATCGCAAAAGCTCGGCAGCGCGTTCCTGCGCGGCTATGCGCAGACGATGATAGACGCGGCCAACCTCAGAAGTGCTGTGCGCACCATGCGCATGAATAAGGACGCGGAGTTTCTCAAAACGGCGCTCGTTTCGGGCGGCGGCATCGACACCGGACGCATACTCGCGGCCTTCGGCTCGGGCGACACGCTTGCGGCGATATACGCAAACACGCTGCTTTCAAATGCGGCAAGCCTCGGAGCGGCGGCCGTAAAGGGCGGTGCGCTTACCGAATTTGAGCTTGCCTGCGACAACGCCATCACGTCCTATCTCACGGGAGCAAGGCTCGTTGCCTACGGCGAAGCGCCAGTCATAGCGTATCTTGCCGCTGTCGAGGGTGAAGTGACCGCGCTGAGAATGATACTCACCGGGCTTTTGGCCGGACTTCCGGCCGATACCATACGGGAAAGGCTGCGTGATCTTTATGCTTAAAATTGCAGTTATAGGACGGCGCGAGACGGTTATGGGCTTTACTGCGCTGGGACTTGAGGCATATCCGGTAGCAGACGGCTCTGAAGCAAAGGCGATACTCCGCACGCTCACCCACGACAGGGAGGACGTTGCGATAATCTACGTCGAGGAGGATATCGCCCTTGCGCTTCAAAGTCAGATAGATAAATTCAAGGACAGTCCGAAGCCGGCGATAATCCTTATCCCCGGCAGAGAGGGCAGTCTCGGCATGGGGCTTTCGGCTCTCAATGCCGCGGTAGAGCGTGCCATCGGCACGAACATCCTCGAGAATAATTAAGAAAGAAAGGTATCTGTATGAGCGGAACTATAATAAAGGTCTCAGGACCGCTTGTAGTCGCAGAGGGCCTCGGCGACGCGAACGTTTCCGATGTTGTGCGCGTAGGTCCCGACAGACTTATAGGCGAGATACTTAACATGACGGGGGACAGCGCCTCGATACAGGTCTATGAGGAGACCTCGGGTCTCGGACCCGGCGCTGAGGTCGAAAGCTCCGGCATGCCGATGTCCGTAGAGCTCGGACCGGGCATGCTGGAGAATATATACGACGGCATACAGCGCCCCCTGCCGGAGATACGCGAGCTTACCGGCGCTACAATAAGCCGCGGCACCGACGTTCCGGCGCTAAACCGTACAAAAAAGTGGACGTTCGTCCCCGTCGCGCGCGAGGGCGATGAGCTCACCGGCGGCGACGTTATCGGCACCGTTCAGGAGACAAGCGCGATACTGCACAAGATCATGGTGCCGCCAACTCTGAGCGGCAGACTTATCAGCATAAAAGGCGGCGACTTCACCGTAACGGAGACCGTTGCTGTACTGGAGGATAAAAAGGGCGAAAAGCACGAGCTTACGATGATGCAGAAGTGGCCTGTCCGCATAAGCCGCCCCTATGCCGCGAAAAGCATGCCCACGCGCCCGATGAACTCCGGACAGAGAATAATCGACACGCTGTTTCCCCTCGCAAAGGGCGGCACGGCGGCAGTCCCCGGCCCATTCGGTTCGGGTAAGACCGTGGTTCAGCACCAGCTTGCGAAATGGTCTGATGTCGACATAGTCATCTACATCGGCTGCGGCGAGCGCGGCAATGAGATGACCGACGTTCTCATGGAGTTCCCCGAGCTCACCGACCCCCGAAACGGCGAGCCTCTGATGAAAAGAACGGTGCTTATAGCCAATACCTCCGATATGCCCGTCGCGGCGCGCGAGGCGTCTATCTACACCGGAATCACCATCGCAGAGTACTTCCGCGATATGGGCTACGACGTCGCCGTTCTGGCAGACTCCACCTCCCGCTGGGCCGAGGCTCTGCGTGAGATGTCCGGCCGACTTGAGGAGATGCCCGGCGAAGAAGGCTACCCGGCATACCTCGCCTCGCGTATTGCGCAGTTTTACGAGCGCGCGGGCGTTGTCGAATGTCTCGGATCGGATGAAAGACGAGGCTCGGTCACCGCAATCGGCGCAGTTTCACCTCCGGGCGGCGATATCTCCGAGCCCGTATCGCAGGCTACGATGCGCATCGTCAAGGTCTTCTGGGCGCTCGACTCCTCGCTTGCTTACGCGCGCCACTTCCCGGCGATAAACTGGCTGACCTCGTATTCGCTGTATGTCGACACGCTGGCAAAATGGTATAACGAGCAGTTCGGCCCCGAGTATATGGCAAACCGCGATAAGGCGATGCACATACTTCAGGAGGAAAACGAGCTTCAGGAGATCGTCCGCCTCGTCGGCCAGGATGCTCTGAGCCCCGCCGACCGCCTGACCATGGAAACGGCAAAAATGCTGCGTGAGGACTTTTTGCAGCAGAATGCCTTCGTCGATGAGGATGCGTATTCATCCTACGATAAGCAGTTTGAGCTAATGCGCATTATCCTCACATTTGACGCTCTCGGGCGTGACGCGCTCGGCAAGGGCGCGGATATGAAGGCGTTGTTCTCAATCGGCGCGAAGGAGCGCATAGGCCGCGCGAAGATGGCATCTCCCGACAGTTATAAGCAGGAGTACGCTTCCATTCTTGAGCAGATGAAAACGGAAATCGATGCGGTCATCGCAGGAGGTGAGGACGCATGATTAAAGATTATAAGACCATACGGCAGATAGCAAATCCCCTTATGATCGTCGAGCAGGTCGAGGGCGTTACCTACGACGAGCTGTGCGAGATCGAGCTCCAAAGCGGCGAGACGCGCCGCGGCAAGGTTCTCGAGGTCGAGGGCGACAGAGCCGTCGTTCAGCTGTTTGACTCCGCACAGGGCATAAACCTTGCGCAGACGAAGGTCAGATTTCTCGGTCATCCGCTGGAGCTGGCCGTTTCCGAAGATATGCTCGGCCGCGTATTTAACGGCATGGGTCAGCCCATCGACGGCGGCCCCGAGCTTTTGGCTGACGCTTACCGCGACATTAACGGCATGCCCATGAATCCGGCTGCCCGCGCGTACCCTGCGGAGTTTATCCAGACCGGCGTTTCCACCATCGACGGACTGAACACCCTCGTCCGCGGACAGAAGCTGCCCATATTCTCGGCCTCCGGCCTTCCGCATGCGGCGCTTGCGGCGCAGATAGCGCGTCAGGCGCGAGTTCTCGGCGACGGAGAGAATTTCGCGGTCGTGTTTGCCGCGGTCGGCATCACGTTCGAGGAGTCCGAATATTTCATCGAGGACTTCAAGCGCACCGGCGCTATTGACAGAACGGTCATATTTTCAAACCTCGCAAACGACCCCGCGGTCGAGCGTATCGCAACTCCGCGCATGGCGCTGACGGCGGCGGAGTACCTTGCGTTTGAAAAAGATATGCATGTTCTCGTTATCATAACCGATATCACGAACTATGCGGAAGCGCTGCGCGAGGTCTCGGCGGCGAAGAAGGAAGTCCCCGGCCGCCGCGGCTATCCCGGCTATCTGTACACCGACCTTGCAACGATGTACGAGCGCGCCGGCCGCCGTATAGGCAGCAAGGGCTCAATCACCATGATCCCCATCCTGACTATGCCCGAGGACGACAAGACCCACCCGATCCCCGACCTCACGGGCTACATCACCGAGGGTCAGATTATCCTCAGCCGCGATCTGCACCGTAAGGGCATCGTGCCGCCCGTCGACGTTCTCCCGTCGCTGAGCCGACTGAAGGATAAGGGCATCGGCGAGGGCAAGACCCGCGAGGATCACGCCGGTACCATGAATCAGCTGTTTGCGGCCTATTCCCGCGGCAAGGACGCAAAGGAACTCATGACCATCCTCGGCGAGGCCGCGCTTTCCGACGACGATAAGCTGTTTGCCGAGTTTGCCGATGAGTTTGAGAAAACCTACGTCAATCAGGGCAACAACACAAACCGCAGCATTGAAGAGACCCTCGACCTCGGCTGGAAGCTGCTGAGCATCCTGCCCAGAGCAGAGCTCAAGCGCGTAAAGCCCGAGATGATCGAAAAATACATGAAGTAAGGGGGAGTCTTTATGGCAGGCACCACGATAACCCCTACAAGAATGATGCTTAAGCAGCTCAAGGGCAGACTCAAGACCGCCCGCCGCGGCCATAAGCTTATGAAGGATAAGCGCGATGAGCTGATGCGTCAGTTCATGGACATCGTGCGCCTTAACAAGCAGCTGCGCGAGCGCGTCGAGCAGGGGCTGACGGAGGCTTTTGCCGCTCTTCAGGTCGCAAGCGCGATCATGAGCCCCGAGATGCTCGAGCAGGCCTTGCTGTATCCGCGCCAAAGCGTTGAGCTCGACATGGAGTTTAAAAACATCATGAGCGTCAACGTTCCGCAGTATTCGTTCCATACGCGCAACAACGACCCGTCGGAGATCTACCCCTACGGATTTGCGCAGACCTCGGGCGAATTGGATGACGCACTCGAGCGCATGGCGACGGTGTTCGAGGATATGCTTCAATTAGCGCAGGTCGAAAAGACCATGCAGCTGCTGGCAGAGGAGATCGAAAAGACGCGCCGCAGAGTAAACGCCTTGGAATACGTCATGATCCCGGAGCTTGAGAGCAACATAAAATATATCTCCATGAAGCTTGAGGAAAACGAAAACTCAACAAAGGTACGACTTCTCAAGGTCAAGGAAATGGTTCTTCAAAACGCGCACGACTTTAAGTAAAGCAAAAATCTCCCGTTTGAAAAAACGGGAGATTTTTTATGTCGGTAATGGACATTTTTGCGGCGTTGTGGTAATCTCGGCTTTGCGGAGGCAAAAACCCATAGGGAGATGAGATCGGCATGAGAAAAAATAAGATCACAAAGGATACGATACCGGAAGGCTTCGGCATAGCGCTCGCGCTTGTCGACTTTGTGCCGGTCGTGTTGTTCGGCCTGTGCGCCATACGGGTCGGCAGTCTTTTTCAGAGCGCACTGCTTACGGCGGGCGCGGTCATCTGCCTCGTGTCGGGCATTATCAAGGTGCTGTGGAAGCTCATAGCGGCGGCGAGGAAAAAGAACGTTTGGCCGATGTTTTTGCAGATGCGCATTTTCATGCCGATCGGATTTCTCGCGATGCTGCTTGCTCTGATCGTCGACCGCGCGAATTTAAATGCCGCGGCGATCCTGACCGGACTCACCGGTGCGCCGGCCTGTGTGTTTTTCGCTCTCGGTGCGCTCGGTATGATACTTATGTGCGTTTTTGCAATCAGACTCGATTCGGGTGACGCACGCTCAAACTGGACAGAGCAGATAACAAATTCGCTTGCACAGCTGTGCTTTTTTATCGCGCTGCTGCTCGTGTGAAAATAATTAAAGCCACCCGATGGATGGCTTTAATTATTTTGCAAGTTTTGTAAGTGTCAGCGGGGCCCTCGCGCCGGGCGTATATGAATGTAAGCATCATTCGCCCTCTTCTTTGTAGCCGTTGGGGTTCTTTGTCTGCCAGTGCCACGAATCGCGGCACATGTCCTCAACGTCATACTGTGCCTCCCAGCCGAGTTCTCGGCGGCTTTTTTCCGGCGAGCAGTAGCACTCGTCGATATCGCCTGCGCGGCGGCCGACGATCTTATACGGAACGGTCAGGCCGTTTGCCTTTTCAAAGGCGTGAACGAGCTCGAGCACGCTGCATCCCTTGCCGGTACCGAGGTTGAAGATAAGCTCACCCGTGTGGCCTTCCATGTACGATATCGCCGCGACGTGCCCGCGCGCAAGATCCACAACGTGAATGTAATCGCGCACGCCCGTGCCGTCGGGGGTGTTGTAGTCGTCGCCGAAAACGCGCAGGTATTCAAATCTGCCGATGGCCGTCTGCGATATATACGGCATGAGGTTGTTCGGGATGCCCTTGGGATCCTCGCCGATGAGGCCGCTCGGATGCGCGCCGACGGGGTTAAAATAGCGCAGGAGCGCAACGCTCCACGTTGGGTCTGCCTTGACGTAGTCGCGCAGTATCTGCTCGCACATGAACTTTGTCCAGCCGTAGGGATTGGTGCACTTGCCGGTTGAGGACGTTTCATACAGCGGCATATCGTTATCCGAGGAATACACTGTTGCGGATGAGGAGAAGATTATCTTCTTGACACCGTGCGCGCGCATGGCTTCGCACAGGGTTATCGTCGAACCGAGGTTGTTATCGTAATACTCCAACGGCTTTTCGACGGATTCGCCGACGGCCTTGAGTCCGGCAAAGTGGATGACGCAGTCGATGCTGTGTGCGGAGAAGATCTCGTCGAGCTTTTTGCGATCGCGCACGTCGGCCTTATAAAAGGTGAGAGCTCTGCCCGTTATCTCCTCTATGCGCTCCTTGGCCTTTTCACTGCTGTTTACGAGATTGTCTATGATGATGACGTCGAAGCCCCTATCGAGCAGCTCCACGCAGGTGTGGCTGCCGATATAGCCCATGCCGCCGGTGACTAAAACTGTCATGATTATCACTCCTTTGAGTAGATTTTAAAATATGAAGCCGAAAAAGGCAAGCGTATACGCTTGCCTTTTAAAAATATTTTATTTTTTGTGATAGAGCTTCTTCGCCTGATATTTCGGCTCGTAGGTGATGTTGACGCCGATCTTGGAGAAAAGGTTTTCGTCAACGCGCGAGAGAATGACCGAGGAGTGCGCCTCGCAGCCCCGCAGCTTGCCGAGCTGATCGATGGCGAGCTCCGCAAGAGGATTGGTAACAGCACATATGGAAAGCGCGATGAGCAGTTCGTCGGTGTGCAGACGCGGATTGTGATTGCCGAGATGCTCAATCTTGAGATGCTGGATAGGCTCGATGACGCTGGGCGCGATGAGCAGCAGTTCCTTGTTTATGCCTGCAAGCTTCTTGAGCGCGTTCATCAGGCACGCCGACGATGCGCCGAGCAGGGAGCTCGTTTTACCGGTGACTATCGTCCCGTCGGGCAGCTCTATGCTGACTGCGGGAGCGCCTGTTTCCTCCGCACGTGCGTTTGCCGCCGCGACGACGGGACGATCGGCAGAGGAAAGACCAATGGAGTTCATGATGAGTTCAATCTTGCGGACCTCCTCGACAGAGCCGAGACCCTGGCGCAGCGAGCATGCTGCGGCGTAGTAGCGGCGGATGATCTCCTGCTTGGAGGCATTGCGGCAGGCTTCGTCATTTATGATGCAGTTGCCGGCCATGTTGACACCCATGTCCGTGGGGCTTTTGTATGCGCTCTCGCCGTAGATGCGTGTGAGAATGGCATTGAGCACGGGGAAAATTTCAACGTCGCGGTTATAGTTGACCGTCGTTTCGCCGTAAGCCTCGAGGTGGAAGGGGTCTATCATGTTCACGTCGTCGAGGTCGGCGGTGGCCGCCTCATAGGCGAGGTTTATCGGGTGCTTGAGGGGCACATTCCAAATCGGGAAGGTTTCAAATTTCGCATAGCCGGCGTTTATGCCTCGCTCATGCTCATGGTAGAGCTGGCTCAGGCAGGTTGCCATTTTGCCGCTGCCGGGGCCGGGGGCAGTGACTACGACGAGGCTGCGCTCTGTTTCGATGTAGTCGTTCTTGCCGAAGCCGTCCTCGGAGACAATGAGCTCAACGTTCGAGGGGTAGTCGGGAATTATGTAATGGCGGTAGACCTTGATGCCGAGGCGCTCGAGGCGTTTTTGGAACAGCTCGGCCGCCGGCTGGCTGCGATAGTGGGTTATGACTACGCTGCCGACAAAGAGCCCTATACCGCGGAACGCATCAATGAGCCTGAGTGTGTCCTCATCGTAGGTTATGCCGAGGTCGCCGCGGCGCTTGTTGCGCTCAATATCGTCTGCGGAAATGGCGATGACGATCTCCGCCTCGTCCTTCATTTTAAGCAGCATCTTCACCTTGCTGTCCGGCTCAAAGCCCGGCAGAACACGCGAGGCGTGGTAGTCGTCGAACAGCTTACCGCCGAACTCGAGGTACAGCTTGCCGCCGAATTTTGCAATTCTCTCTTTTATGTTGCGCGACTGCTCGCGCATGTATTTTTCGTTGTCGAAGCCTATCACATTCATAATCATCAGCCCATCCGTTCTGTATTTTTCACAAATAAAAATTATATACCGACGGGCAAGCCCTTGTCAAACGCTTTCGCAGAGTTTTTTGCTTAATCGGAATGACAAAGGGGCGACGATGATCATCTGTATCGGCAGAGCGATGGTGAAGTTGTAGGGCAGGTAGGTGAAAAAGTCCGCTACTGCTTCAGAGCCGTGCAGGCCGGAGGCGAAAACGGAAAACACCGTCATGGCGACGGTCATGAATATGACCATGCAGAACCTGAGCGTGAACACCTTGCGCTCCGCGCAGACCGAGCTGACGATGCGGCGTGACAGCGGCGTGCAGATGCAAAGGTCGCATATTATGCCTACGAGGAAACCCAACGGCAGACGCTTGAGCGCGATGAGCCAGGACTCCCCGGCGAAGCGCCCGAGGCGCACATCCATGTTCAGAACGGCCATGACATAGATCATTATAAAACTCATGATAATACTCAGCAGGATACCCTGCTTTTTGCTTTGCGGCATATTTTGTCCTCCATATAGATATAAAAATAAAAAAGACAATAAACGCACCCGCCCGTCAGACATTGGGCAGGGAACATTTATTGTCTGATATGGATTATATCAAATTCCGCGTCAAAATGTCATGGACATTTTACCTGATTTTTGATGAAAAAATCGAACTGCGCCTATACATTTTTGCGCAGACACGGTATCAAAGCCGCAGAGGAAACCGCGACGAGCAGATAGCCGACAGCGGATAGCTGTATGTGTGCGGCCGTGCCGCACGGATTTGAACGGGCAGCCCCACCGGCTCGGACGCTTGCGGCCGAGCCACCTTCCCTTACACAGAGGGCAGGAGAAGTGCACCGAAGACTGTACCCCAATCATATGGAAGGCGGCAGCCTCATGGTTTTGTCAGCAGAGGCGATACCGGGCAACCGCAATCACCGTATTCGCAGGTGCCTCAATGCGCCGCTAAAAGAGGCTGGATCTGTTCACCGGCGAGGGCGGACCCGAGAGTTTTGTCTATCAGCGAGAAGTCGGAGGCCATGGAGAATGGCTTTTTGACGGGATCATCCTGCCTGAATGGGACGAAATAGACGTTTTTGCGGTTTAAAAGCCCCGCAATGTTCGGAGCCGAGCCCGAGAGCGCGTCGTTTGTCGAAAACGCAATGACGAGGGGCTTTGAATTTCTGAGATGTGCCTTTGCGGCCATGGTAACGGCCGTGTCCGTTATGCCGTGATTTAGCTTCGCCATGGTGTTTCCCGTGCATGGGGCTATTATGAGTGCCTCCATGGGTTTTGCCGGGCCTAAAGGCTCTGCCTCGGCGATCGAATGCACGGGCTCTGCGCCGCACAGCGATTTAAGACGCGAGATAAAGTCTGCGGATGCGCCGAAGCGGGTGTCGGTCGCCGCAGCAGTCTCGCTCATGATGGGCACAAGCTCATATTTATCGGCAAGGACGGCAAGCTGCGAAAACAGCTTATCATATGTGCAGTAAGAGCCGCAAAGGGCAATGCCAACGCGCGGTTTAGTCATGATATTACTCCCCTTATACTTTTAGTATGCCGGAAATGGCGGCGAACATGGCTCGCGCGGCACTCTCGGGTGCGTATCGCCCCGGCAGACCGCGAAGAATGCTAAAGTCGAGCCCCAGTGCATTTGCGGCATTTTCGTCGATGCCGCCGGGAGCGGACGCAAGCTCGAGCAGAATGCAGCTGTCCTTAAACGCCCGCAGGTCGGGTATTACCTGCGCGGGAGCTGTGTTTATCACCGCGTCAAAGCCGCCGAGCAACTCGGGCGGACAGTCGGGCGCAAGTGACGTGCAGCCGAGCTCGGCCGCAAGCGACCTCGCCTCGGAGTTTACCGACATAAGGCACACCGCGGGACACAGCGCAGAAAGCTTATTTATAAGAAGCTTCCCGATACGCCCCCAGCCGACAACGAGCACACGCATGTCGCACAGTGCGGTCTTTGTTTTCTTCATCAGCTCGCTCACTGCACCCTCGGCGGTCACAGCGGCGTTTTTGACGGTGAACTCAGGGCAGCGCATGTAGTCGTGCGTCTTGATGCCGCGCTGCTCGGCCGCGGCTTTTATCTGTGCGCTTATCCTGCCTCCGATGAGCAGGGCTCCGCTTCCGACGCAGTCGAGTATGTGCTCAACGCGGCAGGGCCGGGTACCTTTTGGCGCGTTCAAAAATCCGCGCACGTCCTCTGCCGGCACGGGCAGAATAACGACCTCGGCCTCAACAGGGGAGCTTACGCTTACACAGCCATCGGGCAATTCGGCTTTGTCAAGGCAAAAGCACAGCACCTCGTGCCCGTCTTTTCGCAGGAGCCGCGCCAGTATAACGCTGCGCTCATCGCCGCCGCAAACTAAAATTTTCATCTTATCACCTCCGGTAATGTCATATTATGCGTTGCATTAAATTCGGTGAGATGATAAAATAAAAAAAGTTTTAAATATGAGGTGTGATATGAGCAGAGCTGACGAGATATTTATAGCAAATTGCAAGGATATATTGACTAACGGCGTATGGGATACCGACCTTGAGGTGCGCCCCCGCTGGCCCGATGGCGCTCCGGCGCACACGGTGAAAAAATTCGGCATCGTGAACCGCTACGATCTTTCGGAAGAGTTCCCGATACTGACTATACGCAGAACATTTTTGAAGTCGGCCATCGACGAGCTTTTGTGGATATGGCAGGCAAAGAGCAACAACGTAAACGAACTGCGCACGCGCGTGTGGGATGCGTGGGCGGACGAAAACGGCTCCATCGGCAAAGCCTACGGCTATCAGCTCGGCGTTAAAAACCATTATCCCGAGGGCGACATGGATCAGGTAGACAGAGTCATTTGGGATCTCAGGCACAATCCCGCCTCGCGCCGTATTATGACCAATATCTATAACCACGCAGATCTCAGTGAGATGGCGCTGTACCCCTGCGCATATTCCATGACCTTCAACGTCAGCGGCAACACGCTCAACGCCATACTCAATCAGCGCTCGCAGGATATGCTCACGGCAAATAACTGGAACGTTGTGCAGTACGCGGTGCTCACGCACATGTTCGCGCAGGTCGCCGGTCTCAAAGCGGGCGAGCTTGTGCACGTCATCGCCGATGCGCACATCTATGACCGCCACGTTCCGGCGATAGAGGAGATAATTGCAAATCCGCCCAAGGCCGCGCCGAAGTTTATCATAGACCCGGCGGTGGACGATTTTTATAAGTTTACGCGCGACAGCTTCAAGGTCGAAAACTACGAATATTCCGAGCTTAAGACCAAGATCCCCGTCGCCGTCTGAAAGGAAAAGCCATGGACGCAATAGTTGCCGTTTATTCCGACTGGGGCATAGGGGCCGATGGTACGCAGCCGGTCGTTTTGAAGGCCGACAGGCAGCATTTTGTCGAACTCACGCGCGGCAGGACGGTCATTGTCGGCAGGCGAACCCTTGCCGATTTCCCCGGCGGCAGACCGCTCAAGGGGCGCAGGAACATCGTCCTGACCCGTCGGGAAATAAGCATCGACGGAGCGGAGATCGCGCACAGCGCAGCGGAAGCTGCCGAAATATCCGGCGCGGACGCGATCGTCCTCGGCGGACAGAGCGTTTTTCGTGACATGATGCCGTATATCGACCGTGTTTTCGCTACAAAAATAAATTGCTGCCCTCATTCGGACAGCTTTTTTGAAAACCTCGACAGCTCTGCCGATTGGCGCATCACGGACAAGAGCGAGACGCTGCGCGAGGGAGATATTGAATACAGCTTCATTTGCTATGAAAGGATAAAAAGATGAAAAAAAGAATACTCACGGTGATGCTCCTTATGCTGATGCTGCTCTCCGCCTGCGGAGAGGATACACCGGCGGAGACACCGGAGCCCACGGGAACGATCATCGCCAAGGGGGATAACTTTGTCGTCACGGAAAATCACTCGAGCGGCGTAACAAAATACAGCTACACGATAAAGGACCAAGCCGGGAATGAGCTCGAGAGCGCCATCTGCGCAAAGCAGCCGCGCGTCGCCGCCATAAACGACGATCTTCTCGGTGTCCGGTTCTACGTCAACGATAAGACATTCTGCCGCTATTACGACCTTAAAAACGGCCGCGTTTCCGAATCGTTCTTCAACGCCTTTTGGGATAACGGCAAGCTCGTTGCCTACCACGATTACGATAACGGCCATCGTATGATGGTGCGCGACATTTTCGACGAAAACGGTTATTATTACAAGCAGGAGCTCGATGTCCAGGCGCTGTCGATAACCGTCACGGCCTGCGAGCAGAACGAGGAGACGGGCGAGCTCAACGTCACATATACCTACGGCGATACGGAAACGGAGTATGAAACAACCCTTCCGACAAAGCCTGTTGAGACCGAGGAAACGGAATAAGCATAATTAAAAATGCAGCAGTCAAATGACTGCTGCATTTTTGCGTATCGGTATCAATCCTCTTTGCTCTTGCCCTGTGCGGCGGTGTAGTCCGCATATGACTGGAAAACGAAGCCCTCGTCGGTGATGAACCGGCTGAAATCGATGCTGTCGTAAAGCTTTGTATACTTTATCTCGGCGCCGCTTGCCCAGTCGGCGACATCCGCGTCGAACTCAACGGGGGCGGCAAGGTAGGTCAGGGGAACGACCGACTGCTGATAACCGTTGGAGTAGGAAACAAGGTCGGTGCCCTTTGTCGGCAGACGCATGATAACGTGATAGCCGAACTGCGACTCGACAACGTCGGAGACCTCATATTCTTCAAGTGCGCGGCTTGCGTCATCATATTCGGTGACCATGCTGCCCTCTGTGAAGCAGTAGCCCTCGGGGAACTGCGCAAGGCCGGTGTCCTCGCTGTATTCGTTCATGAGCTCCTTAAAGCGCGTCCAGCGCTCGTTATCATCGGTGATCGCCTTGAGCTCGGCGCACAGCTCCTCTGCCTTGGCCTTCTTTTCGGCCTTCTGTTCGTCGGAAAGCTCCTGCGAGGTGGAATTGCCGTCTGCATCGGTCACTGTCTCGCTGGTCAGAAACAGAATGTGCGCGGAGGTGATATAGTCGTTTTCCTCGGCGTAGGCCTGCACCTTTTCGTCGCTGAGCTTGCTGCCCTGATCACCGTAGAGCTCGGTGAAGAGGTTAGTGTACAGATAATTGAGGCGGCAGCGCTCTCTGTAGCTGTCCTCGGTGTAGCCGTAGGTGGCGAAGAAGGCCTGGAGCTGAGTGTCGGCCTTATCGTCGGAGGTGACGTATTGCTCCTTTATGCTGTCGATCTGCTCGTCGATGTCGGATTCCTGCTCATCGGTGAGCGTAATGTCGAGCTCATTGGCCTTTTGCTCGACCACGCGGTATCTTGCAACCTGCTGGCCGGCGCGCTTGAGGCACCAGTCGAGGTTCGTTGTAGTGTCGTCGAACATGAATTTGCCGTCCCAGTCGACGCTCGTTCCGGAATAGCTCTGATACAGATCCTGCAGCTCACTGACTGCCTGGCTGAGTCCGGCCATGTATTCGTCAAAGCCGACAGCTGTGCCGTTGACGGTCATCACGGTGTCCTCCTTGGCGCTGCCTGAGCAGCCCGCTGCGCAGCAGCAGAGCATAACGAGCGCAAGTGTCAGTGCGATAAATTTTTTCATAACGTAACTCCTGTTGTGTGAAATACGATGTGATTATATACGAAAAGCATTAAATAATCTACACTTTTTTGTAAACTAAAGAATAATATCGCATATCTCGCAGCTGATGTCGCCATCGGGGCTGATCTCGAGCTTTGCCCAGGTTCTGTTCGGAGCCTTGCCTGCGGTGCCGGGATTTAGGACGAAAATGCCGCCTATCTGTTCGAAAAGAGCCCTGTGCGTATGCCCGAACATGGCTATCTGCGCGCCGCAGCACTCGGCCGCGTACAGCAGAACGTCGAGCTTGCCGCCGCGTACGGCGTAGCGGTGACCGTGCGTGAGAAACGCCTTGTAAGGCCCGAGAGTTATGAGCTTATAGGCCTCCTCATCGTCATAGTATCCGTCGCAGTTGCCGGGAACGCGGCACACGGGGATAGCGGGGAATTTCCTGCGCAGAGCCTCCGCGTCGCGCATGCCGTCGCCAAGGTGTATGATCTGGTCGGGCTTATATTCCGAGACGGCGTTTTCCATGCCGCGACTCGAGCCGTGAGTGTCCGAAAAAACGGCGATCTTCATATTCTGCCTCCTGTGATAATAAAATTGTAAAGCTTTGACCGGCTCATGAATATAATGTGAGCGGGTGATAGTGATGAAAGATCTTGAGAAGCTCGGCAATGAGCTTGAAAAAAGCGGCAGGAGCGAGGCTCTCATGAAGCTGGCCGAGTCGCCCGACGGCAAAGCGGTCGGCCGCCTTGTCGATGCCGAGAGCGTGCAAAAAGCCGCAAAAAGCGGAGATATGGCGGCGCTTCAGGACATACTGCGCGGCGTTCTCTCTACCGATGAGGGAAAGCGCCTTGCAGAAAGTCTCCGCAAAGCCATGCAGTGAGGTGAATGCGGTGAGCGATTTTGAGGATAAGCTGAATAAGCTGCTGAATGACCCGAAGGAGATGGAGCGGTTTGCGGGCTTTGCAAAATCGCTCATGTCCGGCGCGGAGAGTCACGAGCCGGAGCAAAGCAACGCTTTGGATATCGATCCGTCGATACTGAAAAATTTAAGCGGCATGCTGTCCGGCAATGGCGGCGGCCGTGATGCGAAGCTTCTTGAGGCCATGCGGCCTTTTCTGTCCGAAAAGAGGCGCGGAAAAATGGACAAAGCTATGAAGATAGCGCGTCTTGCAGGCATAGCGGAGCTTGCCGCCGGACAGCTCGGAGGCGACGATGGCAGCTTATAATCTTTATCGCGGCAACGGCAGCCGCGCCGAGCGCATTGACGACCGCCGCGACAGGCCGCCGCAGCAGCCGCACCCGCAAAAGCCGCAGCACCGTCCGCCGACTCCGCCTCTCGGCAAGCTGCCGATACTGGGTGACCTGCCGAAAAAGCTCAGCGAGCTGGAGACCGAGGACCTGCTGCTTATTTTGATACTGTACCTCATGTACCGCGAAAGCGGCGACAGGGAGCTCCTTATAGTAATGGGAGCAATGTATTTGCTGTAAGCTACACTGTCTGAGCGGAAACAGACCCGTCATATGATTAAAGCAAAACCGCCGGCTTATAAAGTAAGTCGGCGGTTTTCGGTAGTCGCGCTTGCGGCTCAGAGCTTCTCCTTGAGAGTCTTGATGCATGCGGGGCAGACATTTTTGCCCTTGTAAGTGATGATGTCTTTGACGCTCTCGCAGAAGATGCAGGAAGGATGATACTTGTGAAGAATGATGTTATCACCCTCAACAAAGATCTCAAGTGCATCCTTTTCGGCGATGTCAAGAGTACGGCGCAGCTCGATGGGAAGAACTATGCGGCCGAGTTCATCGACTTTTCTTACTATACCGGTAGATTTCATGTAGTTCCCTCCGTTTCGGAAATACTATATCCCATAAAATACACAATTTATTATACCAAAAACGGGCAATCTGTCAACAAAAATTTTAGCAATCCACGAAGATTATACAATTTTACAAAACACTCTGCTGATTTTGGTATATGTTTGCACCCACTCAAATACAATGTAGCAACAAGTGTTCAAAAACGTGAGGTTTAAATATGCTTATGGGGCTTATGTGGACGGCGATGATCGCTGTCTCGATCCTTTTCGGCTGCATTAACGGAACGGCTTTGCAGGTACAGCAGGCCGCGCTGGACGGCGCGGCGGCCGCAGTCGAGCTGTGTATCGGTATCGGCGGCGCCGTCTGTCTGTGGTGCGCGGTGATGGAGCTCATGCGCGCATCCGGCCTTGCCGATGCGCTGTCGCGGGCATTGAGGCCGGCGCTTGGGCGATTGTTTCCCGAAAGCTCGAAGCACGAGAGCATCATGCAGCCGCTGTCGGCGAACGTCAGCGCGAATCTTCTCGGCCTCGGCAATGCGGCAACGCCCATGGGCATATGCGCAGCCCGGAAGATGGCACATCTGGGTGAGCCGGGGGTCGCGTCAAATGAGCTGTGCAGGCTCGTCGTATTGAATACCGCATCTGTTCAGCTGCTGCCTACGACCGTCGCCGCAATACGTGCCGCCGAGGGCGCCGCCGCTCCGTTTGACATTCTGCCTGCCGTGTGGATAAGCTCTGCAGGCTCCGTGTTCATAGGGCTCATGGCTGCGTTGGTGATGGAGAAGCGTCAGTGAGTATCCTTCTCGAGCTTGCCGTGCCGCTTATTCTTGCCGCCGTCGGTCTGCACGCCGTCATATCGGGTGCGGATGTTTTTCCTGCGCTCTGCAGGGGTGCGGCACAGGGGCTTGCGACGCTCAAAGACATGCTGCCGACGCTTATCGTCCTGTTCCCGGCTGTGTACATGCTGCGCGCGTCGGGTGCATTGGACGCGCTGTCGGCGGTTTTAGAGCCCGTTATGGCGTATATCGGCGTTCCGTCGGAGACCGTACCGCTTGCGCTTTTACGGCCGGTGAGCGGCGGCGCGGCGACTGCCGTTGCGGCCGACATAATAAAAAGCAGCGGCGCGGATTCGCTCGCGGGGCGCACTGCGGCCGTAATGATCGGCTCGAGCGAAACGACGTTTTACGTTGTAGCGGTCTATTTCGGTGCGGCGAAGATAAAAAACACGCGCCACGCGATACCGGCAGCGCTGCTGGCCGATCTTGCAGTGTTTCTGCTCTCGGCATGGGTCTGCCGTCTGTTTTGGGGATAATACGGGAAAGGCCGGGAAATAATAGCATCACTTAGGAGAGTGATGCTATGCAGGGTAAAGTCGAGCTGTGCGGCGTGAACACCTCAAAGCTGCCGCTTTTAAAAAACGCGGAGATGCGCGATCTCATTGCGGCCGCGCAATCGGGCGACAGTGCCGCACGCGACAAACTCATAAACGGCAATCTGCGTCTCGTTCTGTCGGTCATACAGAAATTTTCCGGGCGCGGCGAAAGCATGGACGATCTGTTTCAGGTCGGCTGCATCGGACTCATAAAAGCCATAGACTGCTTTGATCTCAACCAAAATGTGCAATTTTCGACCTACGGTGTGCCGATGATATCCGGTGAGCTGCGTCGATTCCTGCGCGACCACGGCGCTGTGCGCGTATCGCGCTCGATACGCGATACCGCCTATCGGGTTCTGCAGATAAAGGAGCGGCTCACTGCCGAATTGGGGCGCGAGCCGGACGTTGACACTATTGCAAGGAAACTCGGGATAAAGCGCTCGGAGGTCGTGTTCGCGCTCGACTCGATATGCGAGCCGATGTCCCTGTATGAGCCTGTATACAGCGACAGCGGCGAGAGCGTCTGCGTCGTGGATCAGATCGGCGATACGAAAAACACCGATGAGCACTGGCTCGAGCAGATCGCCCTCGACGAGGCTGTCTCACGCCTGTCCGAACGCGAAAAGCGCATCCTTTCACTGCGCTTTTACATGGGCAAGACCCAAACCGAGGTCGCACGCGAGATTGGAATAAGTCAGGCGCAGGTCTCGCGCCTGGAGAAAAACGCGATAGGGAGGATCAAAAAGGAGCTCAGCTCGTGAATTCATAAAAATTTTAAATTTATTTGATAAAAAATTCGCAAATATCCCTTTACAAACTGCGCGTGATGTGCTATTA
>CAVGIU010000003.1:0-44234 GCA_963629425.1 Oscillospiraceae bacterium
CTTAAAATTTCAGTTTCTCCATTCTGTCGAAGGCTTCGCGCAGCTTATCTATACAGACGGTGCAGGCAATGCGGATATGCCCCTCGCCCGCTTTTCCGAAGGCTGCGCCGCTCGTCGTAAGAACATGTGCCTTTTCCAAAAGCTCGGCACAAAACTGCGCGGAGCTGAGACCCGTTTTTCTTACCGACGGGAACAGATAAAATGTTCCGCGCGGCTCGGAAAGCTCGAGATAGGCCATGCTTTTTATTCTCTCGGCGGCGTAGAGTACACGTTCGCGGTATTCTTTTATATACCGCTCCCTGATGCTTTCCCTGTCGTGCAGCGCCTGTATCGCCGCACGCTGGGACACAGACGGTGCCGTGTAGATAAGCGCGCCGTTTATTCTCTGCATCGTGCTTATAAGCTCGGGCTCTGCGATGACCGTGCCGACACGCCAGCCGGTCATGAGATAGTTTTTCGAAAAGCTGTTGAGCGTCACTGTCCTCTCGTCCATACCGGGCAGACTGCGCATGGGCGTGAAGGGCTCGGAAAACATATAGGCTGTGTATATCTCGTCGGCGACGATGAGAAGATCGTGCGCCGCGGCTTCGTCCGCGAGCAACCGCATCGTGTCTTTCCCGTATGCCATCGCCGTTGGGTTCGTTGGGTTATTGAATATCATCGCCTTCGTGCGATCAGTTATTGCGGCCTCAAGGCGCTCTTTTTTTATTTCAAAGCCCTCGTCTGCATAGGTCGGCACCTCGACGCATACGCCCCCGGCGAGCTCTATCTGCTCCTTATACATCGAAAAATACGGGGAGAAAACAAGCACCTCGTCGCCGGGATTGAGGATAGAGAGCATCGCGAGCGACATGCCAAGACAGCTCGAGGCCGTGACGAGCACCCGCTCGGGCTCGAGCTTTTGCCCGAAGTCATCCTCCCACGCGCGGCAATAGACATCAATGAGCTCAGGATCGCCGTGCGGATCGCCGTAGTGCGTGTATCCCGCCTTTGCGTCGCGGAACGCTGCGTCTATGATTCTTTCGTCGGTGACAATATCCGTATCGCCGATGCTGAGGTCTATAAGGTCCGTATACCTCGCCAGCGCCGCCGTATCAAGGCTCAGCCCGCCGCCGAAGGAACGAAATTTTTCCGCTATGAATCTTTCCATTGTGATGCGCCTTTCAATTTGATTTTTTTATTATGCCACACGCAAAGCGCGGATTCAATAGGCCGCTCTTGAAAAAAGCGGGCATTGTGCTATAATACAGGCAAAGACTTTTTTGGGAGTGGTTTTTATGAAAAAGCATTCAAAGAACACCGTTGTAGTCGAGGTGCAGCCCGAGGATATAAGTCCTCTGGATCTTCTGCAGCCCGGCAAACTCAATAAGCGCAACGTCATGCGCCTTATGCGCAAGGTCGATATCAAAAAAGTCGGCATTGTCGCTGGCGGCGCAGCTGCCGCGCTGTCGGTCATGAGCCTTACGGGACGCTATACCTTCTATAAGGGCATCGTCTCCGGTGAGCTCAAGCGTCAGCTCACGCCGGTGAACAAAAAGCTCGATGAGCTCAAGGCGCAGAACGCAGAGCTCAAGGCCGAGGTCGAACGTCTTCAGGCGCAGCAGGCCGAAGAAGAAAAGTAAACTTACATACGAAAAATCTCCGCATCGCTTGATGCGGAGATTTTTTATTTTCTAATCCTGTCTTTCCGCAAGCGGCCGGCCGTTTACGGCATTGCGCGCAACAACGTACAGCACCGAGCACAGCGGAACGCTTATGAGCATGCCCACAACGCCCATGGCGTTGCCGCCGATCGTTACGGCGACGAGAACCCATATGCCCGGAAGTCCGACGGATTTGCCGACGACTTTGGGATAGATGAGATTGCCCTCAAACTGCTGAAGGACAATGATGAACACAACAAACCACACGGCCTGGATCGGCTTTACCAGCAGTATCAGGAACGCGCCGATGGCCGTTCCGATAAACGCGCCGAACACGGGGATGAGTGCCGTAAAGCCGACGAGCACGGATATCGCCGGAGCGTAGGGCATGCGGAATATCGACATGCCGATAAAGCACAAAGCGCCTATTATTACAGCCTCCGTGAGCTGACCGGTTATGAAATTCGTAAACGTGCGGTTTATGAGGTCGAGCATATCGAGAAGCTTTTGCATTTTCTCGGGCTCCATTATCCTTGCCAGCACCTTTTTCGACTGGCGCTTGAGCGTTTCCTTCTGCGCGAGAACATAAATGGAAAACGCGAGGGCAAGAACGAAGTTAATGACCGCCGTTACGATGGATGTCGTTGCCGACAGAGTCGTATTCAGCACCGCCGTGCCGCCATCTCTGAGGAACTCGATGAGCTTATCGGTATTAAAGTCAAACTGCGGCAGGTCAACGCCGTATTTGACAAAACGTTCGGACAGGGCACTCCACCAGCTCTCCACCTCGGCGGCATAGGACGGGATCATGCTGATAAGCGAGGATATCGAATCGCTCAACTCGGGGATGATAAGGAATACGACAGCAAGAATGATACCGATTATGAGCAGTATGCTCAAAAGCAGGCATATCGGGCGTTTGAGCTTTTCGACCCACTTGCCTTTGCACTTGCTGAGCACCTTAAGCCACATTCGCTCTATCGGGCGCATGATGACATTGACAACATAGGCAATGCACAGACCGATAACGAACGGCGAAAATAGCGCATAAAGCTCGCCGATATATTTAAACAGCAGCTTGTGATTATACACTGCCCATATCAGGACGACCGTGAAGGTTATAATGAGCAGTATTCGTTTTACGGTTTTTTTGCTGATATCCAAAGCATTCTCCCCTTTTTACTGGACGCTGAACAGAATATCTCCATAGGTCGGATACGGCCAGAACTGCTTCGCGGTGTTCATTTCGAGCTCGTCTACGCCCCGTCTGAGCGCCTCCTGGGCCGGGAGAACCTTATCACGGAACACCGAGGCTCTCGTGTAGTTATCCGAATATTCGTCGGCGCTCGCGGCTGCGGCGGCAAGCGCCTTCACATTAGTTACCGTTTCGCTTATAAGGGCACTTATTTTTGCCGCCTGCTCCTTTTCGAAGCTGTTGTCTACCCCGAGCTGCGCCTTGGAAAGAGCGGTATCGGAAAGCTGCTTTGAGTATGCGCTCGCAGCCGGCAGGATATCCTGCCAAACCATCTCCTGCATAGTCTGCGCCTCGATGCGGATGACCTTGCAGTAGTTATCGAGCTTCATCTTGTATCGCGCGGCAAGCTCGATCTCGGAATAGACCCTGTGGCGGGCAAAAAGATCAACGTTCTTTATATCGAGATAATACGGCACGCAGTCGACCGTCGTGCGGAAGTTTTTGAGTCCGCGCGCGGCGGCTTCCCTTATCCATTCGTCGCCGTAGCCATTGCCGTTGAAGATGATGCGCTTGTGCTTTTTTATAACGCTGCGTATGAGCTCGTGCAGGCTGGTTTCAAAATTGTCCGCATTTTCAAGAATGTCGGCATATTTACGCAGGGACTCGGCAACAGCGGTGTTAAGCACAACGTTCGCGCCGGAGATGGAGGTCGACGAACCGAGCATACGGAACTCGAACTTATTTCCCGTGAAGGCAAAGGGCGAGGTGCGGTTTCTGTCAGTCGCGTCGCGCGCGAACTTCGGCAGAACGTGAACGCCGACCTTTATCTGCTCCTTTTCCTTTCCGCCGTATGGCGTGTCGTTTTCGATAGCCTCAAGTATCTCCTCAAGCTCCTCGCCGAGGAAAACGGAAATGATCGCCGGGGGCGCTTCGGCGGCGCCGAGGCGATGGTCGTTGGCAGCGCTGGCAACTGATATGCGCAGCATATCCTGATAATCGTCGACTGCCTGCAAAACAGCACACAGCATCAGCAGAAACTGCGCGTTCTCATACGGAGTTTCGCCCGGCTCGAGAAGATTTAATCCCGTGTCGGTCGTCATCGACCAGTTATTGTGCTTGCCCGAGCCGTTCACGCCGGCAAAGGGCTTTTCGTGCAGAAGGCAGACCATATCGTACTTGCGCGCGAGCTTCTGCATGAGCTCCATGGTTATCTGATTGTGGTCGGCTGCAATATTTGTCGTCGTGTATATCGGGGCAAGCTCGTGCTGCGCGGGAGCGACCTCGTTATGCTCGGTCTTCGCCAGAACGCCGAGCTTCCAAAGCTCCTCGTCGAGTTCCGCCATGAATGCCGCGACGCGCGGCTTTATCGTTCCGTAATAATGATCGTCAAGCTCCTGGCCCTTGGGCGGCTGAGCGCCGAAGAGCGTTCTGCCGGTATACATTATATCCTTGCGCTTTTCGTAAACGCTTTTATCTATGAGAAAATACTCCTGCTCCGGGCCGACGGTGGTCCTTACCGCAGTGACGTCCGTGTTACCGAAAAGCTTCAGAACGCGCAGCCCCTGGCGATTTAAAGCCTCCATCGAACGCAGAAGCGGCGTTTTCTTATCCAGTGCCTCGCCGCCGTAGGAGCAGAACGCCGTCGGTATGCACAGAACATTATCCTTAATAAATGCATACGATGTAGGGTCCCAGGCCGTATAACCGCGCGCTTCAAAGGTCGCGCGCAGACCGCCCGTGGGAAAGCTCGACGCGTCCGGCTCGCCCTGGATGAGCTCCTTGCCGGAAAACTCCATGATTATTCTGCCGTTATCACTCGGCGAAATGAAGCTGTCATGCTTTTCTGCGGTGATACCGGTCATGGGCTGGAACCAGTGGGTAAAGTGAGTTGCACCCTTTTCAAGCGCCCAGTCCTTCATCGCGTTTGCCACGACCTCGGCCGTCTCACCGTCGAGCCGCTCGCCCAGCTTTATGGAGCGTTGGACCTGCTTATATGCCTGCTTGGGGAGCCGCGCCTGCATGACGCAGTCGTTAAACACCATCGAGCCGAACATTTCAATCACATTTTTCATAAACAGATCCGCCTTTCGTGCATTGGGGCAAAACCCCTTAATAGAGGAATTATATTACCCTATACTTCTTTTTGTCAACGCTTATCTGTAAAAGCATTGACAATTATATATCTCGCGTGTATACTAACTGTGCTAATAAAAGCCACACAGTCCGGGTTTTCCGTTTTTGCAAGTAAGGGGCTCATGAAAAACAATCTTAAAAACAATCTTCTGTGGATATTACTTTTGGCCGTAATATCTGCAATAACGATAAAGATAGTCACTTCCTGCTCGAAAGGCTTTTCCTGGGGGCGTTTTCTGTGCTTTTTAAAGGGCGCTGATCCCATGTGGATGATCCTTGCAGCCTTGTGCGCATTCGGCTTTATATACTTTGAAGGGCTCGGTCTGCAATGCACCTGCCGATTTTTCGGGCACGGTTTTCCCGCCGGAAAGGGCATAATTTTTTCCGCGTCGGACATTTTCTTTTCCGCGATAACCCCCTCTGCTACCGGTGGCCAGCCGGCAGCGCTCATCCTGATGATGAAAAACGGAATTCCGGCGGCGGTATCGGCCATCGCGCTGCTTTTAAATCTCGTGATGTACACGGTCGCGATACTTCTCATAAGCGCGGTGTGCTGCGCGGTTCACCCCGGCATACTGCTGCACATGAGCCTTGTGCCAAAGCTGTTTATAGCCTTCGGCGTTGTCGTTCAGATAGCATTCATCGCGCTGTTTTTGATGTGCATTTTTAACGACAGGCTCATACTTAAAATCTGCCGCTGGGGACTTAGGCTGCTGTGTAAGCTGCATATTTATAAGGATTATGACGAGCAGTACGAAAAACTCCTTTCAATGATAAAGCAGTACAAGGAATGCGGCGTACTTCTGCGGCGCGAGACGGGACTTTTGGTGAAGGTATTTCTGTGCAATCTTGCGCAGAGGCTGTCGGTCATCCTCGTCTCGGTCTGCGTATTTCTCGCTGTCGGCGGAAGGGCTGCATGCGCGTTCAAGGCCTTCTCGGTACAGGCACTCGCGGTTCTGGGCTCGAACGCCGTGCCGGTGCCCGGCGCGGTCGGCGTTGCCGATTACATTCTGCTCAGCGGCTTTAAGCAGCTTGTACGCGACCCCGTGAGCATCGAGCTTTTAAGCCGCGGCGTGAGCTTTTATTCGACCATTCTGTTCTGCGGTATACTGCTGCTGTGTGTACTTATTAAAATGAAAACGGTGAAGAAACATGACCTCTAAGAAAATGGCTATTGGCCTTACCTGCTGCTATTTTAAGCATCTCGGCTGGCCGGCGCGCCGAATTATGACAAATCCGATACTCACCGCCATAGTCGGAGCATATATGGACACAAGACTCTCCGTGCGGCGCATTGACGGCTTTATCCGTGCAAACGCCTTGGACATGAGTGACTATATTAAGCAGGATTACCGCTGCTTCAACGACTTTTTCACCCGTCAGATCAAAGACGGCGCGCGCCCGGTGAATATGGAGTCTGACACGCTCATCTCCCCCTGCGACGGATATCTTTCTGCGTATAAAATAAGCTCCGACTCAGAGTTTGCGATAAAAAACAGCTGGTATAACGTCGATGATCTCGTCGGCGGCGCGGAACTTGCGGACGATTATATGAACGGCACATGCCTTGTGCTGCGTCTCGGCGTTGAAAACTATCACCGCTACTGCTATATAGACGACGGCTTCAAAAGTCGCAACTGGCACATTCAGGGGCGCTATCATCCCGTGCAGCCGATCGTTGTGCGCAAAAGGCCGGTGTTTATGCAGAACACGCGCGAATACAGCGTCCTGTACACGGAAAACTTCGGACCGGTCGCACAAATTGAGGTCGGCGCGTGCCTCGTAGGGAAGATAGAAAACTACCGTCAGGCCGGTGTCATTCACCGCGGCGAGGAAAAGGGGCTGTTCCGTTTCGGCGGCTCGACGATAGTTCTGCTGTTTAAGGAAGGCGTGCTCGATCTTCCGCCGGAGATCTTCGAAAACACTCTTCGCGGCAAGGAGCGCCCCGTGCGATTCGGCAGTGAGATATGCAAAAAAGCTCAGGTCAAATGACCTGAGCTTTTTAATTTACTTGAGCTTTTCGTTGAGCTCGGTGAAAAATGCGCTGACAAAGGCGGCAAACTCCGCGGTTTCGGGGTGACCGTCCGCGCTTTTGTTCCAGCACAGCGCGACCTCGCCGTATTCATCGACGTTTATATCGCGATAGAGCTTACCGACGGACGCATCCAGCGTCACTATCTTGGGCATGTACGCATAGCCGAGACCGCCGAGCACACCTTTAAAGACGATGTTTATATCGTTTGACTCGCACATGATCTGCGGCTTGAAGCCGTACTTTGCAAAAAACAGCTCTAAATTATTGCGCACGCCTGCTCCGATGGGCGACGTGACAAGCGGCTTATCCCGAAGCTCGTTTATATCGACAACCTCGCAGTCCAAAAGCGGATCTCCGGGCGGAATGATAACTCCGGCGTATTCGCGGTATACTGTCTTTTGACTTATGTGCCGTAGCTCCGCGCCGTCAAGCGGCGGTGTCACGAGCGCAAAATCCACCGTGCCGTTTTCGACTGTGCGGATTATATCATCCCTAAAGCCGTAGCTTATGCTGAGCTTACGCTCGGGAAAGCGCTCCTTGTAGGCGTATATCATGGCCGGCATATAGCCTCCGGCGTCGGTCATAAGACGCAGGGTATTTCGCTTTTCGCCGAGGATGGCGGAGATATCGTCGTATATCTCGTCGACGCTTCTGAGTATCTCCTGCGATTTTTTCAGCAGATATTCGCCGCACTCGGTGAGCACGACTCCCCTGCCCGAGGGCTCCAGAAGCGGAGTGCCGAGCTCGTTTTCAAGCTGCTTTATGATCTTTGTAAGAAACGGCTGCGACACGCCGAGCCTGTCGGCCGCACGTGATATATGCTGCATCTGTGCCGCCATTGCAAAAAAGCGCAGGTCGCGGAGCTCCATAAAATCACCCTTTAAGCTGTATTTAATTGATTATAACACAACTCAAAGGGAGTTTGAACATTTTTATTTAATAATATCGCTCTCTCTGCCTGAAGCCTTCATGAGATCCTGCTTTGAGCCCATAAAGAGCTTATAAAACCACACGCCGGGCATGAACACGATATACACCCACAGGCAGGACAGGAACACGCGCAGCCTGCTCGGCTCGGAGACCTTGACGGCGCGAGACTCGGTGTAGACCATTTTGCCGATCTTATCCGGGCACGCGCTTTCGCACAGGCCGCAGCCGAGGCATTTGTCGAGATCAAGCTTGCGCTTTCCGTTTTCGTCAAAGCTCATCGCGCCGACGGGACATGCCTTGACGCACTTGCCGCAGTGGGAGCACTTATCCTCCTCAAACTTAGGCAGATATGGGCCGTTATAGTTCACAAACGGAACGTGATACTGCGTTTTGAGCGTCAGCGGCATGCAGCAGCAGGCGCAGCAGAAGCAGAGGTTATCCTGATACGGCTGCACGCAGGATTCAACGACGGAGATGAGCCCTCTCTCATGGCACATGTCCGCGACCTCGAGGCACTCCTCTATGCTCACCGGCCGCTCGCCGGCCTTTTTCTTGAGCTGACCGTAGAAATTAAGCCCGAAGCAGGTGTTGAGCGGATGGTCGCAGTTGCCTCTGACCGAGCGGCACACGCATGGCGAAACGGCGATATCTGTCGTGTTTTTGATTATCTCCTTAGCCACCTCAATGGGCACGACGACGGAATTTGTGTGTATGTAGCGATAGTGCCACTCGAGCGCCTTGCGGATGAGCGGCCCGATAACCGGCTTTACGGCGAGCTTTCCCATCATATAAGAAAAGCGCACGACATCAACGGTGTTTTTAAGGTGCTTTTTCAGAAAATTGCGGCGGAAACGCGCATCGCTGTCATAGATGGTTATGCCCTCTATCTCGACCTTGCGCGAAGTGTATTTGTTCTCTGTGCTCATGGTTTTTACCTCCCTGTCCTTTTATCCGATAAAACCTTAACACAGGGCCGCCGCAATTTCCAATACTTTGTTTTGTATGCTACGATAACACCGCAGGTTATGAAACCATAACCTGCGGCGTCTTATCTGCTATTTTCCTGTTTTCTTGAGGAATCTTTTGAGCTTTTTGAGCTCGAGGTTCCAATAGATCGTTCGGACAAACGGGAGCACTGTCATCAGTGCCTTGCTGATGGCAAACAGTGGGCAGGGCGAGACGCTTTTTTTGCCCTTTTCGATGCCGCGCACCATTTTTTTCGCAACCGTCGTTGGTCTCTGCACGGGGAAGGGCTTTTCAAACTGCACACCGTCGGCCGCGACCTTGAAGAAATTCGTGTCAGTCGCCACCGGGTACAGGCAGGTAAACTTCATGTTGTCCGGCTTTTCGAGGCGTATCGCCTGCTGGAAGCCCTCAAGGCCGAACTTCGACGCGCTGTATATCGCATAGCCCGGCATAGCCATTTGACCGATGGCGCTTATGGTGAACGCAAGGTGGCCTTCCCTGCCGTTGAGGTGCTGAACATATTTTGAATATGTATATATCGGCGAGAGGGTATTGGTATCGAACATTTTCTTTACCCTGTCCCAATCGGCGTAGTCGTAGGCCTCATAATACGGGAAGCCCGCGTTTGCGTAGAAGATATCTATCTTGCCGAAGGCAGCCTCGGCGACGGTGAAAAGCCTGTCTATGCCCTCTTTGGTGCTGCAGTCTATGTTCACGGGGATGACATTCGGCCCGAAGTCGAAAAGCCGCTCCTTTGCGTGGCGCGAAACTGCAAGGATAATGTTTCCCCTGCCCTGCGCCAATATTTTAAGCACCTCAAGGCCAATGCCGCTTGACGCGCCGGTGAGCACGATCTTTTTATTTTCTATCATATTTTTATTCTCCTCATTTTATACTCATGGCTGCGTCAAAGGCGCTGTGGCACGCATCGGCTATCGTGCCGCTCGCGCTCGCGTCGCCTATTGTAACAGCATTAACGCCGAGTTCCTTAAGTTCTCCAAGCAGACCGTTCACCGGCCTTACGCCGAGAGAGAGAACGACAGCGTCCGCAGGTATGCTGCCCTTTGCGCCGGTCTTTGCGTCCTCGGTGAGGGCTTTGCCGTCCTCGATGCCGGTGAGCTTTGTCGATGTCATGAACTTCGTGCCGAAGGGCTTTATGCGCTCGAGCTCATCGTCAACGAGCTGGAACCACGCGCCCGGCGCTATCTCGGGTGCCATCTCGATTACCGTGACATCGCAGCCGGTGTCATTCAAAAACTCCGTGACCTCAAGGCCTGTTATGCCCGAGCCTACGACCACGACGCGCTTATTTTCTATTTTCTTTTCGCCGTTTATGATATCCGTTGCAAGGCAGACGTTTTCGCCGTCGATGCCGGGAATGGACCTCGGGCGCAGGGGTGTGCCGCCGGTTGCGACGATGACGGCAAAGGGATTCTCCTCGGCTATCTCCCGTGCGCTCTTTTCCGTGCCGAGCTCGATCTTCGCGCCGTCCTTTTTGGCATTGGTCATAAGATCCTCGATGCACCAGTAGAGCTTTTCCTTCAGGTGGCAGGATGAAGCGGATATAACCTGGCCGCCCGGCTTTTCTGCCTTTTCGTAAACGGTCACGTCAAAGCCTCGGCGGGCGAGCGTCTGTGCGGCGGTGAGTCCGGCGGGACCCGCTCCGACGACAATGATCTTTCTGCCCTCGCCGTCGCGCGGCTGATTAAAGTACGCTTTTTCCTTGCCGACGGACATATTGAGGGCGCACTCACCCTGCTTGCCGACCTTCGCGCCCGTCATGAACGAGCGGATGCAGTTGAGGCAGCCGATACAGCGGCGGATCTCGTTTTCTCTGCCCTCGGCAGCTTTTTTGACCCAATGCGGATCGCAGATGAATGTTCTCGCAGAGGCGACGAAGTCCTGATAGCCCTCCTGAAGCTGGCGCTCGGCCTGCTCGGGCGGGCGAATGACGTTCGCGGCAATGACGGGAATATTTACGACGCTTTTTATCTCTTTTGCGAGGTATTTTCTCCAGCCCGGCTCAAAGCTCGTCGGCTCGAGCCAGTAGTTATACGCATCGTAGCAGGCACTTGTGACGTTTATCGCATCAACGCCGAGCTCTTCAAGGCGCATTGCGATGTGCTTTCCCATCTCAATATCGTAGCCCTTACCGGGAAGACCGATGCGGTCATACATTTCGTCGGCGGTCAAGCGCACGATGAGCGGATAATCTTTTCCGCAGCGGTCGCGGATGCCGTCGATTATCTCGGCTACGAATCTCATGCGGTTTTCAAAGCTGCCTCCGTATTCGTCGGTACGCTTGTTGGTGTTAGGTGACAAAAACTGCTGTATCATATAGCCGTGGCCGCCGTGCAGTTCGACGGCGTCGACGCCGGCTTTTTTGCATCTCTCGGCAGCGGCTATGTAGTCGTTAATGAGATTTTTGACCTCGCGGCGGCTCATGGCATGAACGCGCATCGCACCGTGGTTTGCAAGCTCGCACTTTGACGGAGCCTGCACCGACCAAATGATGCCCTTCTCCTCCATGCCGAGCAAAAAAGGCGTGCACTTAAACAGTGTATCGAGGACTTTGGGGAAGCGCTTCACGATGGGGATGAGCATCGGCAGAGAATTCGTCGAGCTCGAATAGCCCTGACGGCCCGGATGGTGCAGCTGGATGCAGAGCTTGGCACCGTGACGATGGATACGCTCGGCGAACTCGTGCATGGGCGCGATATGGTAATCGTGGCTCATGGCAAGCTGCGTAAAAGAAAAAGTGCCGCGAGTATCGTTAACTCTCGTGACACCGGGCATTATAAGACCCACTCCGCCCTTGGCTCTCTCTTCAAAGTAATCCATAAGCATTTCAGTGGGTTTTCCGTTTGTCTGCCCCATACTTACCTCCGCGGCGGTCATAACCGTGCGGTTTTTCACTGTCATCGTGCCGATTTTCATCGGCGACAGCAGCATTTCATAGCTCATTGTCCTTCTCTCCTTTTATTGCACAGATTTTGTTCTTTTGTTCATCTTATTAAGATAATAAAATCACAATGCGCTCAAAGTCAAGAACACCTTGATAATTCTATGTTTTCCCCAATTCGGAGCGGTCATTTCTGACAACCAAAAGCGATATCTGTTTGACAATTATGACGTTTCATGTTAATGTGTATAGCGAGATTGGACATGTGTAGGAGAGGTGAACAAATGTCGATATTAAGCTCAAAAAACACCGACGCCATAGTCGCGGCCGCCCTGGAGCTTTTCAAAACGCAGGGCTATGCCGCCGTTTCCGTCAGCGATATCTGCCGCGCGGCGAACGTACCCCGCTCGTCGTTTTACAGCATTTTTTCCGGCAAGGATGAGATAATAACGCACGTCATGCGCAGCCTGAAGGGCGATCAGCAGTCGATGGTAACCGAGTTTCTGAGCGCGGAAAACGATCTTGACCGCATTTGGGCGCTTTACGACCGCTATCTCAGCCTCGCCATGGACTTCGGGCCGGAGCTGACGGGGACACTGCTCTCGCTTGAGCTGCAAAAGCCTGTGGGACTTTTCGAGCTGTATAATTCCTTCAACGAGTGGTTTGCCCTTCTCATAGCAAACTGCCAGCGGCATGGGCTTATACGCAACAAAAACAGACCCGAGGATATAGTTGCTTTGGGCATCCGCATAGCCATCGGCGCAGCCTATGAATGGTGCCTCACGGGCGGCAGCTTCGACCTGCGCAAGGTCGCAATAAGCGAACACGAAACGCTATACGACGTTCCGCCCGAGTTTCGTCGGAAAACGACTGTGGGCAAATAGACAATATGAACAGCAGCACAAATAATGCACAATTCTTTTCGCGTGTAACTGGTCAATTTGCCGTTTTTAAACTTTTTGTTTGAATAGCGTTGCAAGCGTTGTAATAATTCTGTATAATGTTTGTTGACATATTGACACTATAATTTTAATGTCAACGGAGCAAGGAGGAATAATATGAAAAATCGTATTATCAGCTTGGTAATGGTACTGGCACTCGTGTTTACGCTGTTGCCTGTTTATGCCATTGCCGACAACACTGCGGTCGATGAGGATGTCGACAGCGGTATGACGTATGATCAGAGTCTTGAAATACAGAACTTGATCAAAAGTATAAAGAAGGCGCTCAGCAGCAACGACAGTCTGGAGCAGCTCAAAGATCTTCTTCCGAGCCTTAAAGACTTCTATCTCCCAGAGCTTATTGACGGTCTCGGCACACAGGACGCCTCTGAGTTTATCGAGCAACTCAAGGCGCTGCTCAGCAATGAGGACGGCAGCATCGACTCTGATGTTCTCTCGCAGCTTCTCGGCCTGTTCGTCGGAGACGATGAGCTCGACGGATTCTTCAGCGGCGGCATCGACACAGATCAGCTCAAGACGCTGCTTGAGGAGTATCTCAAGGGCGGCACTCTCGACGGTCTCGAGAACCTGATCCCCGAGGGTTCCCTTCAGGCTCTGCTTGACCGGCTCATGGAAAACGAGAATTTTAATGATCTGTTCGGCGATATCGACAGCAACACTCTGCTTGATGCCCTCAAGGGTCTGTTCGGCGACAGCAGCGACGGCAGCTTTGATATTGATGAGCTCCTCAATGGACTGACTGCTGATGATCTCCTCGAAGCTCTCAAGAAGCTTCTCGGCGATAAAGTCAATATCGAGGACATTCTCGGCAATCTCAGTAACGAGCAGCTCAAGAGCATCATTCAGGGGCTCTTAAACGGCAACTATAACGACTTCCTCGAGCAGTTCAAAAACTATAACGCAGACGACCTTGCGAAGATTCTCGAAAGTCTCATTGGTGACAACGCAACTCTTAAAAAGCTTCTCGAGAATCTTGATGTTCAGCAGCTTAAGGACGTCATTGCCAAGCTGCTCAACGGCGATACCGATATCGGCGGTATTCTTGATAATCTCAGCACCGATCAGCTCGTTGAGCTCTTCAAGCAGCTCATGGGCGACAGCGATACGCTTCAGCAGCTTCTCGACAAGCTAAACTCCGGCGATCTCGGCGAGATACTCAAAAAGCTGCTTGAGGGTGACAGCGACTTTGATATAAACGCCCTGTTCAAGAATCTTGACACCTATTCCGTTCTCAAGGCAATTGCCGGTCTGCTCGGCAGCGATCTTGACGTAACAGGCCCAAATGACGTCACCGTCGACGAGGGCAAGAGCGCAACCTTCAGCGTTAAGGTAAACACCGCGGGAACATATAAGTATATGTGGCTCGAGCCTGACGCCATCAACGAAGTTGACCTCAGCGGCATTGACCTTTCCGGTATTGACCTTTCCGGCATCGACCTTTCCGGCATCGACCTTTCCGGCATCGATCTCTCAAGCATAACGAAGCTTATATCATCTCTCAAGAAAGCTTCTCTGGGCAACACCGATACCCTCACCATCGCAAAGACCACCGCTGACGATAACGGCAGGACATTTGCCTGCTTGATCTACAACATAAACGGTCTCAAGGACATTACCCTGTTCGTCACCGACGAGGCAAAGCTGACCGTTAACCCGGCTGCTCCTCACGAGCACACCAAGGTCGTTGATACTCCGGCAGTCGCAGCTACCTGCACCAAGGACGGCTGCACCGAGGGCAGCCACTGCAGCGAATGCGGCGAGCCCATCAGCAAGTCTGAGGTCATCCCCGCAACAGACCATAACTATCTATACAAGGTCTGCCAGAGCTGCGGCGACGAGATCCCCTTCCCCTTTGTCGACGTTGCTAAGACCGACTGGTACTACAGCAATGTCAAGTACGTATGGCAGCACGATATCATGAACGGTGTCTCCGACACGAAGTTTGCTCCCGATACCAAAATGACCCGCGCAATGTTCGTCACCGTTCTGTACCGCCTGGAGGGTTCTCCCGACGTTACAGGCTTGGCAACGCCTCCGTTCACCGACATCGGTGCCAGCAACTTCACTTGGGCATATAATGCCATCGTTTGGGCTTACAACACCGGCGTTACGAAGGGCACCAGCGCAACGACATTCGCTCCCGGCTCAGCAATATCCCGTCAGGAGATCGTAACGATGCTCTATCGCTACGCAGGCTCGCCCACAGTCAGCGGCTCTCTCACCTTTGGTGACTCCTCCATGATCAGCTCCTGGGCACGCAGCGCTGTCCAGTGGGCAAACTCGATCGGCGTTATCAACGGCTACCCCAACGGCAACTTCGGTCCTGTTGATGCAACGACCCGCAGCCAAATGGCAGCAATAGTTCATCGCTACATGCAGCTGACCAGCGTCCTGTAATTTAAGGCATAAACACAACAAGGAGCTCCTGCAAGCTAAGCTTGCAGGAGCTTTTTTGCATCCGCACCATGTGTCAAACGCCGAGGCTCTATGTCAATAGTTGGGGTAGTGAACCGGGTCGGTACGCTGCGCATCATACTCCATTGCGATCCTTCCTACTAAACAAGAGAGTGCACGCCACTCCGCACACTCTTTTCTGTCTGTTCTCTGTTTTTTGCTCTACCCCAACTATTGACACAGAGCATAAAAAAAATTCCGCATCTTTCGATGCGGAATTTTGCTTGCGTCATTAGTAGTAACGCTTATTCTTGTTCTTGCGTGCTGCCTCGCTCTTCTTGCGGCGCTTGACGCTGGGGCTCTGGTAGTACTCCTTCTTTCTCAGGTCGGCCAGTACACCAGCCTTGGCACAGCTGCGCTTAAATCTTTTAAGCGCATTGTCCAGAGATTCGTTCTCCTTGACATAGACTTCAGACATTTATTTCACTCCCTCCATTAACGCCTTTCGACGCTTTAAGGGCCAAATTCATGGCTTAACGTATGATATTATACTCACATTGTGGCACAATGTCAACCTTTACTTTATGATAAGATTGATAAGTTTATTCTTTACGACGATAGTCTTAACGAGCTGCTTACCCTCCATAAGACGCTTGACCTTTTCGTCGGCGCAGGCAGACTCAATAATGACACTGTCGTCGGAGTCGGACGGTACGGTAATGGTGGTCTTAAGCTTGCCGTTTACCTGAACTGCCATCTCGCGCGTTGCATCGACGGTTTTTGCCTCGTCATACTCCGGCCAGCACATCTGCATGGCCATCTTGCCCTCCTGGGCCGCAAAGCCCATGAGTTCCCACATTTCCTCCGCGATATGCGGCGCGAAGGGGCTGAGCATGAGGATGAGGGTCTTGAGCTCGCCCTTCGTGCAGCCGTTGGCATAGAACTCGTTTACCATGGTCATGAGAGCCGCGATAGCCGTGTTCATCTTCAGCTCGTCGATATCCGAGCCGACCTTCTTTATCGTCTTATGGATAGTCGCCTCGTTCTTCTCCGAGTAGCCCTCGCCGTCCCGCGCAAGCTCCATGAGGTTCCAGCAACGGTCGAGGAAGCGCTTTGAGCCCTTGACAGCCTCGTTTGACCACGATACGGCCTTTTCAAAGTCGCCGATGAACATGATGTGCAGACGCATGGTATCGGCGCCGTACTGAGCAACGATATCGTTGGGATTTACGACATTGCCACGGGACTTCGACATTTTCTCGCCGCCCTCGCCGAGGATCATGCCGTGGCTCGTGCGCTTTGCATACGGCTCCTTGGTCGGCACTACTCCGATATCGTACAGGAACTTATGCCAAAAGCGGGAGTACAGCAGATGCAGCGTGGTGTGCTCCATGCCGCCGTTATACCAATCGACCGGAGACCAATACTCAAGCGCCTCCTTCGAGGCGAGAGCCTTGTCGTTATGAGGATCCATATAGCGCAGGAAGTACCAGCTTGAGCCTGCCCACTGAGGCATCGTATCGGTCTCGCGCTCGGCCGGGCCGCCGCACTTCGGGCAGGTGGTCTCTACCCAGTCGCGCATCTTTGCAATGGGAGACTCGCCGTTGTCGGTCGGCTCGTAGTTTTCAACATCGGGCAGAAGCAGCGGGAGCTCCTCCTCTGGAACAGGTACCCAGCCGCACTTCGGACAGTTTATCATAGGGATGGGCTCGCCCCAGTAGCGCTGACGGGAGAACACCCAGTCGCGCAGCTTGTAGTTGACCTTTTCCTTGCCTATTCCCTGCTCGACGATGTATTTCTTCATTGCCGGGATCGCTTCCTTGACGGTCATGCCGTTGAGGAAGTCGGAGTTTACCATGACGGCACTGTCGTCCTTTGCGACGAATGCCTCTTTTGTGATATCGCCGCCGGCGACGACTTCTATGATCGGCAGGCCGAATTTTGTTGCAAACTCCCAGTCGCGCTGATCGTGACCGGGAACGCCCATAACTATACCGGTACCGTAGCCCATGAGGACATAGTCGGAGACGAACATAGGGAGCATCTTATGAGTAACGGGGTTTTCCACCTCGATGCCGTCAAGACGCACGCCGGTCTTTTCCTTGTTGAGTTCGCCGCGCTCGAAATCGGACTTGTGCGCGGCCTCGTTCTGATATACCTCGACCTCGGCCCAGTTCCTGATCTTATCCTTCCACTCGCCGAGCAGCGGATGCTCGGGGGATATGACCATGTAGGTAGTGCCGAACAGAGTATCGGCACGAGTGGTGTAAACGGTGACCTCTCCGCCGATACTGGTCTTAAATGTGACCTCGGCGCCGGTGGAACGGCCAATCCAGTTGCGCTGCTGAATCTTCACGCGCTCGATATAATCAACGTCATCCAAATCGTCGATAAGGCGCTGAGCGTACTTTGTTATGCGCAGCATCCACTGGCTTTTTTCCTTGCGAATTACTTCGCTGCCGCAACGCTCGCACACGCCGTCGACAACTTCCTCGTTTGCGAGGACGCACTTGCAGGATGTGCACCAGTTGACGGGCATGGTAGCCTTGTATGCAAGGCCGTGCTTGTACATCTGAAGGAATATCCACTGCGTCCACTTATAATACTTCGGGTCGGTCGTGTCTACGGCTCTGTCCCAGTCAAAACCGTAGCCAAGCATTTTAAGCTGAGAGGTGAAGGTCTTTATGTTGTCGGCAGTGACCTTTGCCGGATGTATATGATTCTTGATGGCATAGTTTTCCGTCGGCAGCCCGAAAGCATCGAAGCCTATGGGGAACAGAACGTTATATCCGTCCATGCGCTTTTTGCGCGTGACTATATCCATTGCCGTAAAGGGGCGCGGATGGCCGACGTGCAGCCCCTGACCGGAGGGGTACGGGAACTCGATAAGTCCGTAGAATTTGGGGCGCGTAGTGTCGCCGGTAACGGCCGCGTAAGGCTTGGTCTCTTCCCAATTTTTCTGCCATTTCTTTTCAATTGCCGCAAAATCGTATTTCATTTTAAAATTAACTCCCTTATAGTTTATATTTTTTGTCCGAACGCCCCTTAGCAGGGGCCTATAAGGGATGAGAGCTCGATCTCCTCGGCGTCTGACCACAGATGCTCAAGATTATAGAAGTCACGCGCTTCCTCGGTGAACACATGTGCCACGACGCAGCCGAAATCAAGAAGTACCCAGCTTCCGCTGCGATAGCCCTCGCGGCGGATGGGAGGCTCGCCGGCCTCGCTCATTGCCTTGTCGATCTCGTCTGTAAGAGTTTTTATATGCGTAGAAGAAGTACCTGTGCATATTATGAAATAATCGCACAGAGATGTCAGCTTATCGGTCTTCAGTACTTTTATATTCTTGCCTTTTTTGTCATTAAGCGCCCTGGCGGCTATCTTAACGACTTCGTTCGGTGTCATCATTGGCTATCATCCTCACTGTCTGAATTTGATTGACTCGTATCGCCTTCATAGGCATAAACGCCGGCCGAGCCCATTGAGCTTGAGGAGCTGTAATTAAGAAATGAGGAAACTCCTCCCGCAAGTTCGCCTGTAGTTGAATAGAAATTGCCGTTTTTATAGGTCACGATATTGACGTTCTGCGTCGTTACCAGCGCCTCCCAGGGGTTAAGGTAGTCGTTGACCATCTTGAGCCATGCGTCTATATCACAGAAAACATAGCTTGAACCGAAAACGCTGCCACTGGTATCGCCGGGCATAGTGTAGAACTTTATGTTCTCGCTGTCAAGCTTCAAAAACTCCTTTGCGTAATAGAGCATATTCTCTGAGCTGAGGCTCGTCTGCATATTGTCGCTTACGATGCTTATGACCTCGCTGAGATTCGGAATATTCTTGAGGCTTATCATTTGGCTTGCGACAGCCATGAGAAGCTCGTGCTGCATATCGATGCGCTGGATATCGCCGCCGGCATAGCCGCTTCTGAAGCGCATTAGCTGAACGAACTGCTCGCCGTTAAGAGTCTGCCGGCCTTCGGATATATGAATGTGCAGATCCTGTGTCGGATCATCATAATTCATTCCTGTAGGAACATCGAATTCCACACCGCCGATAGCGTCGACAACCTTTTCGGCAGCCTCCATATTGACGAGGATATAGCCGTCCACATCAAAGCCGAGGAAGGACTTTATAAGTTCCTCGCGCATTTTTTCTATCGGGTCGCAGCCATAATAATCGCTGCTCTCGACCTTTGAGTAGTATTCGGCATAGTGATAAGCCGAGTTTGCTTTTTTGACCTCGTGCTTTATATTCGTGAGTGTATCACGCGGAATGCTCACGACGTTAAGAGTGTGATTTACCGTATCGAGCTGCCCGACCATAATAGTATCGGTATTGTTGCTGACAACATCGACGCCCGCAACGAGAATCGTGTACACGCCCGGCTTTCTGCCGTCGACTGTATTTACGGGAGGCTCGTCGTTATTTGTGATGCCGTCTTTATTGCTGTCGGGCTCATCCATGAAGTACTCAATGTAAACATAGGCCGCCGCGAGCAGCACCACGAGGCACAGAAGGATTATAAGGATAACCTTACCTGCCTTGCCCTTCTTTTTCTTCTTTTTTCCGACGCCTGCCATATTCTCGGACTGTACGGGTCTTGTCTCGGCATAGGCGGCATAATCGTAATCGTCGTATCTTTCGTTCCTGCGGCGACTGTTGCTGCCGTTATTGCTGCCACTGTCTGCATGTCTGCCGCTTTTTTTGCCTCCGAATAGCTGCATATTAATTTCCCTTCTCTGTCGGCACCCCTGCCGTTATTGCTGATTCAAGGTATGCTCGGCATACCATTTATAAGCGTCGGCAGTTGCGTAATACGGCTCCTGCCCGTAACTTTTTATATCTTCAAGACTCATTTTGAGTCCCAGCGCCATCGCTTTGTCAAGATCCTCATACGCAAGTTTTCTTAGCTCGTCCACACCTTCAAAGTCACGGTTTGGCTCGATGTAGTCGGCCATGTATATGATCTTTTCGAGGAGCGTCATATCGGGCTTTCCGGTCGTGTGCCAGCGGATAGCGTCATAAACCTCGTCACTTATGTTAAAAAGATCTCTCGCCAAGGCCGCGCCGGTCTTTGCGTGAAGAAGCTTGACATTTTCTTCTTCAGCGTTGTCGTTTATAATACCATACTTTCCGCACAATATCAATTGGTCGCTTAACACAAGTTTTTTTGTAATATCATGAAGTATTCCGGCCTCAGCTGCATTTTCGGGATCCTCGCCCCAGCGCTGAGCGAGCGTCACCGCCTCGGCCTCACAGCCGACAACGTGTGCCACACGCTTGGGTGCCAGCATAGCGTAGGCCTTTTCACGCAGCCAGTACAGCTCCGGCTTTGCGTCATAGTCGCCGTTTTTTATGATGCGCGAATAAACCGTCTCCGGCAGATACGACGCTCCGCGCCTCCTCGGCAGCATATCGCGTATATCCGACGAAGCCATGGGTTTAGGCTCGTGGTTTATAAAAATGCATTTTGCTCCGTACTGTCGCTTGAGATAGTCGGCGTGCTCGATGATCTTCGCATCCTCGCCCTCATTGCGGCAGAATACTCCAAGCGTCATATTATCGAGCAGAAAGCGGAACCTGTACCACTCTTCAAAGCTGAAGAGCATGTCGCTTCCCATGACGAAAGTAAATTCAGCGTCCGGATACAGCTTCATGAGCTCCTCAAGGGTATCTGCCGAGTAGCTTTTGCCCTCACGCAGGATCTCAATATCCGACACCTCAGCGTTCGGGATACCGGCAAACGCGAGCCTTGTGAGCTCAAGGCGCTCATTTACATTCGGGCTTCCGTCGGCAAGCTCCTTATGCGGAGGTATGCTCGCAGGAATGATTAGCATTTTATCGGGCTTTAAACACTCCGACACGGCAAATGCCGCCTCAACATGCCCGCAGTGCGGCGGGTTGAAACTTCCGCCGTAAATTGCAATCTTCATTTTTTCTTATCTTTCACAAGAGCTATTTTAGGCTCTTTATCGTTGCGCTTATACAGCACGAATTTACTTCCTATTGTCTGCACTGTGTCGGCAGCGCAGGCCTCGGCCAAAGCATCGGCCGCCTCGCGCGCTGTCAGGAGGCTGTTTTCCAGCACTCTGCCCTTTATAAGTTCGCGCGCCTTGAGCGCGTCCTTTACCTGCGTTATCGTGTTTTCCGTTATTCCGCCCTTACCGATTTGGATTATCGTATCCTCGGTCATGGCAAGGCCCCTCAGCTGGGCTCTCTGCTTACTTGTCAGTGACATTTATCTTCCTCAGTTCCGTTTTAAATTTTGCGAGCGCTCGCGCCCTGTGTGATATTCTGTTTTTAAGCTCGGTGCCGAGCACGGCCATGCTGTCATTGTATCCGTCGGGCATGAACACGGGATCATAGCCGAAGCCGCCCTCTCCGTGGGGTTCGGTGAGTATCTGCCCCGAGCATTCGCCCTCGGTGCGTATCTCTGTTCCGCCGGGCAGCAGGCAGCATATGCTGGATATGAATTTTGCCTTGCGATCGGTCACGCCCTCGAGCTTTGACAAGAGATACAGATATTTTTCTTTATCGCTCGCATCGTGGCCGCCGGGAGCGTAGCGAGCCGAGTACACACCGGGCTCACCGTTCAAAGCGTCGACCATGAGGCCGGAATCGTCTGCAACGGTAGCCTCACCGGTAGCGTCAAAGACCGCTTTTGCCTTAAGATACGCGTTCTCCGCAAATGTCGTGCCGGTCTCGTCGACTTCAAAATCGCAGCCGGCCTCACGCTGCGAGAGTATCTCAACGTCCATATCGGACAGTATTGCCTTGAGCTCTTTGAGCTTTTTGGCGTTATTGCTTGCAAGTATGAGCTTCATTACTTAAACAGCGCCTCCACAAAGTCCTTGGGATCAAACGGGATCAGATCGTCTATCCCCTCGCCCACGCCGACGTACTTGACCGGGAGCTTGAGCTCATTGGATATGGCAAAGACTATGCCGCCCTTGGCAGTGCCGTCAAGCTTTGTCAGCACGATGCCGGTAATGCCGGCAGTCTCCAAAAACTGCTTTGCCTGGATAAGACCGTTTTGTCCGGTAGTAGCGTCGAGTACCATGAGCGTCTCAACGTCCGCATCGGGAAGCTCGCGGCGAACAACGCGCGTTATCTTATTGAGCTCGTTCATGAGGTTTGCCTTATTGTGAAGCCGGCCGGCCGTGTCGATTATAACGACGTCAGTACCGCGCGCCTTGGCAGCGCACAGTCCGTCATACACAACGGAAGCGGGATCGCTGCCCTCCTCATGCCGAACGATATCCGCCCCGGAGCGCTCCGCCCATACGCCGAGCTGCTCGGCAGCCGCGGCACGGAAGGTATCGCCCGCGCACAGGAGAACGCTTTTGCCCTCGGCCTTTAAGCTTGCAGCCATTTTGCCGATGGTCGTAGTCTTGCCGACGCCGTTTACGCCGACCATAAGTATGACAGACGGTTTTGTCTCAAGCTTAAGCTGTGTATCCATCGTGCCGAGCATGTCCCGCATGTATTCGACGAAGGCTTCCTTAGCCTGTTTTCCCTTGTTTATATAGCGGCGCAGCAGAATACGCTTATAGTCCATCATTATCTGCGCCGTGGTCTCGCCGCCGACATCGGCCATTATGAGCATTTCCTCAAGCTCATCGTAGAAATCTTCACTGTCGATATCATAATTGCGGAATACCTCTTCAAGCTCCTCAATATTTTTTCTGGTCTTTGTAAGACCTGAAAACATTTTATCAAAAAAGCCCATTGTGTTCCTCCTCAGTCATTTTCGATAGAGCGCTGCGCCTGGTCGAGATCGAGCTCAATTACCTTGGACACGCCCTTTTCCTGCATTGTCACGCCATAGAGGTGGTCTGCCTCCTCCATCGTACCGCGGCGGTGGGTTATAACTATAAACTGTGTTTTATCGCACATTCTGCGCATGTACTCTGCGTAGCGGATAACATTTGCCTCGTCGAGCGCGGCCTCGATCTCGTCCATAACGCAGAACGGTGTCGGACGTACCTTAAGTATCGCAAAATAAAGCGCAATCGCAACGAAGGACTTCTCGCCGCCGGACAGCAGGCTTATATTCGACACCGCCTTGCCGGGCGGCTGCACCTTTATCTCAATGCCGCACTCGAGAGGATCAGATTCGTCCTCCAAAATAACAGAGGCCTTGCCTCCGCCGAAAAGCTCCAGAAATGTCTCGCGGAAGTTTTCGTCAATGAGCTTAAACTGGCCGAGGAAGACATCCTTCATCTCATTGGTGACGTCATTGATTATGCCCAAAAGCTCCTTTTTTGCCTTCTCGATATCGCTGCGCTGGCCGGTCAGGAACTCATATCGGGTGTTTACACGCTCAAACTCCTCGATAGCGCCGATATTCGGCGTGCCGAGGGCTGATATTTGGCGGCGCAGATCGCTTATACCGCGCGACTCCTTCTGCAGATTTTCCACCGGCTGGCGGAGCTGCTGAGCCGCCGAATGGCTGAGCTCATAGTTATCCCAAAGCTTATCGAGGATCTGCTTCTCCTCCATCTCGGCGGAGAGCTTTTTCTGCTCAAGCCTCGCGCAGCTTCGCTCAAGCTCGAGCAGACGGCGATTGGACTCCTGACTGTCCTTATCGGTCTTTGTCCTTCGCCCTTCAAGCTCCAGGCGCTTCGCGTTTATCTCCGCGATCTCGCCCTTTATCTTTTCCGCCTGAGACATTATATCATTGCGCTGCCTCAAAACAGCATCGAGCTGCAAATTTATCTCCTCGCAGGCAAGCTGCGCCTTTTCTATGGCGCTCTTTCTCAGCTCACTGTCACCCGACAGACTCTGCGAAAGGACTCTGAGCTGCTCGACCGAGGCGTTCGTTGCGCGCATTTCCGCCTCGCATGAGGCCTTATCACGCTGGATCTCGGCGCGTTCCTCTATTGCCGCATCAAGCTCATATCTGAGACCCGACAGGGCGTTTACCGACTTTTCGAGCTCTATTTGAGCCGCGTCAAGCTGCCTGCCAAGGGTAAGACGGCGCTTTTTGAGCTCTTCAAGCTCATTTGCGCGCGAGAGTATGCCCGTGCCGCGTGCAGCGCTGCCGCCGGTCATAGAGCCGCCGGCGTTTATGAGCTGCCCGTCAAGGCTGACGATGCGCAGACGGTTGCCGTTTGCCTTAGACATACGCACGGCATCGCCCAGCGTTTCGGCAACGACGGTACGGCCCAGGAGATTTGCAAATATGCCGTCATAGCGCTTATCGAAGCTCACGAGGTCATACGCAATCCCCACAAAACCCGGATCGTTCACCGGCGCATCCTTCATGACATTGCCGCGAACTGTGTCCACCGGCAGGAAGGTCGCGCGGCCGGAATCAAGGCGCTTTAACATTTCTATCGCGCTGCGGCCGTCGTTCTGCGTGTCGATGACTATATTCTGCATTGCCGCGCCCAGTGCCGTTTCGACGGCGAGCGCGTACTCGTTATCTGTTTTTATGAGATTGGCAACAGGACCGTGGACGCCTCGCAGGTTCCCCCTGCCCGATTCACGCATTACGGTCTTGACGGCCTTGGAAAAGCCCTCATACTCCTTCTCCATCTCGGAGAGCATGTGGATACGGGCATCCATGCTTCGACAGTCGACGGAGAGGCGGTTGACCTTTTCACGAAGCTGAGAGGCTGCATTTTCACGGCTTTGGAGCTTCATGCGGCAGCCTTCTATGATATTTGCGCTGCCTGTCTCTTTGCTTTTAAGCTCAGATATATTGTCCGAAAGTCCTTTTGACTTGCTCTCGTTATCCTCTATCTGACGGGCTATCTCGCCGAGGCGAGCCTGCGCTCCTGCGATGTCGCTTTTCATGCGCTCGACCGATTCGCCGCTGCTTTTTATGTTGGCTCGTAGAACGGCGGCCTGCGAATCACAATCGGCGGCTCGCGCCTCAGTCTGCGAAAGGCGCTCGCGCGCCTTTTCAGCCTCGATATCCTTTTCATGCATACGCTCGGATATGCTGTCGGCCGAGGCATACAGCGCTTCGAGACTGCGGTGCGCTTCGTCAAGCTCTGCCTTTGCCGCGTCGTAATCGGCGTTTACCGTCTGCGCCTGAGCATGCAGCTTGTCCAGCGTTGCCATCCACACGGATATCTCGCGCACGCGCAGCTCATCGCGCAGGACAAGGTACTTTTTCGCTGTCTCCGACTGGCGTCGCAGCGGCTCGACCTGAAGCTCGAGCTCGTCGATCTTATCGTTTATGCGCAGGAGATTCTCCTCTGTTTTTTCAAGCTTGCGTTCGGACTCCTCCTTGCGGCTGCGGTAGCGGGATATACCGGCCGCCTCCTCGAAGACCTCGCGGCGATCGGAGCTTTTAGTGGACACGATCTCGGCGATCTTGCCCTGCCCGATGATGGAATATCCGTCTCTGCCAAGGCCTGTGTCCATAAGAAGACTGTTTATATCCTTAAGGCGCACGGCCTCGCGGTTTATGTAATATTCGCTGTCGCCGCTGCGGTAATACCTGCGGGTGAGCATGAGCTCCGTGCTGTCGCAGTCAAAGATATGCTCGGAGTTGTCAATAATGAGCGATACCTGCGCAAAGCCCAGGGCGCCGCGCTTTTCGGTGCCGCCGAAGATAACATCCTCCATTTTGCCGCCGCGCAGAGTCTTCGAGCGCTGCTCGCCCATGACCCACAGTATCGCATCGGCTATATTTGATTTGCCCGAGCCGTTCGGCCCGACTATCGCCGTAACGTCTTTTTCAAATGTGATTCGCGTCTTATCCGGGAAAGATTTGAATCCCTGCAATTCGAGTGCTTTTAAATACAAAAATCCTACCTCGTTATTTTAGTTCATTCAAGATATTTTATAATAAAGCTCAGTCTTAATCAAGACTGACAATGCGTATTTCGCCACTTTTTACACTTACTTCATGAATTTTGAGCCCCGCCAGTGAAAACTCCGCCGTAAGTGTCTGCACATTGCTACGGTGCTGCCCGACCATTTTCGAAACATCCGAGCGATTAACTCCGAGAATAACCCGGCTTCCGGGCTTCACGTCCCTGAGGAGCTCCCGCGCCCTTTCAAGCATTATGCGCGAGAAAACGAGCTCGCCCAAGGCCGGGTGATACGCGCCGCCCAGCGCGTCGCCGCCCGACAGATCCTCCGTCGGGTTAAGTCCCATGCGGATTATCGGTATACCGGCATCTTTAAACAGTGGGACCAGCTTCGCGCAGACGCGCACAGCGTCCTCGACGGTGTGCTCCTTGTATGTTCCGGCGCGCCACATGTCGCACAGTACCGTGTCACGCACTATGACAGTCGGATATATCCTCACGCCGTCGGGTTTGAGGGCGATGATACGCTTTGCTGTCTCAATGCAGCTTTCGTCGGTGTCGCCGGGAAGGCCGGTCATCATCTGCAAGATGAGATCAAAGCCCGACGTCTTAATGAGCCTCGACGCATTTTCAACATCCGCACTGTCATGCCCGCGGCCGGAAAGCTCGAGCACCCTGTCACACATTGACTGCGCACCGAGTTCGACAACGGTAACACCGTTTTTTTTCAGTCTTTTGAGCACTGCGCCGTCTATGGCATCGGGGCGTGTCGACAGTCGGATCGAACTTATGATCCCCTGCTCAAGATACGGCTGCGCGGCCTCAAAAAGCTCAAGCTGCCTTGCCTCGGGTATGGCGGTGAAGCTGCCTCCATAAAACGCCAATTGCCGCTTTGTCCCCGTTGGGGTCAAGGCGGCTGCATCTTCTATGGCATTTTTGACGGTCTGCGCCGTAGCGGGCTCGATATGGCCGGATATCCTGCGCTGATTGCAGAACACGCAGTCGTTCGGGCAGCCGAGGTGAGGCACGAACACCGGGATAATACTGTTTCTGGCTGTCATTTATTAAGTCTTTCAAGCGCACGGCAGGCTGCCGCCTGCTCGGCTTCCTTCTTCGTTCTTCCGCTGCCGCGGCCAATAAGCTCCCCATTGAGGCTGACCTCCGAAAGGAAAACCTTATCATGATCGGGGCCGGATTCGCCAGCGTCGGTGTATATGAGCTGCTGATCATGCTTGCGCTGCACGAGCTCCTGAAGCTCTGTCTTGTAATCGGACGCATGATGCGCCTTGACAGCTTCGGGACTGAGCACCATGCGCTCGACAAAGCTCACCGCGGCTTCGATGCCGCCGTCAAGAAAGATCGCTGCTATAACGGCCTCGGTCGCGTCGGCAAGTATTGATGCACGCTCTCTGCCTCCGTTTTTCTCCTCGCCGTGACCCATGCGCAGATACGCACCGAGCTCAAGCTCCTTCGCCACACCGTAGAGGCTGTGCTCACACACGAGCTCCGCGCGCAAGCGAGTCATTTTGCCCTCCGGCAGCGACGGCTCAACGGCATAAAGGTGCTTTGCCGCCGCAAAGCCGAGCACAGAGTCGCCCAAAAACTCAAGGCGCTCATTGCTGGGCACACCCTCTGCCCTGTTCTCGTTTGCGTACGAGCTGTGAGTGAGAGCGTTTAACAAAAGAGCCCCGTTTTTAAACTCATATCCTAATTTTTCTTCTAATTGCTTCAATGTATTACGCTTCTTCCGATATCTTCATGTAATCGATGTTTTTTTCAATATCGCCGACTATATCAGCTTCGGCAAAGGACTTTGCCTGGCGGATAGCCGCGAAGAACGCCTCGTCGCCGGACGAGCCGTGAGCCTTGATGACGGGCTTGGATATGCCGAGGAACGCCGTTCCGCCGACCTCATTGGAATCTATCTTCTTTGCCAGACCCTTGACATCCTTTTTGATTACTGCCGCTGCGAGCTTATTTTTCGTGCTCATCATGAACACCTCTTTTAGCTCCGTAAACAGCCATTTTGCGACACCTTCGGCGGTCTTGAGGGCAATATTGCCGGAAAATCCGTCGCTCACGACAACATCAACTCCTCCGAAGAGCATGGTGCTGCCCTCGACATTGCCGACAAAATTGATGCGTCCCTCTTCGCTTGCCTTCTTCAGCAGCTTGTACGTTTCAAGCTGCAAGGCACCGCCTTTGGTCTCCTCCGCACCGATATTGAGAAGTCCGACGCGCGGCCGGGTAAGTCCCATCATTCTGCGGGCATAAAAGCTGCCCATATAGGCAAACTGGAGAAGGTACTCAGGCGTACACTCGGCGTTTGCGCCGCAGTCGATGAGTATAAGTCCGTTCTCGCGGCTTGGAAATACCGGCGCCATAGCAGCGCGGCGAACTCCCTTTATGCGCTTTACGATGAGCGTAGCTCCCGTGAGCAACGCTCCCGTAGAGCCTGCTGAGACCATAGCGTCGCCCTCGCCGTTTTTGAGCATATTAAGAGCAACCGTCATGGACGCGTCCTTTTTTCGGCGCGTCGCAGTGCTGGGATCGTCCTCCATGGTGATAACGTCGCGGGCGTCGACTATGCTGATGCCGCTTCTGTCCTCTCCGAGATACTTTTCTATCTCTTCCTTACGGCCGACAAGCACGAGCTCAACGCCCAATCTGTCGCGCGCATAGACAGAGCCCTTTACTATCGCCTCGGGTGCGTTATCGCCGCCCATTGCGTCAACGATTATTTTCAAAGCCGAAGACCTCCTTTTTCATAAGCTCTTCAATCAGCGCCAAGCTCCTTGCGGATATCTCGGCATTTTTATTGCGCTTGCCCTTGACCCTGTAGCCAAGCGGCGAAATTATCCCGAAATTCACGTTCATGGGCTGGAAATCGCCGACGCTGCCGCCGGAAATGTACAGGCTCAGAGCGCCTATCGCAGTCTCTTGCGGAAAATCGACGGGCTCAAGGCCGAGAACGCGCGCGGCAGTTTCGATACCGACAAGCATTCCGGATGCCGCCGACTCCACATATCCCTCGACACCGGTCATCTGCCCGGCAAAGCTCAGGCGAGGCTCTGACTTGAGTCGGTAATACCTGTCGAGGAGCTTCGGGCTGTTGAGATATGTATTGCGGTGCATGACTCCATAGCGGACAAACTCCGCATTTTTCAAAGCCGGGATCATGGAGAACACACGCTTCTGCTCGCCCCAGGTGAGGTGAGTTTGGAAACCGACAATATTGTAAAGCGTTCCATCGGCGTTATCGCGCCGAAGCTGAACTACCGCGTAGTTCTCGCGCCCGGTGCGCGGATCGCGCAGGCCGACAGGCTTCATCGGTCCGTAGCGCAGAGTGTCCTCCCCGCGGCGAGCCATGACCTCGACGGGCATACATCCTTCAAACACTCCGCCGTCGTCAAAACCGTGGACGGCCGCCTCTTTTGCGCTGCAAAGCTCGCGGACAAAAGCCTTATACTCCGCCTCGTCCATCGGGCAGTTTACATAATCAGCTGTTCCCTTGTCATAGCGCGAGGCAAAAAACGCGCTGTCCATATCGACGCTCTCGAGCGTTACGATAGGCGCGACGGCATCGTAAAAATGCAGTCCCTCACCACCGCAGAGGGCGGCAATTTTATCGGCAAGCGCATCGCTCGTGAGCGGGCCTGTTGCGACGACGCACTCTCCCTCCGGGAAGTCCGTGGCCTCAGCAGCGACGATCTCAATATTTTCGCAGTCGCGGAGCTTTTGCGTTATGTATCGCGCAAATCCCTCTCTGTCAACAGCGAGGGCTCCGCCCGCCGCAACGCGGTTAGCGTCCGCGCTTTCCATGATGAGCGAGCCCATCCTGCGCATCTCGGCCTTCAAAAGGCCTACGGCGTTGGAGAGCTCATCACTGCGCAGCGAGTTTGAGCACACGAGCTCGGCAAAATATTCGGATGTGTGCGCCGGAGTCATTTTTTCCGGCTTCATCTCGACAAGCCTGACCCTTATTCCCCTTTTGGAGAGCTGCCAGGCACATTCGCTGCCTGCAAGTCCCGCGCCGAGGACTGTGACCTCTTTCATATATTCATTCCTTAGTTTTCTTGGTAGTGGATTTCTTTTTTGCGGGCTTCTTTTCGGACTTAACGTCTGCCTTTTTACCGGCAGCGGCCTTTTTCTTATAGCCGCGCTTATCCTCCGGCACGAACTCCGGGCAATCCTCGTTTATGCAGAAGGGCTTCTGACGGCCGCGGCCGCCGGGCTTAAAGAGGGTTTTACCGCAGCTCGGGCAATTATCCTTCGTCGGCACATACCAGGTCATGAAGCCCTTTATCTCACTGCCGTCGGCAGCAGTGCCGCGCCACGGGCAATCCGCGCCGCGCTCGCAGGCATAGTAGGTATTACCTTTTTTCGAGGTGCGCTTGAGGATGCGGCTGCCGCACTTGGGGCATTTGCCGGGCATCTCGATGACGAGCGGCTTAGTGAAGCTGCACTCGGGATAAGCCGGGCACGCAAGGAAGCGACCGAAGCGGCCGGACTTCACGACCATCTGACGGCCGCAAACATCGCAGTACTCGTCACTGAGCTCGTCGGGAACCTTTATTCTCACGCCGTCGAGCGCCTTTTCAGCCTCCTCAAGCTCAGTGCTGAAGTCGCCGTAGAAATCGCGCAGCAGCTCTTTCCAATAAAGCTTACCGTTCTCGACCTCGTCGAGCTCCTCCTCCATATGGTTTGTGAATTTAAGATCTACTATATCGGGGAAGCGCTCCTCCATGAGCTGTGTGACTATCTCGCCGAGGTTTGTCGGCTTGAGATACTTGCCGTCTTTTACTACATACTCATGCGAAGTGATGGTCGATATCGTGGGAGCGTAGGTCGACGGACGGCCTATGCCCTTTTCCTCCATTGCACGGATAAGCGTCGCCTCGGTATATCGCGCGGGCGGCTGCGTAAACTGCTGTTCGGGAAGCATTTTTTCAAGGAACACCTGCTCGCCCTCTTCAAGGGACGGCAGCTTGCTGCGCGGCTCGTCGCTCTCCTCGTCCTTGCCCTCCTCATACACAGCCGTATAACCTGCAAAGCGCATTTCCGAGTAGTTTGCGCGGAAATCGTAGCCTGCCGAGGCGACGTCGACTACGACGTTATCGTACACGGCGTTTGCCATCTGGCATGCGGTAAAGCGCCCCCAAATGAGACGATACAGCCTGTACTGCTCCGGAGTAAGATCCTTTCGAACGACATCCGGACTCAGATCAATATTCGTCGGTCGGATGGCCTCATGCGCGTCCTGCGCGCCGGATTTTGTTTTATATACACGGAAGGAACCGTGGTAATACTCCTTGCCGTAGTGATCGATTATATAATTCTTCGCCGCCATGAGAGCTTCATCGGAAAGGCGCAGAGAGTCGGTTCGCATGTAGGTTATAAGACCTACCGTGCCATAACCGGCTATGTCGACACCTTCATAAAGCTGCTGGGCGATGGACATGGTACGGCGCGGCGTCATGCCGAGCCTGCGGCTGGCCTCCTGCTGAAGAGTTGAGGTTATAAACGGAGGCGAGGGGCTGCGGTGTTTTTTGCCGCGCTTTACGGTCTTTACCTTGAACGGCTCGTCCTTGGTAGCGTTAATAACGGCGTTTACCTCGTCCTCGGACTTGAGCTCGAGCTTTTTATCATCTTTGCCGTAAAAGCGCGCGGTGAATTTAGCGTTTTCCTCGCTCTCGAACATGGCGTCGAGCAGCCAGTACTCCTCGCTTACAAAGCTTCTTATCTCGTTTTCGCGGTCGACAACCATGCGCGTTGCGACAGACTGCACTCTGCCCGCGGACAGGCCGCGGCGGATCTTCTTCCAAAGCAGCGGCGAGAGCTTATAGCCGACAAGGCGGTCAAGCAGTCTGCGCGCCTGCTGCGCGTCGACAAGATTGTTGTCGATATCGCGGGGCTTACCGATGCTCTCAGTAACTACTTTCTTAGTTATTTCGTTAAAGGTGACGCGTCTTGCTCTTTCATCGGAAAGCGCAAGCAGCTCCTTGAGATGCCAGGATATAGCTTCTCCCTCGCGGTCCGGGTCGGTCGCGAGATATACGGTCTTTGCATTTTTGCTTAGCTTTTTGAGCTCATCTATGATATCCTTGTGATCCTTAACGGGAATATACTTTGGCTCAAAATCGTTTTCTATGTCAATTCCAAGGGTGCTCTTCGGCAGATCGCGCAAATGTCCCATGGAGGCGACGACCTTATAGTCGCCGCCGAGATATTTCTCGATAGTTTTGGCCTTAGCCGGTGATTCGACTATGACCAGGTTCTTTTTTGCACTGGGCATCGGGTATCCTCATTTCATCTTAATATTCAAACTAAATCGTTTGCCCGTCTCCTGCCGGACATAGCCCTTTATCTGCAAAAGCGTCAGGTCCGCCAGCACCTTGGCCGGCGCAAGACCGCTGCGCTCTATGATAGTGTCAACATGAACGGAGGGTTCATCCATCGCTCCGATTATCTTCAGCTGACTTGGGCTCAGACTATCCAATTGTTTCTGCAAGTCAATATAAGCCGCGTCGGGTGCCTTGTCAACAACTTTTTTCTCGCGTTTTTCGACACGGGGCTCCTTTTTGGGCTTCGCCTCGGACTTTGGAACGACTCCCGAAGGCATTTCAAATTCGACTTTCCTTATCTTATTCGGGTACAGGGCCGCAAACTCGCTAACTACCTCCCAGCCGTTTGTAACCGGCTTTGCGCCTTCCTTAATCAGCAGATTCGTTCCCTCGCAATTTGGCTGATCGGCGTTTCCGGGAACGGCAAAGACCTCCTTACCCTGATCGGCGGCCTCATTAACGAAAAGCCGTGTTCCGCTCTTGAGAGGAGCTTCAACGACGGTAACGCCAAGTGCCAAACCGCTTGCTATCCTGTTTCTCGCGCGGAAGAATGAGCTGTACGGCTTCGTGCCGGGCGCATATTCGCTTATGAGTGCACCGTGCATGACCACATCGCGCGAAAAGCGGCTTTTATCCAGCTCATGCGGCAGACCGAGGACGCCTATCACCCTGCCGTCTGCCATGAGTGCACCCTCGGCGGCTGCCGAGTCGATGCCCACCGTAAGGCCGGATATCACCGTGCCGCCGCATTTTGCTATCTCATAGCCCATGCGCATGCCCATTTTGATGCCGTAGGGCGTTGCCTTGCGCGTGCCGATCACGGCGATGGCGGGCTCGGCATCCATATTCGGAAGCTTGCCCTTGACATATATGACGGCAGGCGGAAGATGAATATTTCTCAAACGCTCGGGATAAGCATCCTCATTCATCGTTATAACATCTATGCCGTCGTTATCGCACTTTTCAAAAATTCGCTTTGCCGCGTCAAGATCGCGCTTTTCGAGTTCCTCAGCGCCCTCAATATTGCGCGGCAGCAGACGCGTTATCTCGCCAACCGGCGCAAAATACATCTGCTCGGGACCGCCATAGTATTTCAAAAGCGATGTTATCGCCCTTGGTCCGATGCGCGGCGAGGTTGACAGCCACAGCCAGTAAATAACGTCGTTCATACGCTACCTCGACATTTCCCACATGATGACCGACGCCGCTATCGCCGCATTTAAAGACTCGGAATGCGGATTCATCGGTATTATAAGTTCTCCGCCGCAGATATCCAAAAGCTCGCGGGAAAGCCCCCTGCCCTCGCTGCCTATAGCCACCGCACTTCTGTGAAGCTCGGCATTACGGATATCAGCCGCCTTATCGCTCAGCGCCGCACCGAAAAGCGGCAGGCAACGGCTGCGCGTGAATTCATCGAGCTCTTCAATGCTCATGCGCATTACCCTTTGCCGGAAGATCGCACCCATGCTCGCGCGCACGGTCTTGGGGTTATAAAGATCCGCACATGCGCCGACCATGATGACCGCGTCAATATCAAAAGCGTTCGCGCTTCTTATTATCGTTCCGACATTGCCGGGATCCTGAAGATTTTCAATAACTATAGCGCGCATTACACGCTCATCATCGCTCCGTTCGGGCATTGCGACCGTGAACACGGGGCCGGGGCCGGATTTTAACGGCGATGCGTATTCCACCAGTTCCGCCGGAGCGCAGTACTGCTCGACCTCCGCGGGAAACTCGACGATATCCGTTCCCTCGCGCCAAAGCACCTGCTTTATCTTCGCTCCGTACTCCAGCGCTTCTTTGAGCGTTTTCTCTCCGTCGCAAATGAATTGGCGGCACTCATTGCGGTATTCCGCGCTCGATGCCGTCGAACGCATGTGGCATATTATTCTATTTTTTCTTGAGCTTATCTTTTCCATGAGAAATAATTTATATCACAATATTTAATTTGTCAAATATACATTAAATAATATACATCAAAAAACCGCGTAAAACGCGGTTTTTGATTATCCGTATATCCATGCGTCGGGCAGATAGCGGCATGTTATGGCAGGGTTTGAGCATTTTGTTACATACTCGCCATCATACCACATAACGGCGCTCGTTCCGCCGTCCATATTCATGGCCTGATATGCGTCATAGCCGATAAGTATCTCCGTGCAGTCGGGCAGCCCAATGCCGAGCGAGCGGCCGACAAGGCGGCCTTCGATAATGAGCATCATGACATCTCCGTCTGCGGCCTGAGCTACGACCGAGCGCGGCTGGATGGATCGGAAGCCCGTCTGCTCGTCAATGAGCGCTTTTCCGTCTATTATGAGAGCGGGCTGGAACTCGACCGCGTCTCTGACATCGGAGCTTATGCCGGTGTCCGCATCAACTATGTACATTTTATCATCACTTCTGAACTCGACGCGCTTTCTGCCATAGGTGACATGGGCACCGTACTCCTTGCCCTCGCATATGGCAAGGCCGTCGACGGTACCGCCGTTGCCGCCGCCGTCGGGATCATAGAAGCCGCTGGCGTTTATTCCGATGATGCCTTTGCAGCGTGGAACAAAATCCTCAAGCAGCTCGCCGTAGCCGCCGATATGCTCAGCCGCACAGCAGCGCATTTTTGAAGCATCCTTGAGGATGGCAAGCACGCCCTGATAGCCTGAGCCTTTTATACGAACGAGCAGCACGCCCTCTTTCGCGTTTACGGCAAGCACCTGATCTCCCTGCTTTGTTTTTATGGTCGTTCCGTCGTCATCAAGTCCCGCCTCGTTTATGTCGATGGACATGAGGTCGGTATTTTTATACTCGGGGTGAGCCTTGAGATAGGCTTCAAACGAGGACTTGTCGATCTCGTCAAAAAGCTCATAGAAGCTGTTATCATCCTTTTGCTCTATCTCGTGCGTCCACTCACTCTCGATGCCCTTCTGAGCATCCGTCGCGCTGTTTACCCTGTTCATGACCTCGGCAATCACATCGTCGGGGAAAAACATTTCGGCAAGCCAATGATGGCTCATAGTCTGCATGGCAGTCTCGATATACGCGTCGCGCAGATTCTTTATAAACGGAATGTTTGTGTACACGACAAAGGTGTAAAGTCCGGCGAGGACGGCAACGATGGAAAAAAAGATAATAAAGCCTTTTTTGCGCTTTGCAGCCTTCTTTTTCTTTTTTACATTGCGCACTCTGTCATCCGCCGAAGGCGATACGGCGCGCTCGCGCACAGACTCGGGGCGAACATGCACAGACTCATTGGTCTCGGCTTTTTGAGGCGCGTGCTTTGCCCTGCCGGACGCTGCATTCGTATGCCTTGTTGATTTTGAACTGAATATTTTTATGGAAGTTTCCTTCTTTCTCTTTATGCTGACACTTTGACGTTTAAGCTTTGAAAATGTTCCTTACTTAAAAGCCCTCGAACAGATTTATCTGCGAGCTCTCCGGCATTTCGCCGAACGCACCCATGCGGCGCAGTATCTCAAGGTGAGTCGTACTGACCTTGGGGCAGGCAGCACTTACTTCCTCTACGGATATATAGGTCTGTCCGTTTTTAGTGCAGTTTTCAAGGTCTATCGCCGCTGTTTCGCCCAGCCCGGCTATCGCCACGAATGGCGGACGCAGCCTGCCGTCGTCGGTTATCTTGAACTTTGTCGCGCTCGACTCGTAAAGATCGATGGGAGCAAAGTCAAAGCCGCGCATATAGAACTCATAGACCGATTCGAGCGTTGTAAGTATGCTGTCCTCGTTGGCGGTAGCATCCTCCTTCTGACGCAGATCATATATCTTGCGGCGCACTTCGTCAACCCCGGTCGTCATCATTTCCGCATCAAAGCTGTTTTTCTGGCTGCGTCGATAAAAATACGCACTGTAAAACGCCAGTGGTTCATGCACTTTGAACCATGCTATGCGGAAGGCCATCATGACGTACGCGACGGCGTGCGCCTTCGGGAAGAGATAGGCTATCTTGCGGCAGGACTCGATATACCAGTCGGGCACGTCGAGCGTGCGCATCTGCGCCTCGGCATCTCCGGGAAACTCACCGCTTTTTTTGACCTTGCCCTTTCGCACCGCCTCCATGGTCTTGAATGCGAGCGAAGGCTCCATTCCCTTTTGGATAAGATAGAGCATTATATCGTCTCGGCAGCCGACAGTCTCATTGACTGTTGCGATGCCGTTAACGATGAGGTCACGGATATTGCCCGCCCAAACGTCAGTGCCGTGCGAGAAACCGGACAGGCGCACAAGCGTATCAAACTGCGTTGGCTGCGTATCGACGAGCATCTGTCGCGTAAAGCCCGTGCCGAACTCCGGTATGCCGATGCTGCCGGTCTTGCCTATGATATCGTCGTCATCGGGAAGCCCCAAAACTGTCGGCGTTGTGAATATCTTCATCGTATCCGGATCCGACAGCAGTATCTCGCGAGCGTTCACGCCCGTGGCATCTTCGAGCATGCGTATCATGGTCGGGTCATCGTGCCCCAGCTCGTCAAGCTTTAAGAGGTTAGACTCCATGCAGTGATATTCAAAATGAGTCGTGACTATGCCGCTCTTGGGATCGTCTGCCGGATGCTGCACGGGGCAGAAATCCGTAACGTCCATGTCCTGCGGTATGACGACGAGGCCGCCGGGGTGCTGGCCTGTCGTTCGCTTGACGCCGACAAGCCCCTTTGCGAGGCGATTTTCCTCAACCTTTGTGACCTTTATGCCGCGTTCCTCGAGGTATTTTTTAACGTAGCCGTAAGCGGTTTTTTCGGCGAGCGTGCCGATGGTTCCGGCGCGGAAAACGTGATCCGAGCCGAAGAGCTCTTCAGTATATTTATGCGCCTGCGCCTGATACTCCCCGGAGAAGTTGAGGTCGATATCCGGCGTTTTCTCATTGCCCGGGAACCCGAGGAAGGTCTCGAACGGGATATCGAATCCGTCCTGCCGCATGAGCGTTCCGCACTCGGGGCAGTTTTTCGGCGGCATGTCCGCGCCGCAGCCGTATGAGCCGTCGGTTATGAACTCCGAATGCTTACACTTGGGGCAGACGTAGTGCGGCGGCAGTGAGTTGACCTCGGTGATACCGGACATATATGCGACGATCGACGAGCCGACGGAGCCTCGGGAGCCGACAAGGTAGCCGTGCTCAAGCGAGTTTTGAACAAGCTTCTGCGCCGACATGTAAATAACGTCGTAGTTATGGTCAAGTATAGTCGTGAGCTCCGTATCGACACGGGACTTAACGATCTCGGGTGGGTTTTCGCCGTAGATCTCCGTCATCTTTCCGTAGACGAGGTCACGCAGATCACGAGCCGAATTCTCGATCTTCGGCGGGTATAGATCCTTTGGCAGGAGCTCGATGTCGTCAACCATATCCGCAATGGCGCGCGGATTTTTTATTACGACCTCGCGCGCCGTCTCATCGCCGAGATAATCGAACTCCTTGAGCATCTCGTCGGTCGTGCGGAAGAATATCGGGCAGCCTCGGTCGGCATCGGAAAATTTCTTTGCCGCCTGGAGTATCTTGCGGTACTGCTCGTCCTCGGCGTCGAGAAAATGCACGTCGCTGGCGGCAATAACAGGCTTATTCAGCTGGCGGCCGATCTCGAGTATGCGGCGGTTATAGTCCTGCAAAACGGTGATATCGCCGACAACACCGTTATCAACAAGAAAGCCGTTATTGCCCAGGGGCTGAATTTCAAGATAATCGTAGAAAGACGCTATGCGGCGAAGCTCGGAATCGCTCGCTCCGTGCATGACAGCGCCATACAGTTCACCCATTCCGCAGGCAGAGCCTATGAGCAGGCCATCGCGGTGCTTAATGAGCAGGCTCTTGGGCATGGTCGGGGTCTTGTAGAAATATTTAAGATACGACTGCGATACGAGCTCATAAAGGTTTTTAAGGCCGACCTTATTCTTTACGAGCAGTATCATGTGCCGCGACTTTGTGTGATCTGCGGGCTTTATGCGGGCATAGACCTCCTGAATGTCGTTTACGGTCTTTGCCCCCTGCTGAGCGAGCATGGGCAGGAATCTTCCCATTATACGCGCGACGACGAGCGCGTCGTCTGAGGCTCTGTGGTGATTAAACTCCGGCAGGCTCAGGCGATTTGACACGATATCGAGCTTATGCCGCTTCAAATCGGGCAAAAGCGCGTGAGACAGCGCGAGAGTATCGAGATAAACAGGCTCAAACTCAATACCGCTGCGGGCTGCCGCGGCGGACATGAAGCCCGTATCGAAATCCGCGTTATGCGCAACGATAGGTCTGTCGCCGACGAAGTCAAGGAAGCTTCTCATGGCCTCGGCTTCGCTTGGTGCGCCCTTAACGTCGCGGTCTGTTATGCCGGTGAGCTGGGTTATCTCGGCCGGGATGTGCATACCGGGGTCAACGAAGGTGTTGAAGGTCTCCTTGATCTCACCGCCGGCGTAGATCACCGCGCCGATCTCGGTCATGCGATCCGATCCTGCGTTAAGCCCCGTAGTCTCGATGTCGAAGGCAACCATCTCATCATTCATATCCCTGTCGCTGCTGCCATGCACGGCGAGACTGCCGTCCATATCATTTACGAAATAGCACTCGCAGCCGTAGATTATCTTGACGCCGTGCTTTTTTCCGGCCTTCCACATATCAGGGAATGCCTGCAGCACGCCGTGGTCGGTAACGGCGATGGCCGGATGTCCCCAATAGGCTGCACGCTTTACGATGGCGGCGGGGTCTGTGAGCGCGTCCAGCGCCGAAAAACGGGTGTGCATATGCAGCTCAACGCGCTTTTCCTCGGCGTTATCGGGACGTATGTATTTTTTGCCGACAACGATGTCCTTTGGCTCAAGGACGATATCCTCATCATATCGGCTGTAGGTTACAAAGCCGTTAATTATCAGGTGGTCGCCGACGTTTATCTTATTTATTATGGACTGATCGTCCTCTGCTCGCAGGAATTTTATAACCCTTATCGATCCCGTGAGGTCTGTTATGTCAAAGCTCAGCATTGCTCCGTCTCGCTTTTTGAGCTTGCGGCTTGTGACCTCAAACACATCGCCCTCAATGGCGACGCGTCCCGAGTCCTGATTGAGTTCACCCATAGGGGTCGGCGATTTTTTGACGCTGTGCCCCATGAGCACCTTGCCGTTGCCTCCCGATGGGGCATCTGCCGTGGGTGCTGCGGATACGCTCGCCGCCTTTTTGATCTCGGGGCTGTCGGCAATTATGGTGGTTCTAAGACCGTAATCGGCACGAAGCGAGGTGCAAATGGCATCAAGCTCGGCCGGTGCCGGAGTCCGCACAAAATGTGCGTGAATGCTCATCATTCCGGCCTCGAGGCTTATCTCGACGTCGGTCACATATGCTTTTTCAAGGCCTCCACAGCTGGATGCGTGACTCGCGGTGCCCGGGAATATCTCAAGAAATGAAGTATGTTCGCTCAATTTAACTGTCCTTTTCTATAAGGTCTATAAGTGCGTCGCACAGACGGTCATACGGATATGTTCCCAAGACCTCGCCGTGCTTGAACAGCAGGCCGCAGTCCTTGCCGCCGGCTATGCCGTAATCGGCTTCTCTGGCCTCGCCGGGTCCGTTTACAACGCAGCCCATAACGGCCACGGTTATGTTCTTATCTATCCCGGAAATGCGCTTTTCGACCTCGTTTGCGAGTGATATGAGGTCAATATTCGTTCTGCCGCAGGTCGGACAGGATACCATGCGTATGCCCTGCCGCAGTCCGACGGCCTTGAGTATGGCAGCCGCCGTCTTGACCTCCTCCACGGGGTCTGCCGTGAGCGATACGCGAACAGTGTCTCCTATGCCCTCGCTCAGGAGCGTACCTATGCCGACGGCAGACTGTACTGTTCCGTTCCACGACGTTCCCGTTTCGGTAACGCCAACGTGCAGCGGATACGGAAGCTCTGCCGATGCTAGCCGATACGCCGCTATCGTCAGCGGAACGGACGATGATTTCATCGATATGCAGATATCGTCAAAGTCGTATTTATTAAGCAGTTCAATATGGCGCTTTGCGCTCTCGAGCATTGCTTCCGGGCAGGGATGCCCGTATTTTTCAAGCAGCGGCTTTTCGAGGCTTCCGCCGTTAACGCCGATGCGGATGGGTATGCCTCTTTCGCGGCACGCGGCCGCTACCTTGCGGACATTTTCCTCGCTGCCTATATTGCCGGGGTTTATGCGGATCTTATCTATACCGCGCTCAGCCACCGCCAGCGCAAGGCGATAGTCAAAGTGGATATCGGCCACAAGCGGCATGTCCGTCTGCTTTTTAATCTCCGGTACGGCCTCGGCTGCCGCCATGTCGGGTATGGCAAGGCGCACGATCTCGCATCCGGCGGCTCGCAGGCGTTTTATCTGCTCGACCGTTGCCGTGACATCGTGCGTCTTTGTATTGCACATCGACTGTATGGAGACAGGCGCAAGAGCGCCTATCTTCACCCCGCCGACCGTTATCTGCTCAGTTCTCTTTCTTTCGAACATTGTTCTCACCCCGTTATGAGTCTCGCTATGTCGTTATACATTATAAATCCCATAAGCAGCAGGAGGAGCGCCATGCCTCCGGCATGGATGTAGCCCTCATACTTGGGATCGAGCTTTTTCTTCGTTATTGCTTCGATAATTACGGTTACTATCATTAAAAACACCCTGCCGCCGTCAAGCGCCGGTATCGGCAGCATGTTCATTATTGCAAGGTTAATGGCTATGAAGGCCGAATAATACAGCATAGTGTACATAGCATCGGCCGTACTGGCGGCGGAGCTGCCCGCCTCGTTCATCATGTCGACTATGCCGACGGGGCCGGCCATATCGTCAACGCCGACAGCACCGTGGATAAGGTCACCGAGGCCGAGCCAGACAAGGCGCGAAAATTCCTTGGCTGTGTTCCAAACATACTCAAGCTTCACTCCGAACGTTGCCTCTTCAATGCCCCAAACGAAGCCGTATTTGAGTCCCTGATCGCTTTCAATGGTCGGTACAAGCTTCATATCCTTAAACTCGACCTTCTCTCCGTCGCGCAGCATGACGATATCGTAAATGCCGTTTCCACGCTCGAGGAACATTGAAACATCACTTATGAGGTATATTCTGTTGCCGTCAATACTGTAAAATTCATCTCCGGCCTGAAAGCTCTCGGGCGTGTTATATTGGCAGCCGTCGAGAAAATCCGTGATTATAGGGGCTCTGAAAGCTTCCGCTCCGCCGTACATGATGACGATCAATATAACGCCGAGAAGGAAGTTCATGAACGAGCCCGCGCACAGGATGAGAAAGCGCTTCCAAAAGCCCTGATTGGGAAAAGCGCGCGGATCCTGCGACTCCTCGTCCTCGCCCATGGCGCAGAAGCCGCCTATGGGAAGGATTCGCAGAGAATACTGCGTCTCGCCCTTCTGCTTTTTAAAAATTGCCGGCCCCATGCCTATTGAAAATTCATCCACACGCACTCCGCAGGCCTTGGCCGTTGCGAAGTGACCGAATTCGTGGATGGCGATAAGCACGCCGAACATGATTATTGCGATAACAATATACATTAGGAAAAATGCTCCCTGACAAACACTCTTGCCTGCTCATCGGCAGACAGTACAGCCTCAAGGTCGGGCTTATTAACTATTTCTATGCTCTCGACCGCCTGCAAAGCACAATCAAAGATTTGATTATATCCTAGACGGTGATTCAAAAACATTGCGACGGCAACTTCATTTGCCGCGCTCATGATGCACGGAGCCGTTCCGCCGCGGCGTGCGCAGTCCATAGCAAGCTTCAGGCACGGCGTTTTTTCATAATCAGGTGCTTCGAATGTCATGTCCTTCATCGCATAGAAATCAAGATGCGCAAACGGCGATGCCTTACGCTCGGGATAGGTCATCGCGAGTTGGATGGGTAATCCCATATCGGGAACGCCGAGCTGCGCTATGACCGTTCCGTCAACGAGCTCGACCATAGAATGGACGATGCTCTGCGGGTGCACCACGACCTGTATATCATCGGGCGTCACGCCGAAAAGGTGCATGGCCTCTATAAATTCGAGTCCCTTATTCATCATCGTCGCCGAATCGACGGATATCTTCGCACCCATGCTCCAGTTCGGGTGCTTTACCGCCTGCTCGGGCGTCACATTTTCAAGCTCCGAGCGGTTTTTGCCCCTGAATGGGCCGCCGCTTCCGGTGAGCAGGATCTTTTTGAGCTCGCCGGGCTTTCTGCCCATAAGGCACTGGAAAATCGCCGAATGTTCCGAATCGACGGGAACTATCTCCGCTCCGGCGGCCTTGGCCGCAGGCATGACTATCTCACCCGCGCAAACGAGTGTTTCCTTATTTGCGAGCGCTATCCGCTTTTTTTCGCTTATCGCGGCAAGCGTCGGGCGCAGTCCGACCGAGCCGGAAACAGCGGTAACAACGCAGTCTGCCTCGGGAAGCGTCGCAGCTTCAATGAGTCCCTGCATTCCGCTGCCGACACGTATGTCGGTATCGGCAAGGCGAGTTTTCAGGTCATTTGCCGCGCTTTCATCAAATATCGCAACAAATTTGGGCTTTAGCTCCCTCGCCTGCTGTTCGACCAAATCGATTTTTTTGTTTGCCGTCAGCGCAACGACCGGAACTCCGAGATGCTTTGCTGCAGCAATGCTCTGACGGCCGATAGAGCCCGTCGAGCCGAGAATAGATACGGCTTTTATCATGGTTTTACACCTCCAAAGCGGCGGTCACGGCTGTTAAACGCGTCGATCGCCTTGTCAAGTTCCTGCGGAGTGAAGTCCGGCCAAAGCGTGTCGGTATAATAAAACTCCGAATACGCACACTGCCACAACAGGAAATTTGAAAGACGGTACTCTCCGCCGGGACGGATGAGAAGGTCGGGATCGGGTATGCCTGCAGAATACATGTAGCCTGAAAAGACGTCCTCCGTAAGCTCTCCTGTCACCTTTCCGGCCGCGTAATCCTCCGCATAGGTCTGCGCCGCGCGCACGATCTCCGCTCTGCCGCCGTAGTTTATGCAGATATTGGCCTGAAAACCCTCGATGGTCTGCGATATCTCGTCGGTCTCGGCGATGAGCTCCTGAAGCTGCGGAGAAAGTCGCGAAACGTCACCGAAGACCTTCATGCGAATGTTTTTTTTGCGCATATCGCGTATCGCCTCGTGCAGGTATTTATCCAGCAGCTTCATTATGCCGCCGACCTCTTCCTCCGGACGTTTCCAGTTTTCTGTTGAAAACGCGTAAACGGTCAGGTACTCAATGCCGATCTCTTTGCAGTAGGTTGCGATGTTCCTGAACGTCTCCGAGCCTGCAAGATGCCCTGCATTGCGCGGCATGAGGCGCTTTTTCGCCCAGCGGCCGTTGCCGTCAAGTATGATGGCAATATGGCGAGGGAGGCTCCTTGCCTGCTCCCCCGCCGCATTGATGGTATTATTCTCGCCCATGATCAAATCTCGAAAAGTTCCTTTTCCTTCGCTTCGGCTATTGACTCGACTTCCTTAATATAATCGTCGGTCAGCTTCTGGATATCCTTTTCAATGTCCTTATAATCGTCCTCGGTGATCTCAGACGCCTTCTGCTGCTTTTTGAACTTATCTATTGCGTCGCGGCGGATATTTCTGACCGCAACCTTGGACTCTTCACCGTATTTCTTTACCTGTTTTGCAAGCTCCTTACGGCGTTCCTCGGTAAGCTGAGGGAATACGAGTCTTATAACTCTGCCGTCATTCTGGGGATTGATGCCGAGCTCAGAGGCGAGAATGGCTTTCTCGATGCCCTTGAGGACGGAAGCGTCCCACGGCTGGATCATCAGAGAGCGCGGGTCGGGAACGGAGATGGACGCGACTTGCTGGATGGGGGTGGGCACGCCATAGTAATCGACAGTGATCTGATCGAGAACCGCCGCGTTTGCTCTGCCTGCGCGCACGGATGCGAGCTGAGTCTTCAGCACCTCGGCTGTCTTTTTCATTTTGCTTTCGATCTCGGGATATTTGGACATGGTATTACCTCCTGAACA
>CAVGIU010000004.1:0-42822 GCA_963629425.1 Oscillospiraceae bacterium
TATATAAATATAAAAACGCACCGCAGGGGGTTCCTCTGCGGTGCGAATGAATGCCCGGTTTATAAATTTTTATTTCTGCGCGTTGCGGTACGGGAAGGTCACGACCCGGGCGCAGGTGCAGGCGGCCGCTGAGCGCACCGAGGGGTCCAAAGGCATTAATTTTTGCTTTTTGATATGATTTCAGACATTTTTGAATGAAATTGATGTAGCAAATACCACAATTGTGTGATATAATCATTCAAAAATCGTCTATAGGAGGGAGTGCGCTGATGGAGCTTCAGAATGTTGAGCTTTTTGACGGCGTGACCTGTGCGAGCATCGATGCGATGATGAGCTGTTTTCGCCCTGAGGTGCGAAAGTTCAAAAAGGGCGATACGATACTCGTCTTTGAGCCGGAGATAAAAAGCCTGTGCGTTCTGCTCTCGGGTAAGGCGCATTTATACTGCGTCGACAGCGAGGGAGAATACACGCTGCTTGAAAACTACGTTGTGAACGATATCTTCGGCGAGGTGTTTACCATGCCGTACAGCGGCCTGGGCTATGTCGCGGAGGCCGACTCCGATTGCAGCGTCATGTTTTTTAAGATGAGTACGCTCTGCGGAAGATGTCCCAACGCCTGCGAGCATCACACGAGGGTAACGAAAAACCTTTTCGGCCTTTCGGCCAAAAAGGCACAGATGATGGCGCTGAGGATAAATATGATAAGCAAAAAGACCGTCCGGCAGAAGCTCATGAGCTATTTTGAGTATCTTGCCGAGAAGACGGGCAGCCACAGCTTCGAAACGGAGCTGAGCCTGTCGCAGCTTGCAAATTATCTCTGCGTTGACCGCACGAGCCTCATGCGCGAACTGCGCCTCATGCGCGAGGAGGGGCTCATAAGCTCCAGCGGAAGAAAAATAGAACTGCTTACAATATAGGCAATACAGAAGAACACAGGAGGAACAGAGAAATGGGCAACTTTATAGTAACGACGGATTCCGGCTGCGATCTGCCCCTGAGCTTTTGCAGCAGCCGCGGTATAATACCGCTTAAAATGAACTATGCCATTGGGGATAAGAGCTTCACCGATACGATGGATCCGAAGGACCTTAAGGGCTTTTACGACGGGATGCGCTCGGGTGACTGTCCGAAAACGAGCCAGGTCACGCCGTATCAGTTTATTGAATTTTGGACACCGCTTCTTGAAGAGAAGAAGCCCATAGTCCACATAGCGCTCGGCAGCGGCATATCCGGAACATGGGCAAACGCCATCTCGGCGGCGGACATGCTCAAGGCCGATCATCCCGACGCGGACATAAGGGTCATAGACTCGACGCTCGCCTCCGTCGGATATGGTATGCTTGCTATACTTGCCGCCGATCTGCGCGACTGCGGCAGCAGCGCCGACGACTGCCAAGCGGAGCTTGAAAAGGTCAAGGGAAGTATAAATACCTATTATACGACGGGCGACCTTACCTATCTCTACCGCAGCGGAAGAGTCAGCCGCACGGGCATGACCATAGCCCATGCTCTGAACATCTGGCCGATACTGAACCTCGACCTTGACGGACATCTCATCGTTCAGGCAAAGGAGCGCGGCAAAAAGCGCACTGTCGAACGCATACACAAGATAATAAACGACCTGTGCGTCGACCCCGAAGATCAGACGCTTTATATCTGCCATTCGGACATTGCCGAGGAGGCTGAGCAGTTCGGCGAGGAGATAAAGGAGAAATTCGGCTTCCGCGACGTATTTTACACCTATATTGGGACCACGATCGGCTCAAACTGCGGGCCTGGACTTATGGCGGCGTTTTTCGTCGGCAAACAAAGAACGAATTGAAAGGTAAATTGAAAAATGAATGTTGAGTATATTGATTTTAAGACAGTAAGCCTTAATAGCAAGCTGGATACGAGCATAGGCGCAGAGCTTCAGCTCACGCAGACCGGCAAGGTATCCGTTAAGCTCCCCGAGGAGTGGAGCGGATTTGCATTCCTGCTGCTGAACATAAAAATAAACGACCCCGAGGAGAAATACTTTGTTTTCGATATCACCACCGAGACGGTCATAAAGCTCCCCGATGACGTGAAGGAATTCACCGAGGACGCGATGAATGCAGGCATGGAGATAGCTCAGGAAAAGACCTTCGAGGCTATCCGCGGCATCTCCGTCGCGATGGGCATAAACGAGCTCGATCTGAGCGGTAAGTGATATGAAGGAGCCGACGCTTGTTATCATGGCTGCCGGAATGGGCAGCCGCTTCGGCGGACTTAAGCAGATCACCGCCGTCGATGCCGAGGGACACGCGATAATCGATTTTTCGCTGTTCGATGCCTATCGCGCGGGTTTCCGCAGGATCGCGTTTATCATAAAACACGAGATAGAGGACAGCTTCAAGGCTGCTGTCGGCAGCCGCATGGAGAGGTATTTTGACGTAAAATACGTCTATCAGCAGCTCGACGTCCTGCCGGAGGGCTACTCTGTTCCCGAGGGCAGGGAAAAGCCGTGGGGCACGGGTCACGCCGTCTTGTGCTGCCGCGGAGCCGTCGACGGACCCTTTGCCGTCATAAACGCCGATGATTTCTACGGTGCGGGCGCATATAAGGCCATGTACGATTTTCTAAGCGGCGACAGGAGACCCGGCGAATACGCCATAGTCGGCTATAAGCTGCGTAATACCGTCACCGAAAACGGCTCGGTTGCGCGCGGTGTGTGCGATGTGGAAAACGGCTATCTTGTCGATATAACAGAGCGCACGCACATCGAAAAGCGCGGAGAGAATGCAGCCTTCACCGAGGACGGCGAGACCTTTGTGCCGCTGCCGGGCGACGCGACGGTATCCATGAACTTCTGGGGCTTTTCGACGATGATGCTCGATGAGCTGTACGCCCGCTTCCCGGCGTTTTTGGATAAAAATTTGCCGTTAAACCCGCTTAAGTGTGAATATTTCCTGCCCTTTGTCGCAAATGAGCAGCTCCGCGAGGGACTTGCGACGGTGCGCATACTCGATTGCAGCGAGACATGGTACGGCATGACCTATCGCGAGGACCTTGCTTCCGTCAAGGCCGCGATAGCCGACATGAAAGCTCGCGGCATATACCCCGAGAGGCTTTGGAATTAAACGAAAAAGCTCAGGCTGTCAGCCTGAGCTTTTTACTATTCATTTTCAATATTCAGCGAAAGGCCGACGCCGACGGCGGCGAAGACGGCCGCGGCAAAGGCCAGCGTGTCAACGCTGCCGTAGATAAGCGAGGCGATAACGCTCACAGCGCCGAGGGCTGCTCCCAAGGCGGCCGGCTTAAACGAGCGCGAAACCTGATTTTTGCCGAGCAGTATGAGCGCTGCGGCGGCTGCTGCAACTGCCAAAAGATGCGCGGCGTAGGTCACAATAAAGGAAATGAGCGACTTGAGATATGCCCAATGCAGCGAGCTTTCGTGTTTTTTCGCAGTGCTTAAAAGCTCGGCTGTCGTGTTATCTGCCGTGCCGTAGCCTTCGTCAATGAGGTTTTCACGGCCGCGTTCGACCTTTTCTTCAATATCCTCGTAAACGGAGAGCTCCTCGGCCTTCTCGTCGAGGGCTTCCTTTTCCTTGTCAAGCTCCGCTTTCGCCTCTGCGACTGATGCACCGTCGGCGTCGAGCTTAGCCGGACCGGACTCTATCTCACTTTGCATGCTTGACAGCTGAGCCTGCGCGGAATCCACCTGCTGCTGCGCCTGTGACAGACCCGATTCGCCCTGCTGAAGCTGGGCGTAAGCCGAGTCGAGCTGAGCCTTCATGTCGGAGATATAGCTGTCGGTGAGGTCAATGCCGGCCTTGCTGCCGACTATCTTCAGCGCAAGCCTGTGCGGAATGAATTTGCTCTCAAGCTCGCTTATTGCCGAGGTGAGCTGATCGTAGGCGGCCTTGCCCTGATTGTATGCCTCCCAGCCGGAATTGAGCTGAGCGCGGCCGGATGATATGGTGCTCTGCGCGCCGCTGCTGCTGAACTGATTTTTGCCGACATTGTAGGCTATGAGCTGCTGATTATAGCTCAAAACGTCCTCGTTGTACTTTTTATCGGCGGCCTTGTATTGACTGTATTTTTCGTCATAGGCTGCTTTCTGCTCATCATATTCGGCTTTCTTTTCGTCATATTCGGCCTTGCCGTCTTTGAGAGCATTTTCGTTATCCCTGAGCGTGTCGAGGTTTTTCTTAAACGCCGTATAGTCTTCGCGCATCTCGTCAACGGGGGTTATATTGTCCGCAATGCCTGTCAGCCCCGTCATGAACGAAGCCAGCAGCAGCACGACGGCAAGGACGATCGCTATCGCCCTCCACTGAATTTTCGATACCATGCTATCACCTTTGAAAACACTGATTAATGATTAAGTATAATGATTAAGTATACTATAAAAGATTTGTTAACTCAATATGAATTCGCACCGAAAAATTTTCGTGTAGGCAATATAAATGTGTAGTAATTCTGTAACCTATGTGATAAAATAACCTTGAATTCTTATACAAAAGGCAGATGTTTTTATATATGGACAAGAAAAAGCTTGAAGGATACGCTGAGCTTATAGTCAAGGTCGGCGCGAATGTGCAGAAGGGGCAGGGCGTTGTGATCTCCGCCGAGCTCGATCAGCCGGAGTTTGTTGAAATGCTCGTTGAGCAGTGCTATCTTGCCGGTGCCGCCGAAGTCAGAGTTGAGTGGACGCATCAGCCGCTTAAACTGAAGCACGTGAAGTATCAGACGGTCGAGCGCCTTGGCGAGATAAAGGACTGGGAAAAGGAAAAGCTTTTGGACAGGGCAAAGACGCTGCCTGCGATGATCTACATCGAATCGGCCGATCCCTCGGGTCTTGATGAGCTCGATCAGGAAAAGTGGGGCAAAAGCGTTCAGCTGCGCTGGCCGGTCATAAAGCCAATCCGCGACTCTATGGAGAATAAGTATCAGTGGGTCATAGCTGCAGTGCCGGGCAGAGCCTGGGCAAAGAAAGTCTTTCCGGAACTTTCTGAAGCCGAGGCCGTCGAAAAGCTGTGGCAGGCGATACTGTACACCTCGCGCGCCGACGGCGACGGAATCGAGGCCTGGCGCGAGCATAACGCCGACCTCAAGAGCCGCTGCGCTTACCTCAATTCCCTTGAACTGCGTAAATTGCACTATAAAAGTGCAAACGGCACCGACTTCACCGTCGGGCTTATTCCGCAGGCGCAGTTTCTCGCCGGGGCGGAGGATACGCTGGGAACGAACGTGACCTATAACCCCAATATCCCCAGCGAGGAGGTCTTCACCAGCCCCATGAAGGGACAGGCCGAGGGCATAGTTTACTCCACGCGCCCGCTGTCGTACAGAGGCACGATGATAGAAAACTTCAGTATTCGCTTTGAAAACGGCATCGTTACTGAGGTCAGAGCCGAAAAGGGCGAGGATGCGCTCAAGACGCTTGTCAATATGGACGAGGGCTCAAAAATGCTCGGCGAGTGTGCGCTCGTTCCCTACGACAGCCCGATAAGAAACAGCGGGATCATGTTTTACAATACGCTGTTTGACGAAAACGCCGCCTGCCACCTTGCGCTCGGCGATGGATTTACAAACTGCATAAAGAATTTTGAGGACTATACGCTCGAGCAGTGCCGCGAAATGGGCATTAACTCTTCCATGATCCACGAGGATTTCATGATAGGCTCAGAGGATCTCGATATCGTCGGCGAGACGGAAACGGGCGAGACGGTGCAGATATTCAAAAAAGGGAACTGGGCTTTCTGAGCGAAAGGGAAGTAAGATGGAGATAGAAAACAATAAGATAAGATACTCGGTGAGCAAAAGGAACTTTTTCGTAAAGCTCGCGGTCATATTCATGCTGCTGTCAGCGCTGTGCCGATTTCTCGGCTACTGGGGCTTTTGGTCAAATCAGAAGAGCAGTTTCATAATTTTTCAGATTGCGCTGCCGATACTCTGCAACCTGCTGTTTATCGTCCTGATCCTGTATGCCGGCAGGCGGCTTTTCAGCCTGACGTTCATACCGGTTCTGCTGGGCGTAATGTTTTTCATCATAAAGGCCTTCGGTTTTGAAAGCATTCTGCACACGATACTGTGTATATGCCTGTATCTCGCCGTCGCGTTTATCTACACGGCAACGGTGTTCGGTGTCATCAGGACAAAGTGGCTGCTTTTGCCGCTGTTTGGGCTGCCGCTTGCAGTACATATTTATTTGGATAAGGACATGATCGCGCCGGCGGACAAGGCCGTGGAGCTCTCCGAGCTTCTGCCGGAGATATCGGTGCTGTGCATAATGGCGGCGCTTTTGTGTACCTGCTTTGCGATGAAAAAACGCGATTTTGCCGCCGAAAAGGCAGGCAGCGCCGAGCAGCAGACCATAGACCTTCTCGTCAGCAACGAGGAGCCGCCCGAGGGCGATATTATGCCCGACGCGCTTTCACAGGAGGGTGACAAATATGAGTGATATGACAAGAAAAGACCCGAATGAGGAAAAAACCGTTGTAGTCAAAAAAAGCGACATTGAGCAGCAGCTGCATAAGTTCGAGGAGGAAAAAACCGTTCTCGACACGGTCAACGAGAGCTATAAGAGCATCTTCGATCCCGAACTTGAGGAGATCCTGCGCGAGACCGAGGGCTATGAGCTCACGCCGCAGGATGAAGACGGCGAGCCCGAGTACGATGAGCCGGAATATGAGGAGCCCGCTTCGAGAGTCGAGGAGATCGTCCGCGAGCAGGAAGAGCGCCGCGAGCATAAAAAGAAAAAGAAGCTCATCATCATATGCGCGGCCATCGTCGCGGCGCTGGCCGCGATGCTCGCGCTGATTCTGCTTCTGAAAACCGGCGGCACGGAAAAGGATTACGATAAGGCCTTCAGCCAGGCACAGGAATATTACTACGCCGGCAATTATGACAGTGCCCTCAGCAAGCTGCGTGAGGTCATGGAGATAAAAAAGACCGACGAGTGCCTTATGCTTATGAGCCGCTGCTATGAGGCAAAGTATGACTATGTCAACGCTATCGCCATTTTGGAAAGCTCCACGAGCGGCGACGAGAAAATTAAAAGCGAGATAGAGCGCCTGAAAGAAGCAAAAGAGGACTATGACAACGGTAAGATTGTCGTCATCTGCGGCGAGCAGTACGATGTCGAAACAACGGTGCTCGACCTTTCGGACAAGGGAGCGGGTTCTGCCGCGCTGAAGGATATCGCAAAGCTCACAGAGCTTACGACACTTAAGCTTTCAGACAATAAGATAAGCGATCTTGACTTTCTGTCGTCACTTAAAAAGCTTTCGTCACTCGATCTTTCGAATAATAAGATAAGCGACATAAGCCCATTAACGAAGCTCTCCTCGCTCAGAACGCTGCACCTTGACGGCAATGAGATACAGGATTTCAGCCCGCTTTACGAGCTTGACAGCCTTTCGATGCTGACCATCGGGGATATGGACATAAAGCAATCTCAGCTTAAAAAGCTCAAGGAAGAGCTGCCCGACTGCATCATCTACAGCGACGACGCGACGGAGGATGTTATCGAGATAAAGCTCGGCGGTAAGACCTTCGACAATAACGTGACCGAGCTCGACCTGTCCGGCTGCGACGTTCACGATATATCGCTTCTGTCAGTCTGCACGAAGCTTAAAAAGCTCGATCTTTCGGATAACGCAATTTCGGATATCTCTGCGCTGGTCGACCTGCCTGAGCTTAACGAGCTCGACCTTTCGAACAACAGGATAAGCGATATAAGTCCCCTGATGAGCGTAGCAAAGCTCACTTACCTCAATCTCGCGGGCAACAGGATAAAGTCCGTGGCCGCCCTTCAGGATCTGACGGGGCTCGAGGAGCTCAATGTCAGCTCAAACGAGCTCAGCGGAATTGCCGCGATCGGAAGACTCACAAACCTCAAGACTCTGTGGATGGACAATGTCGGCCTTAAGGACGCGTCTCTCGAGGAGCTTTACGGCCTCAAAAACCTCAAAAAGCTCAGCATAAAGGATAACTCCGAGCTCAGCGAGGCTGCGGTGGTCACGCTTCAGAAGAAGCTCTCCGGCTGCACGATAAGCCACTCGGAGCTGCGGAGCGAGATCGTCCTCGGAAACAAGAGCTTTGCCTGCGATGCGGAAACGGTCGAGGCAAATGGCCTCGGACTGAGTGACATTTCAAAGGTCTCGGTTTTTTCAAACGTAAAGCATCTCGACCTTTCCAACAACTCCATCTCGCGCCTGTCGCCGCTGTCGCAGCTCAAAACGCTTGAGACGCTCGATCTTTCAAACAACCGTATAAGCGACGTTTCCGCGCTCTCCTCGCTTAAAAATCTCAAGCAGCTTTGGCTTAGCGGGAACAGCGTCAGCGCAGAGCAGATACAGTCGCTCAAGGCGGCATTGCCCGATTGTTGTATCAGTGTTGAATAAAAAATAAGAACGATTTTTTAATTTTTAAGGCAAATTCAACAAAAGACCTTTCAATTTGCGCGGGGCTGTGCTATAATACAGTTAAGCAGGATATATCCTGCAAAGCAGAAAGGAGCCGGCACATATGAAATTCACGTTTACCGAAAAAAAGATGGGCACCTCCGAAGAGCTCAGAGCCTATACTGAGCGCAAGGTTGGCAAGCTCGACCGCTTCTTTAAGACCGAAAGCAGCGCAAGCATCACGTTCAGCATGGAGCGCGGCAGATTCCTGGCTGAGATCACGGTTTCCAACAACGGCCTGTATTACAGGGCAAGCGAGCTTACAAACGATATGTACGCTTCCGTTGACTCCGGCGTCGCGGCCATTGAACGCCAGATCCGCAAGAACAAGACCCGCCTCGAAAAACGCCTGAGAGAGGGCGCCCTCGAGAAGGAGGCAAGACCTGAGTTCGTTCCCGCTGAGGACGAGGAGGATGAGGAATTCAAGATCGTGCGCAGTAAGCGCTTCCCCATCAAGCCCATGTCCCCCGAGGAGGCGATCCTGCAGATGAACCTTCTGGAGCATGAGTTCTTCGTGTTCCGCAATGAGCAGGAGGACGGCGCGATCTCAGTAGTCTATCGCCGCAAGAACGGCGGCTACGGTCTTATAAGCGACGACGCTGAATAAGAATAAATATTTGCTGCCCCGCTTTTCAGCGGGGCAGTTTTGAGGTATAAGAATGAACTATACGGAAGTCACGATAGAATGTAAAAATACCGACGAGGTCTGCGACAGGCTCACGGCCCTCGGCATCGACGGCTTTGTCATCGAAAACGAGGATGATTTCAAGGCGTTTCTGGAGAATAACCGCCAGTACTGGGACTATGTCGACGCCTCTCTTGAGGAAAGCTACAAGGGCGTATCGCGCGTGAAATTTTACGTCGAGGATAACGATGAGGGCGCATCAAGGCTCGCCGCAGTCAGGGCGGAGTTCGAGGTGAAAACAGCGCCCGTGTGCGACGCGGACTGGGAAAATAACTGGAAGCAGTACTATGAGCCGCTTGCGATCGGCGAAAAGCTCCTCGTCGTGCCGGAGTGGATCGACTGCTCAGAGGAGGGCAGGGTGCCCCTTCGCCTCGATCCCGGCCTGCTGTTCGGCACGGGCTCGCACGCGACGACGCGCATGTGCCTCACGGCGCTCGAAAAATACGCAGGTGCGGGCAAGCGCGCGCTCGACCTCGGCTGCGGCAGCGGCATACTCGGCATCGGCGCGCTCGTTCTCGGCAGCGACTTCTGCACCGCCTGCGACATCGACCCCAAAGCGCCGGACACCGTCATGGAAAACGCGGCGCTCAACGGCATCGGGGAAGACAAAATGAAAGTCTACGCCGGGGATATAATCGGCGACGCAAAGCTTCGAAAAATGCTCGGCACGGGCTACGATATCGTGCTTGCGAACATCGTTTCGGATGTCATAATCCCCCTCGCGCCGTTCGTGCGCGCATTTATGGCGCCGGGCGGAGTGTTCATAACCTCCGGCATCATCGACGGCCGTGAGGACGAGGTCGCCGCCGCCCTGCGCTCGGCGGGGCTTGAGATCATCGCCCACCATCACGAGGAGGAGTGGCACTGCTTCGAGTGCAGGTGAGGGCAGAGCGCTCATAACAAAATTAAAAAAGACGTACACAGCATTTGTCGTGTACGTCTTTTTTCTTCCTATACAAGCACCATGAGCGTCGGAGCGAGCACACAGAGAAGCCCTACAGATGTCCAAATGAAGGCCTTTTTATACTCGCTGACGCTTTTGCCCTGTACGGCGTTTTTGCTGCACTTAAGCACACCGTAAAATACACTATGCGTCCGGCTTTGTCAACATTTCTCTGTAAAAAAACGCCTCCCGACTGAAACGGGAGGCGTTTCGGTATGGCGGCTCACTGACCGGCGGCAAAGCGCACGGCGCAGCTTTTTTTGCTGCGCTTTATGACGCACAGCTTTTCCTCGCGCTTATTTTCCAGCATCGGCGCGGGGAGCGGGAGCTCCTCGTCCTGAGCGGTCACGCGCTGCCACACGCTTTCAAAATTATCAAATTCCATAGACTTCACCGATGCATTATATGCGCGCTCTTGAAAAAATGTCAGCGGTGTGAGATAATAAAAAACACATTTTTGCGAGGTGTTTATCATGCCGAGATTTTTTGCGCTTGGAACAAATCTGCTCGGCGGCAGGGCGATCATCCGCGGCCGCGACGCAGAGCATATAAAGGTGCTTCGCCTGCGCCCGGGCGAGGAGATGACGATCTGCGACGGCAAGGGCACGGACTATAAGTGCCGCCTCGTGCGCTCGGACAAGGATGAGGCCGAGGCCGAGATCATCGAGGTCGTCGAATGCGCGGCCGAGCCTACTGTGTCGGTGCGCGTGCTGTGCGGTCTGCCCAAGGGCGATAAGACCGATTATATCATCCAGAAGTGCGTCGAGGCCGGCGCGCATGAGATATGCTTTTTCCGCAGCGAGCGCGTCGTGCAGCGCACCGAGGGCGTCACGAAAAAGCTCGAGCGCTGGAACAGGATAAGTGAGGAGGCCGCCAAGCAGTCCGGGCGCGGCATCATCCCGGAGGTCAGGTGGCTCGATACCTACGTTGAGGCGCTGGATGCAGCAAAGCAGCAGGAGAAAACGTTTTTCATGTACGAGACCGGCGAGCGAGAGGGTCTTCGCGCGGCGCTCAAGGGTGCGGAAAAGCTCGGCTCGGCCGCGATAATCACGGGCCCTGAGGGCGGCTTTGAGCCCTATGAGGCCGACATGGCGCGTAAGGTCGGCATGCATGTGTGCGCAATGGGCGCGCGCATCCTCCGATGCGAGACAGCCCCCGTCGTCGCCCTCACGGCGCTGATGTATGAATCGGGTAATTTGGAATGAAAAAAGCGGCAGGTTTTCACCTGCCGCTTTTTTGGAACATTTTCTCCTCGCTGCCGTCAAATTATCAAACGAAAAAACAAAGGAGGCGGCAGACATGAAAAAACATATCCCGACTGCGCTTGCGGTCATAGCGGCGCTGGCGATAACCGTCATAGCCCTCGGCGCGGCAAACGCGCAGGAGGCGACGGCGCAGACCCTTGTGCCCGCGGAGCTCACGCAGACGCTTGGCGACGGGCAGACGAGGCCGCTGAGCGAAGACTCGGCATATGAGGACATGCTGAAGACCGAGCTGACATCGGAAAAGTCGGATAAATATCTCTACCTTTTCGAATCGAACGGCGGCGAACTCAAGGCCGTGATGCTCACGGGTGGCGCAGCTCAGGCGGAAAGCCCCGTGTTGGAGAGCGCGGCGAGCGAGGCGGCGCAGAAGATCGTATCCGCAGCCCTCCCGGGCACGGAGCTCGGCAGCTTCGATGCAAAATGCCGCTATACCGGCAATGGCTGTTCGGTCACATATTTCGTCACCCTCAACGCCCTGACGGGGGAAGTTATAATGGTCGATATGACACGTTGATAATTACTATGGTAAAAACTACAATTTAGTTAAAGCTAAAGAAGAGAGTGCAGACCAAAAATCTGCACTCTCTTTTTATTTCTTATTACTTCTTATTCGTCAGATCGAGCAGATTATACCTTTCTATGCCCGAGCGGGAGATACCGAGGTGGCGGCGTATCGCGGCGACGGCCATGTCACGGTCGCCGAACTTGAGGATGTCGCAGATGAACACATGGTCGGTGTCGATCGTGTCGTAAAAGCCCTCGGGGCGCGAGAACAGCAGATAGCTGCGGCAGCGGAACAGGCGGTATTTCATCTGATCGTAGATATCGGTTATCAGGCTGTTGCCGGAGGCCTTGACGACGGAGAAGTGGAAGTTTATCTCCTGCTCGAGGAGCTTTGCGAAAACGAAGTCCTTACCCTTGTGGAAGGCCTCGTCGTAGGTCGCCTGAAGCTTGTGCGCCATGTCGTACAGCTCGTCGAGCTGCTCCTTTGTGATGTTCAGCGCGGCCTCGCCGGCGGCGTGAGTCTCGATCATCTCGGTGAAATCGCAGATCTCGTCGTAGGCTTTCTTATCAAACTCCGCGACATAGTAGCGGCTGTTCTGTATCTTTATATAGTTATTCGCTGCGAGCTTTTCGAGTGCCGCCTTAACGGGCGAGCGGCTTATTCCGAGCTCCTGCGCGATGCTGCTTTCGCTGATGCGGCTACCGGGCATGACGGCGAAACTGATGATATCCTGCAAAACAAGCTCATGCACGATATCGTTGAGCGGCATGAACGGGTTTTCATTGCGTATCTTCTCGAACTGCCTGACATCCATAATACCATCTCCTGTTCAGATCTCTATTGTATTAAAGAATATCATAAACGTCCGCCGGATGCAAATTAAAATGTGCGAAAAATTAAGTTTTTGCACATGAATAGCATCCGAAACACGCAAAATTTACCCGAAACAAGGCCAAACCGATGGCGAAAACAAGCAGAACACCAAATCAGCGGAAAAATCGTCTGTGTGTGAGCTCCAGCGCGGGGAGCAGCTTATCGGGCGAAACACTCAGTGAAAAGCCGCCGTCAAAAAGCTCGGTGGAGCCGACGATGATATCGCTGTGCGCGAGAGTGCCGACGGCTTCGGCGAGCGTGTTTGCGTCGGCGCTCCGGCCGATGATACTGACGGTGCAGAGTGCCTTATCGCGCGTCACGCCGCAAAGTGCGGGGCGGTCGGGGAAAGAGGCCATGACCGTGCCCTCGTGTCGGGTGAAGCTTGACAGCAGGTGCACCCTCACTCCGCTTCGCATCGCGGCCTCCACGCTTTTAGAGTGCAGCACCTGCGAGCCGTGCAGCGCAAGAGCGAGCATATCGCAGTAGTCAATGCGATCCAGCCGCAGCGCCCCGGTCACGAGCCGGGGATCGGCCGTGTATATCCCGTCGACATCGGAATAAATCTCGCAGCGGTCGGCGCCCAGCGCCGCCGCGAGCTCAACTGCCGTCGTATCCGAGCCGCCGCGGCCGAGCGTCGTTATGTCGCCGTTTTTTTCAATGCCCTGAAAGCCCGCAACGACAACGATGCGCCCGGCATCGAGCTCGCGCAGTATGCGCCCCGTGTCGATATTCAGTATGCGCGCATCGCCGTGAATATTGTCTGTGCGTATACCCGCCTGTGCGCCGCTGAGCGATACGCTGTCGTGCCCCATATCGGCAAGCAGCATCGCCGTCATCGCGGCCGAGCCAATCTCGCCGGTGGATAAAAGCGCGTCTAGCTCGCGCGCTTTCGGGCAGTCGGTTATGCGCTTTGCGTCGGCCAAAAGCTCATCTGTCGTATCTCCGCGCGCGGAAACTACAACGACCACGTCGTTTCCCGCCATTACGCAGTCGGATATTATGGCGGCGGCGCGTCTGAGTCTTTCGGCTCCGGCAAGAGAGCTGCCGCCGAATTTTTGAACAATTAGCATTTGATCACCATAAAAAAAGAAGTAGGGTATAGCCCTACTTCATAGTATTCAGCTGTGCCTCAGCCTGCCATAAGCTCGATGCTGACAACGCCGGGAACGGTGCTCAGACGCGCCATGAGCTCATCGCTGCTGATGACCAAATTTTCCGGCGCGATGGATATCGTAACGAGCGCAACGCCGTTTGCCGGTATCGACTGATTGATCGTCAGTATATTTGCGCCCGATTCGGTAAAGATAGACAATACCGAGGCAAGCTTGCCCGGCTTATCGTGCAGCTTTATGTGGAAGGTCATGATGGCATCGCGCTTCATGTCTCGAAACGGAGTGATGCAGTCCTTATATTTATAAAACGCGCTTCGGCTCAGGTCGACAAGCTCGACAGCCTCGGCGACCGTGCGGGCCTCGCCGGTTTCGAGAAGCGATTTTGCTTCCGTGACTTTGACGAACACCTCGGGCAGCGCTGTTGCCTCAACGAGATAATATTTGGGTTTTGCGTTTGACATTTCTGAGCCTCCTGTCTGCAACACGATGACATTTGTTCGCGCATTACGGAGTTTATCACATTTCGTCGGCGATATCAATAGGCCGACGATAAAAAGTTGGAGGGGAGATATATGCTACTTGGCATAGTATTCAGCGTGATCGCCGGCATGGCGATGAGCGTGCAGGGCGTTATGAATACGCGTCTGGGAGAGGGGATAGGCAACATGGAGGCAAATGCCTTCGTGCAGGGTACGGCCTTCGCGCTGGCGCTTATTGCACTCATATTTTGGCGGCAGGGCAGTTTCACGGCGCTCGGCAGCGTAAATAAGCTATATTGGCTCGGCGGTGTGCTGGGCATCGTCATAACGCTCACGGTCATGCTGGGTATAAAAAGCCTGGGCACGACGGTCGCAATATCGATAATTCTCATTTCTCAGCTGTTGGTCGCGGCACTCATCGATGCCTTCGGCATCATGGGCAGCGAGAAAATCGCTTTCGGATGGAACAAGTATGTCGGACTGGCCGTGATGTGCGGCGGAATGCTGCTTTTTAAATACAATTAATAAAGATAACGGGATCAATGAATAATATGAGAATTTATATTTCCCTCCCATATATACCCGCTTGAAATTTACGCTGAGTATGGTAAAATAGATGACACTGAACGAAGAGTAAAGGAGTTATGCTGATATGCTGTCAATAGCGAAAATTACGGCACGGCAGGCTCATGCTGCCGGTCGACGGGATAGTCATCATTTCATGACCCTTTATAAGGCGTACCTGCGCGGAGCATCAGAGGCCGCCGATGCTTATCATGAAAATGAGCATGACCGCAGCTTGAAAATGGCAGTGGCAGCAATGATATTCGCACTTTTGAGCTGGTTTATCACACTGTATTTCGTTTTCAAATAAATTTTCAACCCTGCGCAATGGTGCAGGGTGTTTTTGCACCCAATTGTTCGACAAAATATTACATAGTTAGGATAAAAACAACGAAAGCTACCCGTATTCGAGCAGCTTTCGTCGAATTATGTCAACAAAAATTTCAAATACTCGACATGATTCGTGTGCCAAAACGGTTCGGATATGGTAAGTTTATACCACAAAAGCGGCTGTTTTGCCTCAAAAGACGAAGACAGCGCTGTTCATGCAATTTACTGGAGGAGAATAGTTATGGAAACCAAAACACGAGTGCTTATTGCGGACATCGATGAGGACTTTCGACGGCTGCTGATCGACGTTCTGTCGCAGGAGGATGACATGGAGTGTGTCGGCGGCACGGACAACGGAGTCGATGCGCTTTCGCTTGCCGCCGAGCAGCAGCCGGATGTCCTGGTCACGGATCTGGTGCTCTTGAAACTTGACGGCATAGAGGTGCTGCGGCATCTGCCGGAGGCGTGCCCCGGAACCAAGGCAATCGTCGTCACGCATCTTTACCGCAGCGAGATCGTGCGCCAGTGCAGCGCCCTGGGTGCGGCGTATTTCGTGCCCGAACCCTGCGACGTCAATGTGCTGCTCGACCGCATACGTCAGATCAGCGCATTCCCGACGCAGGCGGTGGCGCTGACGTCTGCACGCCCCGGCGACGCCGACCTCGAAGCGGCCGTCACAGAGATCATCCACGAGATTGGCGTTCCGGCGCACATCAAGGGTTATCAGTATCTGCGTGAGGCGATAATACTCACGATAAACGACATGGATATAATTAATGCCGTGACCAAGGTGCTGTACCCCGAAGTGGCCAAGAAGTTCGGTACGACCCCGTCGCGCGTCGAGCGCGCCATCCGCCACGCCATAGAGGTGGCGTGGGATCGCGGCGATATCGAGGTTTTGCAGAAGTTCTTCGGTTACACCGTGTCGAACATCAAGGGCAAGCCGACAAACAGCGAATTCATCGCAATGATCGCCGACTGTCTTTCCCTGCGTCAAAAGCAGGGTGTAATGCGGTAAAAACATAGGCGGCTCAAGGCTTCGCTGGATGGAGGAATGTGGTGCTGAAGCGACGAATATGCTGAACGCGCTATGAAATTTCCCGCCGCATAGCAAACTATCATTGAGCCCATAGCAACGAACACTCCCTGTCAGTTGGGTATTCTGAACCAACCGACGGGGAGTGTTTTTATGAGCAATTTCAGTTTGGATTATTGCATCTTCCTTACCGTGGTATGCGGCTTGAGTAGCGCTGCAATCGAAAAGAATGTAAAAGACACGTTTTGCATGAAATATTAAAAAACTATAAACTTTAACAAATTATTAACGACTACGGCGTTTCTCGATATGGATATTAACGGGCGTTGACACTAAAATAACAAGCAACAGGGCGCGGCGGTATATGTCACCGTCCGCCAAAATTCACCCGTTTAAGGAGGGAAACATTATGACAACATTCATAATCGGTCTCGTGATCCTTTTCGTGGGTGCCGCGCTTTACGGCAAGCTCTGTGAAAAGGTCTTCGGACCTGACGACCGTCAGACCCCGGCTTACACGAAAAACGACGGCGTCGACTACGTTCCCATGAAAGGCTGGAAGAACAGCCTCATCAACCTTCTGAACATCGCCGGTACGGGCCCCATTCTCGGACCCATACAGGGTATCCTGTTCGGACCTATCGCATTCATTACCATCCCTATCGGCAACGTCATCGGCGGTGCAATGCACGACTATTTCTCCGGCATGATCTGCCTGCGTGACGGCGGCAGTCAGATGCCCGACATGGTCAGAAAGTACACCAATAAGGGCGTTTTTACGATCTACAACATATTTGTCTGCCTGCTTCTGCTGCTTGTCGGCGCCGTATTTATCTATACCCCGGGCGACATTGCCGCAACTCAGGTGTTCAACTTCTCCGGCGCTGCCAACGCGACCTCGACCTGGGTAATCTACGGCGTTATCTTCCTGTACTACCTCTGCGCGACCGTATTCCCCATCGACAAGATCATCGGCCGCATTTACCCCATATTCGGCGCTATCCTACTGTTCTCGGCCATCGGCGTTTTCATCGGCCTGTTCGTCAAGGGCTATCCGCTCCTCAATGTCTGGGACAGCGTATGGAGCTACAACGGCGTATTCAACTACAGCGAGTACTTCGCAAACGGCCACTTCTTCCCGATATTCTTCGTGACGGTCGCCTGCGGCATACTCTCAGGCTTCCACTCCACCCAGACGGCTATTATCTCCCGCACCATGAAGAGCGAGCGTCAGGGACGCAACACCTTCTACAACATGATGATCCTTGAGGGCTTCATCGCAATGGTATGGGCAGCCGGCGCCATGGGCGTATACAACCTCGGCCTCCAGGAGGCAAACGCTTCTCTCGCAACTCAGACTGTCGGCATTGTCTGCAAGAATATCCTCGGACCTGTCGGCGGCATCATCGCTCTGCTTGGCGTTATCGTTCTGCCCATCACCTCGGGCGATACCGCGCTGCGCGCACTGCGTCTGACGGTTGCCGACTCTCTGCACATCAAGCAGGATTCCAACCTCAAGCGCCTCGCCCTGTCGGCCATCATCTTCGCGCTTGTCGCGGCGATCCTCGTCTGGGCAAAGTCCAACACTTCCGGCTTCATGATTCTGTGGCGCTACTTCGCGTGGGCAAACCAGACCCTCGCACTGTTCGCATTCGTTGCGATTACTGTGTGGATGTTTGAAAACGGCAAGGCCAAATGGGTATGGATGCCGCTCATTCCCGGTGCATTCTATGCCTTTGTCACCATCACCTACATAATGCACGCCGAGATCGGCTTCAATATGTCCTGGACGGCAGCCTACATCGTCGGTACGGTCTGCGCGGTGGTCTATCTCGTCGGCATCATTATCTACGGCAAAAAGCGCGCCGCGAAAATAAAGCTTGCGTAAAAATTTAATTACCCGCAAAATACTTAAAGGCAGCCGTTTGGCTGCCTTTTTATATTGAATACGTTTCTCTTTAGACGTATAATGAGCGCGAAAGAAGGCGAAATGCAATGTGGATAGTTTATGCGTTCGGCTCGGCGTTCTTTGCCGGACTTACCTCGATCCTTGCAAAATGCGGAATAAGGAAGACCGATTCCGATGCCGCAACCGCGATACGCACGATCGTTGTGCTCATATCCTCATGGCTTATGGTGCTCATAGTGGGCTCAGCGCCGACGATAACGACGCTGAGCACGAAAACATGGGTGTTTCTCATCCTCTCTGGCTTTGCCACCGGCGCGTCGTGGCTGTGCTATTTTAAAGCCCTGCAAATGGGAGATGTGAACAAGGTGGTGCCGATAGACAAGTCGAGTACCGTGCTGACGATAATCCTCGCGTTCATCTTCCTCGGCGAGGAGATAAGCGCAATGAAGCTTGCGGCTGTTGTGCTTATCGGCGGCGGCACGTTCATGATGATAGAGAAGAAGGATGTGACTGCGAGCGCACCGTCCGGCGGCAAGAGCTGGCTGATATATGCGCTTTTGTCCACCGTTTTCGCAAGTCTCACCGCAATCCTCGGCAAGATCGGCATCGAGGGCGTGGAGTCGAATCTCGGTACGGCGATACGGACCTGCGTCGTACTCGTGATGGCGTGGGTAGTTGTGTTTGCAAAGGGCAAAAAGCACACCTTGTGCGGCATTCCGAAAAACGAGCTGGGCTTTATCTGCCTTTCGGGCCTTGCAACGGGCGGCTCGTGGTTGTGCTACTATAAGGCTTTGCACGACGGACTTGCCAGTGTTGTTGTTCCGATCGATAAGCTCAGCATTCTCGTCTCCATCGCGTTTTCATATATCGTATTCCACGAGCGCCTGACCAAAAAATCCGCCCTTGGCCTGTGTCTCATAGTCGTCGGTACATTATTAATGATTTTTTAGAGGCGTTTTTTCAGCGGCGTTTTTTCAGAGGCGCACGGACACCGTACCGATACGCATATTGCGGTTGCCCGAATCGTATCTGCTGATGAAACCGTGAGGCTGTCGCTTCCCGCAAGTGCGCTGCAAATGCGGTTTACGCCATTGCTTCGACACCGGGCATCGGCAATCACTGTATTCGCAGCGTCTTCGTGCGCCTCTGAAAAAAGAGAGCACAGATTTTTCATCTGTGCTCTCTTTTTTCTTTTTTCAATTCAGGAGCATGCGGTCATTGTCGAGCGCCTTGCCGGAACCGGCCTTGAAGCGGTCGAGGAAGTCCTGCACGGTCATGCCCTCCCGCTCGGCACCGGAAACGTCCATGATGATATTTCCCTTATCCATCATAAGCGTGCGGTTTCCGAGATCGAGCGCCGACTGCATGTTGTGAGTTATCATCATGCAGGTGATTTTGTCTTTTGCGACGATGCTTTTTGTGAGCTCCAGCACCTTTTCCGCAGTGCCGGGGTCGAGCGCTGCCGTGTGTTCGTCCAGAAGCAGAAGCTTCGGCGGAACTATCGTCGCCATCAGCAGGGTCAGAGCCTGGCGCTGGCCGCCGGACAGAAGCCCGACAGGCTGCGTGAGCCGATCCTCGAGCCCCATGTTCAAAAGCGCGAGCTTTTCGCGGAACATTGCACGGTCGGCCTTCGTTATGTGTGAAAACCAGCCGCCGCTTTTTGCCGCCATTGCGAGGTTTTCTTCAATGCTCATGCCCGGTGCGCTGCCGCGCATTGGGTCCTGAAACAGCCTGCCTATGCTGCGTGCGCGCTTGTGCTCGGGCATGAAGGTGATGTCCTTCCCGTCGAGCTCGATGCTGCCGCTGTCGGTGAAGAAGCTGCCGGCGACGGCGTTAAAGAGCGTCGATTTTCCCGCGCCGTTTGCGCCTATGATTGTGATGAAGTCGCCGTCGCGCACGTCGAGCGAAAGCCCGCTCAGGGCGGTCTTTTCGTTGACCGTTCCGGGGTTAAAGGTCTTGCTGATGTTATTTAGCTTCAGCATGTCAAACACCGTCCTTCTGCGTTTTGAGTCCGAACCGACGCTTTATCATCGGCATCTGCTTTTTAAGATAAGGTATCGATATCGCAAGCACGACGATGATCGAGGAGATGAGCTTGAGCATGAATGCCGGCATATCGAAGCGCAGCGCTATAGTGTACACCAGCCTGAATAGTATAGAGCCGAGCACAACGCCGACGGCTCGAGTGAAGATGCCGCCCTTGCCCATGATAACGCCGCCGATGAGCAGGGAGGCCAGCGCGACGGTGACCATGCCGGTACCGATGTTTATATCGACGGCCTTCTGAGACTGCGCCAGCAGGCAGCCGGACAGCGCCGTGAACGAGCCTGCGATGCACAGACCGATTATGGTCGTGAATGCCGTGTTTATGGACGATGAGCGCACCATGTCGGGATTGTTGCCCGTTGCGCGTATCGCAAGGCCAAGGCGGGTCTTGAGAAACAGAGTCAGCAGAACAAGGATCACGATGACCGCGATGAGCGCGACCGCGAGCTTATACTGTTTTGCAAAAACAGTACTCTTGAGTAGATCCTTCATGAGCGAAAACACGGTGTCGGCCTTGTTCATGTTAAGAAGCGACGAGCCGCCCATGATGGCGATGTTTATCGAATAAAGGCCGGTGTTCACGATGATTCCGGCGAGCAGACTGTCAACGCCGAGCTTTGTCTGCAATATCGCGGTCACAAAGCCGGAGCACACGCCGGCGGCCATCGCGGCGGGTATCGCAAGATACGGATGCCCCGAGAGCACTACGATCGCGCCGACCGCGGCACCGAGGGTGAAGCAACCGTCGGTGGACAGGTCGCAGACGTTGAGCATGCTGTAGCTCAAATACAGTGCGAGCACCGTCAGCGAGCAGATAAGGCCCAGCTCAAGTGCCGTCTGCCCGAGGCTCAGTATCGTTGCAATATCCATGTCATTTCCTCTTTCCTGTGTTGGGTCTGTTTATTACTGCTGAACGTCGCTGAAGCTCTCAGCGGTGGTGATGGTGTTTATCTTGGTGCAGAAGGGCTCGAATGCCTTTGCCACGGTGTCGTAATCGTAGCCGAGCTCGGTGCAGATCTCGGTGTTGATGGTCGCGGTGCCGTTATCGAAGGTCTTGACTGCCATGGTCGCGGGGTCCGCGCCGTTGAGAAGAATATCGGCTACCATGTTTGCGGTCTCGACACCGAGGTTTGCGTAGTCGACGCCGTAGCCGAGAAATGCTCCGTTGAGTGCGAAGGAGTCAGCACCGGTGTAGTGGGGGATGCCTGCATTTGCAAGAGTCTCGTAAATTGCGAGTTCCGCTTTCATGATGGAGTTATCGGTCGGGGTGAACACTGCGTCAACACCGTCTGCTACCATTGCCTCGGCTGCGAGCATGACCTCGTCTGCGGTGGAGCCGGTGTGCTCAACAACCTCAACGCCCTTATCAGTGAGATATTCCTTTGCTGCCGCGATGGATGCGGTGGAGGAGTCCTGGCCGACATCGTACAGCAGGCCGATCTTCTTTGCATCGGGGTCGTTTGCGAATATGAGGTTCATGATAGCGTCTGCGTCGAGATAGTCGCTGGTGCCGGTGACATTTGCACCCGGTGCCTCAAGGCTCTCAACGAGCTCGGCGCCGACGGGATCGGAAACAGCGGAGAAGACAACGGGGATCTCGTTATCCTCGGTCAGAGCCTGCATGCGCATCGCAACGGGGGTCGCAACGCCGACCATGAGATCAACGCCGTCGGCGATGAAATTGGTGATTATCTGCTCCATAACGGTCGCGTCTGCGTTGCAGTTATCGTAGCTTATCTCAAAGGTGACACCCTTTTCCTCGCCGATTGCTTTGAGCTGAGCCTGGATGTTCTCGACTATCTGGTTGAGGGATGCGTCGTCGACATAGTTGCAGATGCCGACCTTGTAGACCTTTGCGCTGCTGTCGTCGCCGCTGTTCTTGCTCTGACTGCCGCAGGCGCAGAGGGTAAATACCATTGCCAGTGCGCATACGAGCGCGAGTGCTTTTTTGATGATGCTGTTTTCCATTGTTTTTTCCTCCAAAAATGTTTTTGTAGCTTGGGTGCAGATGGAGGGGAGCTTGCTTATAAAACAAAAAAAGCAGCCTCCTATCCCAACAATGGGACAAGAGCTGCACTCCTGCGATACCACCCAAATTGACGAAAAATTCGTCCGCTCGCTTATGCGTACCATCATACGCACCCCGATTGATAACGGGAGGGATCCCGTCGGCATCTACTCAAGCTTTCGCTTTTTCAAGCCGCCCTCAGAAGTCCATTCACTCCGTGCCGCCGACCGTGATCTCACCACCCACGGTTCTCTTAACGCCGGTTTACCGAAGCTACTACTCTTCATCACAGGTTTGATGCTGCAATTATAGCACCTCATTTTCGCTTGTCAAGCCCCAAAATAAATTTTTTCTCGCTGAAAATTTTTCTTGCAATTGCCGTGGCCGTCGGCAATGATACACAGGAACTTGATAGGAATTGTTTTTTTTGCCGAATAGGTAGCATATACTGACCGGCATGAATAAATATAGAAAGGAAGACCTAATCAGCGGACTTACAATAAACGCATACTCCCAAGCTCCCCGTGAATGCTCACGGGGAGCTTTTTTGCGGTCGGAATTGAGCAGCTATGTCTAAATGCACAACTATATTCCGTACATCCGGCGCGTTTTGTGCCGGATGTAGTTTTTTCCTCCATAAGCACAGTATCTTTTGTTGCAATTGACAATTGACTTTTACCGTTTAAAGCGCTATTATTTCGACATGAAACACGGTGGCTTCCGCCGGGCAAGTTTAACGGGAAAGGAGATACTGCAATGAGCATCTGCACTGCGAAAAACATGATAAACACCGGCAGACGCGCAGTGTCTGCCTACTCTTATTTCAGCTTTACTAAGGTCTGCTATGCAGGCCGATATTTTGCTGCTTTTAATTTGTCCGACCGGTGTGAATGCCCCGAAAAAGTTTTCTGATATCGGAAATCTCAGGGTGCTGCCATTCCGGCGGCACCCTGTTTTTTTATAAAAAACTTTTCAGCGCTTTAAATTAAAAAAGGAGAAATCGACATGAAAAAGAAAATCACAGCTTTGGTAATGGCGGCTGCAATGTGTCTGAGCGTTGCAGCATGCGGCAGCGATAACGGCGGCAACGGCGATGCTGCCAATGACACCTACACCGTCGGCATATGCCAGCTTGTTCAGCACCAGGCGCTCGACGCGGCTACGCAGGGCTTTAAGGATGCTCTGACGGAGGAGCTCGGCGACAAGGTCGAGTTCGTTGAGCAGAACGCATCCAACGATATTAACACCTGCGCCACCATCTGCAACGGCTTCGTTTCCGACGGCGTTGACCTTATCCTCGCAAACGCGACTCCGGCGCTTCAGGCGGCCGTTTCCGCGACCCAGTCCATCCCCATCCTCGGCACTGCCGTTACCGAGTACGGCGTTGCGCTTGATATTGAAGACTTTTCCGGCACCGTCGGCGGCAACGTTTCCGGCACCTCCGACCTTGCACCGTTGGATCAGCAGGCCGCAATGTTCTCCGAGCTTCTGCCCGATGCAAAGACTGTCGGCATCCTCTACTGCTCGGCCGAGGCAAACTCCGTATACCAGGCAGATGTAGTCAAGGCAGCTCTTGAGGATATGGGCATCACCGTTAAGGTCTACACCTTCGCAGACTCCAACGACGTCGCTACCGTTACCGCGACCGCATGCGATGAGTGCGACGCACTGTACATCCCCACCGATAACACCGCAGCCTCCTGCGCTGAAGCAATAAACAACGTAGCACTGCCCAAGAAGACTCCCATCATCGCAGGTGAGGAAGGCATAGCGACCGGCTGCGGCATCGCAACTCTGTCCATCGACTACTACCAGCTCGGCGTCACCACCGGCAAGATGGCTGCAAAGATCCTCACCGGTGAGAGTGATATCTCCACCATGCCCATTGAGTACTACCAGAACCCCGTCAAGAAGTACAATGCCGATATCTGCGAGCAGCTCGGCATCAGCGTCCCCTCCGATTACACTGCTATCGGCTGATACAGGAAACAAATAACCACAAACCGAAATGAGGTCTGAAAAATGACAATGTCCGTATACCTGTCCGCTCTGAGCGTGACGAACCTTATAGGAAGAATGCCGGCTGCGGTCGCGCAGGGCATAATATGGGGTCTCATGGCCTTGGGCGTATTCATAACCTTCCGCCTGCTGGATATCCCCGATATGACCGTTGACGGCTCGTTTGCCACCGGCGGCGCTGTGACGGTAATGCTCCTGCTGGCAGGTATGCCCGCGTGGGCGGCACTGCTGATTGCGATAGTTGTTGGCGTGCTCACCGGCCTGTGCACAGGCTTCCTGCACACAAAGCTCGGAATTCCGGCCATCCTCGCCGGTATCCTGACGCAATTTGCGCTGTATTCGATAAACCTTCGCATCATGACCAAGGCCAATCAGACGGCCAGCGTGCAGAAGTTCGGCATGTTCTGGGAAAACGGTAACGGGTTTCTTGTGTCCTCGCTGCATATCACGCAGGCGATACTCGTCGGACTTGTCATAGCGGCAGTCATCGTCGCTCTTTCCTACTGGTACTTCGGAACTGAGCAGGGCAGCGCACTGCGCGCCACGGGCAATAACCCCGCAATGAGCCGCGCTCAGGGTATTCATATCGAGACCATGAAGGTTATCGGACTCGGCATCTCAAACGGCATTGTAGCTCTTGCCGGCGGCCTTATGACCCAGTTCCAGGGCACGGCCGACGTAAGCATGGGCCGCGGCGCTATCGTCATCGGACTTGCGGCAATCGTCATCGGCGAGATACTGTGTGACGCGATATTCAGCAAGGGCTGCAACTTTGCGGTAAGGCTCAGCTTTATAATCTTCGGCGGTGTTATCTACTATGCTGTAATGGTCGTCATCCTGTGGCTTAAGCTCGACCCGAACGATCTGAAGCTGTTCACCGCAATTATCGTTGCGATATTCCTCGCAATACCGCAGCTCAAGGCGCGATCAAAAAGCTCATTTTCGCGCTCTAAGAAGATGGCGCTGAGCGAAAGGAGCGATGCGTAATGCTGGAGATAAAAAACGTTTCAAAAACCTTTAACCCCGGGACCATAAACGAAAAGCACGCGCTGACAAACCTCAGCCTCAGCCTCAACGACGGCGATTTTGTCACCGTTATCGGCGGTAACGGTGCGGGCAAATCTACGCTCTTAAACGCTGTCGCGGGTGTGTGGCCGGTCGATTCCGGCGCTATCCTCATCGACGGCGAGGACGTCACCGGTATGCCCGAATATAAGCGTGCAAAATACATCGGCCGCGTGTTCCAGGACCCCATGATGGGCACTGCGCCCAACATGCAGATCGAGGAAAACCTCGCGCTGGCTCTGCGCCGCGGCAAAAGGCGCGGCCTCAAGTGGGGTGTGACGAACGCCGAACGCGAGGCCTATCGCGAAAAGCTCGCTACCCTCGGCCTCGGCCTTGAGGATCGCCTCACCGCGAAGGTCGGCCTGCTCTCCGGCGGCCAGCGTCAGGCGCTGACGCTGCTTATGGCTTCGCTTCAGACCCCGAAGCTGCTGCTTCTGGATGAGCACACCGCCGCCCTCGACCCCGGCACGGCAAAAAAGGTGCTTGAGCTTTCCGATAAGATCATCAGCGAAAATAAGCTCACCGCGCTCATGATAACGCACAACATGACCGATGCCATCCGCCACGGCAACCGCCTTATCATGATGGACAGAGGCCGCATCGTCCTCGACATCTCCGGCGAGGAGAAAAGCCGTCTTACAAAGGCCGACCTCCTCGAGCGCTTCGCCGAAAAGGCCGGCGTCCAGGAGGAGACCGACTCCGTCCTGCTGTCGTGATATAAATTCAATTAAAAATTCACACCTTTACAGATAAGCGGATTACCTCCAAACCTCAGTACGCGATCCTGAAGCGTCATACGGATGTGGTAAATCAGAACGGAGTCACTGTTTTGCAGTATGACTGCACCGTTATGATTAAAACGAAAAAGGACTGATCGTCGGCTAACTATAATCCTCTAAAAAAGCAAAGCACATGGCATTGTAATTTATACCTTGCCGTGTGCTTTGTGATTTCACTTTGCAGTTCAGTCTGCCGGGGATCTGTTCACTGCACTGCCGAGCACGGCACTGAGTGTGTCGAGAGGTATGCGCCCATCGGTGCGAAGGCAGTCGGCATATATGCCGATTATACCGCTGAGGTGCTCCCCGAAGTTTTCAGACAGCCGACTTGCTATAGTGCGTATCGATCATGACGGCAATCTTCAGATCAATGCCGTCGGTCGAAGCATTCTGAGCGGCGAGTGCGGGCGTTATAAGCGTACATACCATTACAACAGCAAGCAGCAGTGACGCGCCGCGGAAATGTGCGGCGTTTTTCATTTTCGGTTGACACGGGATTTACGAATATAATATAATGTAGACCGTTTTTGAAAGGCTCAAATGCGCCCATGCCGCATTGAAGCAAAAGTATGCGCTGCAAGCTTCGCCTTGCCTGAACACAGTTCAGCTCTTTCAAAGATATATATTGAGGCGCGGAAGATGAACAGAGAAAACTTTTTCAGAAAATACGATAAAATCGTCGCGGGCTTTGGCGGGACTAAGCCTCGCATATTGCTGCACAGCTGCTGCGGCCCGTGCTCAAGCTCGGTCATTGAGCTCCTGTCGAGGCATTTTGAAGTCACGGTTTTGTGGTATAACCCCAATCTGTGGCCGGAGGCGGAGTACGAAAAACGCCTTGAGACGCAGAAGCAGCTCATAGACTGCCTTGCCGCTGATGGAACGAGCGCTTCTCTTTTGGTCGAGCCCTGGCGCAGTGAGGATTATTTTTCGCGCATTAAGGGGCTGGAGAATGAGCCCGAGGAGGGCAAAAGATGCCTCGAATGCTTCCGCATCCGCCTTGAGGAGACGGCACGCACAGCCGCCGAACTCGGCTTTGACTGGTTCTGCACGACGCTTACGGTCTCCTCACGTAAGGACGCCGTCGCCATAAACGCAATCGGCAGGGAGGCTGCGCAAAAATATAATGTGAGCTGGCTGCCGTCGGAGTTTAAAAAGCGCGAGGGCAACCACCGTTCGATAATTCTTTCCGAAAAATACGGCCTGTACCGTCAGGAGTACTGCGGCTGTGTATTTTCACTCAATAGGAGCAATAATGAATAAGACCACAAGAAATATAGTAACGGCCGCGATCGTCGGCGCTTTGTACGCCGTTTTGACCATGGTGCTCGCGCCGATAAGTTATGGCCCGGTGCAGTGCAGAATATCCGAGGTGCTGTGCATATTGCCGTTTTTCATGCCCTGCACGACTTGGGGGCTGTTTTTCGGCTGCGCGATAGCGAACATAGCAAGCGCCGCGGGACTTCCGGATATTATCTTCGGCTCGCTCGCAACGCTCATGGCCTGCCTGTGCATCGCCTGGTGCGGAAAGCATAACAAAAAAGTACTCGCCTGCCTCATGCCCGTCGTGTGGAACGGGCTTATTGTCGGCGCGATGCTGACCGTTGTCATCGCGGGGCTCGACCCGATCAAAAACTTCGGTGCGTTTGCTGTTTTTGCCGGCGAGGTCGCCCTCGGTGAGGCTGCCGTAATGTTCATTGCAGGGCTTCCGCTGCTTAATTGGCTGCCGAAGCAGAAATTTTTCACCGACTATGTCAGCAGGACTTGACAAAAGCGCATTAAGATATTAAGATGACTGTGCAAAAGGGGTGCTGAGTTTTCTCGGCTGAGACGGAAAGAATCGAATTTCCGAGACCCTCGAACCTGATCCGGGTAATGCCGGCGTAGGAAACGAAAATTCGCATATAATCGTTTTCCTATGACCGCATTGCTTTTGCAGTGCGGTTTTCTTATTTTTTTAGGAGGAATAGCAAAATGAAAAAATCCAACCTTACGCTCCGCGCCATCTGCGAAGGCGCGATCTTCATCGCCGCGGCGACTGTTTTGAGCCTGCTGCCTATTTGGAAAATGCCTCAGGGCGGCTCGTTTGACCTTGCAATGCTGCCGATCATCATCTTCTGCGTCCGCTGGGGCATCGGACCGTCCCTTGCCGCGGGCTTTGTTTACGGCGTTATCCAGTTCATGCTCGAGGGCGGCATCGCTATCGGTTGGCAGTCCATACTCGGCGACTATCTTGTAGCATACACCGTTCTCGGCCTTGCAGGACTGTTCAGCAAGAACAAAAACGGCTTCTTTATCGGCACTGTTGTCGGCTGCGTTGCACGCTTCCTCGTTCACTATGTCGTCGGCGCTACCGTTTGGGCAGAGTATATGCCTGAGGAGTTCTTCAACATGACCATGACCACTCCGTGGATCTACTCGGCACTTTATAACGGCGCATACATGCTCATCGACATGGTCGCCATCCTCGTTATCGGCGCTATCCTCTGGAAGCCCCTCGGCAAGTATCTGCGCGGCGAGGACCTCAGGCTTAAGGCATAAGCTGACGAGAGCCGAACCCCTGCCGCCTGTCAGCGCCCCTTTTCGGCGCTTTTCGTCCTTTTTATCTTGATGGGCGCCAGCCCACCTGCGCTAAAGAAGAACGAAAATCAGCCTGTCAAAACCAGTAGGTGTTCGACTCCCGTCAGCTTACCCGCAAATACCGGTTTTGGCGGGGCAGGGCGCGTCCTTGCTACCCGGCACGCGTTGCCTCGCGAAAACCGAGTAATGATCTATAAACAAAAAAACCTTGACACGGTAAAAGCATATCGTATATAATAAACTTCCGATGCTTGTGAGCATCGGAAGTTTATTACTTAATCAACTACTTTGGGCTTCGGCTCAATGTTGAGTATTATTCTGAAAGGAGTGCACAAAACATGCTGCGTACCTACCAGCCCAAGAAGCGTCAGCGCAAAAAAGAGCACGGCTTCCGCAAAAGAATGGCCACCGCAAACGGCCGCAAGGTTCTCGCCCGCCGCAGAGCAAAGGGCAGAGCAAAGCTGAGCGCCTGATTTGGCAGCTCCGAGCAGGAAAAGCAAATAAATTTTTAGGGCGGCTAACATCCGCCCTTAATGTGTTTGCTGAGAAAAACGGAAAGCAAGGGTGGAATAATTGGATTTCAGGTCAACTCTGAAAAAGAATTATGAGTTCAAACGGCTATATAACAAAGGAAAAACAGCCGTTACGCCCTATATGGTCGTGTATGCTCTGAAAACGCAGCGGGGCGCCCGCCGCGTGGGATACACCGTATCAACAAAGCTGGGCAAGGCCGTCGTGCGCAATCGCGTCCGACGCAGGCTCAGAGAGGTATACAGACTTAATTCAGACAAGCTCAGGCCGAGCGTCGATATGGTCATCGTCGCGCGCAGCCGCTGCATCGAGGCGGAGTACGCCAAGATAGAGGAGGCGTTTCTGCGCGCCTGCGGCGAGCTTGGAATTTTAAGAGGCGATGAGAAATGAAAAAGTTTCTGCTTGCGCTTATCCGTATCTATCAGAAATACGTCTCCCCGGCATTTCCGCCGAGGTGCAGATTTATCCCGACCTGCTCACAGTATGCCGTTGAAGCCATCGAGAAATACGGGGCTTTGAAGGGCGGCTGGCTCGCCCTTAAGCGGCTGTCGAGGTGTCATCCGTTTCACTTCGGCGAACACGATTTCTTCGATCCCGTTCCCTGACGAGGATCGGAATACAAGGAGAAACTTATGTCACTATGGGATATTATAGTTTGGCCGTTTGCCAGACTGCTGGAGATCCTTTATAACTGGACCGACAGCTACGGTCTTGCCATTATCCTCTTTGCTCTCGTGGTCAATCTGATCCTTTTGCCGTTCATGGCAAAGAGCAAGAAGGGCATGATGAAGACCACCCGAATCCAGCCTCAGCTCAAGGAGCTGGAGAAAAAACATAGGGGCAACCAGCAGAAGTATCAGCAGGAAGTTATGAAGCTGTATAAGGAGCAGGGCGCAAGCCCTACCTCCGGCTGCCTGTGGTCGCTGATCCCCTTCCCGATACTCATCGCTCTGTACAGCGTCATCCGTCAGCCTCTCGGCAGCATGATGGGTCTGGGCGACAAGAGTATCACAAAGCTCACCGAGTGGGCAACCCAGAATGCGGGCTTTGTAGCTTCCAAGCAGGGTACCTATGACCAGATCGGTGTCGCCGACGCTATCCATCAGAACTGGGATGCCGTTGTCAATGCTCTCGGCAATTTCGGCGGAAAGCTTCTCGACATTGATTACAGCTTTATCGGAATGAACCTCGGTTCGATCCCCGACTGGAAGATCTGGACCTACGATTTTTCGAGCGCCGATATTCTCTCCAATATCGGCCTGTTCCTGATCCCGCTGATTGCGGCGTTCCTTTCCTGGGCGTCGATGAAGATCAGCCAGGCGACCAATCCTCCCCAGGCAGGACAGGCGGCAATGAGCATGAAGAGCATGAACATCATGATGCCCCTTATGTCGGTCTGGATCTGCTTCATCATGCCCGCAGCTCTCGGCGTTTACTGGATCGCCAACAGCTGCTTCGGTATCGTGCGTGACCTCGTGCTCACAAAGTACTACAAGCGCAAGCTCGATATCGAGGATGCCGAACGCATTGCGGCTCAGAAGGAGAAAGAAGAGGAACGCGCACGCCGCCATGAGGAGCATGAGCAGCTCAAGGCCGAGGGCGCAACGACCCGCAACAACAACACCAGCAAAAAGAAAATGCAGGCTCAGCAGAAGCAGGCAGACGCCGAGCGCATCGCCGCGAACGAAAGAGCGGAGCGTGAAGCGCGCCTTGAAAAGCTCGGCGTAGAAAAGCCCGAGAATCCCTCTCAGGTCGGTAAGCGCCGCTACGCAAGAGGCAGAGCTTACGATCCCAACCGCTACGCCGATGAAATCGCCGCAGCGGCAAAGTCTGAGGAAGCAGCCGAGCCGGCCGCGAATCAGACCGAGGCAGAGCCTGAACAGTCACAGGAGAATAGTGAAACATGATAAAGTCTTTGGAAACCACAGGCCGCACCGAGGATGAAGCCATCGCCGCAGCCCTGAAGGAACTCGGACTTGAGCGCGACGATGTTTCCGTAACCGTCGTAGAGCGCGCAAAATCCGGATTTTTGGGCATAGGCGCTTCTCCGGCAGTCGTGCGTGTCGAGTATGAAGCTCCCGACGAGCCCGAGACTGAGGTCGAGGCAGCTCCCGTCGTTGAGACAAAGGCTCCCGAAAAGGCGGCAAAAACCGTCGATAACGGTGAGTTTGCCGCCATAAGAGCCTTCCTCGAGGGACTTCTCGAGCGCATGGGTGTCAAGGCCGATATCGAGATCACCCGCCGCGACGGCAAGAGTATTGCAGTCAATCTCTCCGGTCCCAACATGGGCGCGGTCATCGGCCGCAGGGGTGAGACTCTCGATGCGATCCAGCACCTGACCAACTACGTCATCAACCGCGGCAGCGATAAGCATATGCACATCTGCGTCGATGCCGAGAGCTACCGTGCAAAGCGCGAGGAATCGCTCGTCCGCCTTGCAGAGAAGATGGCGGCCAAGGTCATCAAGTATAAGCGCAGCATGGCGCTTGAGCCGATGAACAGCTATGAGCGTCACATCATCCACGCCGCCCTTCAGGACTATGAGGGCGTCAGCACAAGCTCGACCGGTACAGAGCCCAATCGCCGCGTCGTCGTATCCTACGACCGTCCGCAGAACACGGGCAACAAGCCGCAGAGCCGTGAATGGGCATAAGCCCCGTATATTGGAGGAACTAAAATGATACTTGAAAAAATTCAGCAGATCCTTGCCCAGCAGTTTGAAGTATCCGCAGACAGCATTTCCGCCGACACCAATATCGTTGATGACCTCGGCGCGGATTCGCTCGATGTTGTCGAGCTCATCATGTCCGTTGAGGACGAGTTCGGCGTTCAGATCCCCGATGAGGATGCAGCAGAGCTGGCCACAGTCGGTAAGATCGTCGAGTACATCGAAGCAAGGCAGTAATTAAAAAACATGAAAAATCCCGTCCGAGAGGACGGGATTTTTTCAGCTTGTCAAAAAAGTCCCGCGAGGAACTTTTTTGACTGCACTTTTCCGCCGAGCATTTTGAATGTATTCAAAATGCTTTTACCGAAATCCTTGAATTCTCAAGGATTTCAACGGCGGTTTATCTAACTCGAGGCGGGCCTTGCCCCCTCGAACTCCCCCGCTGCGCGGATGGTTTTTCCCTGCAGCACAGGTTTTTGACAGTCTCGAAAAATCCCGTCCGAGAGGACGGGATTTTTTGCTGTACAGGTCGAATCTATTGATGCCTGATATCGTCTATGAGCACGAGATCGCAGGTGCTGCAATAAAAGGCGGTCACACGGCCGCCGAGAAGGTAGCCGCCGTCTCCGAGCTGAATCTTACCGCCGTGAGTTCTTGAGCAAAACGAGAGGATATCCTCCTCGTACCCCTGCGGTTTCCAATAAACCGGGCATTTTGCATTGTCGATGAAACCCTCTGTTATTTCGGCGGAACATTTGGGACACAGCATATGGCAGGCTCCTTTCATTTTTCTTTCCCCTTCACTTATATAATACATTGACAAACGAAAAAGGAGGACAACAATTCTCGGATTTCCTGAAATTTGTCGTTTATCACAAAAACGGCGATGCACATTTGTGAGTAATATACAGCCCGGTGATGAGCCATGCGCGGTTTTTGTTGACTTAAAACACGGAAAAGAGTAAAATAAACTGATTAAGTATCTGAATTGACCGGAGGATGCTATGGAAAAACTGTCACATGCGTATATATTGTCCTCGGCATCGGAAAACGCGCGGACGGGCAAGGCGTTTTACCTTGCCGAAAAAATGCTGTGTCAAGGCAGCGGCGAGCGCCCCTGCGGCGTGTGCCGCGACTGCCGCAAGGTCAAGGCGCGCGTTCACCCCGACCTTGCCGTTATCGAGCGTATTACCGACGATAAGGGCAAGCAGAAAAAAGAGATACTTGTCGATCAGGTGCGCGCCATGGGTGCGGATGCCTATGTTATTCCCAACGAGGCGGCGGAGAAGGTATATATCATAAAGGATGCCGACACGATGAACGAGCAGGCGCAGAACGCAGCGCTGAAGATCCTCGAAGAGCCGCCGAAGGGCGTTCATTTTATTCTGTGCGTGTCAAATCCCGAGCGGCTGCTCGTCACGGTGCGCTCGCGCTGTGTGCTCGTAAGCTGCGCAGGCGAGGAGGACGCGGAGGACGAGTCTGCTGCCGCGCTTGCCGATGAGTTCGTTTCGCTCGAGCGCAAGGGCGATATCCCGACGCTGACGGCATGGTGCTTTGAGCATGAAACGCTCGATGCTCTGTCGCTCGGTGTATTTTTGCTTGCGCTAAAGCGCCGCTATGTCGGACTCTTGGCGTCGGCAGAGGATAAAATGCGTATAATGGATATCATAAAGCTTATTGACCGCTGCGCACGGTATCAGACGGTCAATACCGGAGTGAAACACATTTTGGGGCTGCTGGCTGTGTGCTCGGCAGCGGAAACGAGGAGAACAATTGACTGAAGTTATAAGCGTAAAATTCAAAAACAGGGGTAAAAGTTACTATTTTTCTCCGAACGGCAAGAGCATAAAAACCGGCCAGCAGGTCATTGTCGAGACCAGCAAGGGGCTTGAGATAGCCGATTGCAGCCGCGGCAATCACGAGGTAGAGGATGATTCGGTCGTCCAGCCGCTGCGCCCGGTCGTGCGGCTTGCAACACGCGACGATCTGCGCGTTGCCGAGATAAACAAGCAGCGCGAGAAGGAAGCCTTCGAGATCTGCCGGCAGAAGATCGCAGAGCACGGACTGGACATGAAGCTCGTCGACGTTGAGTGCAATTTCGAGGGAAATAAGACGATGTTCTTTTTCACATCCGACGGCAGAGTCGACTTCCGCGAGCTCGTAAAGGATCTTGCGGGCATATTCCGAAACAGGATAGAGCTTCGGCAGATCGGCGTCAGGGACGAGGCTAAGATGCTCGGCGGCATCGGCATATGCGGCAGACCCTTCTGCTGTAATCAGTTTATAGACGAGTTCCAACCCGTGTCCACGAAGATGGCGAAAATGCAGTCTATGTCGCTCAATCCGGGCAAAATATCCGGAAGCTGCGGCAGACTTATGTGCTGCCTGAGATATGAGCAGGAGGCCTATGAGGAGCTGACGAAAAATGTTCCCAAGCAGGGTGCGTTTGTGGAGACCCCATCCGGCTACGGCGTCGTAACGCAGGTGAATCTCCTGCGCCAGATGGTCAAGGTCAAGCTCGACGGCGATGGCGACGATACGGTGAAGACCTACAGAGCCGTCGAGGTCGCGGCAGTGCCCGGCGGCCGCCCGAAGGACGGCGAGACGCCTCCGTCGGTTCTCAAATACATCCCCGAGCCCGAAGAGGAAGAAGAGGAAGAGGACGAGTGGAAGCTGCCCGAACTGTTTGCGGCGGACAGCGTCGAAAGTGTGCAGGAGGGCGCGGCCGAGCAGAAAAAGCGCAGTCGAAGCCGCCGCTCGCGCAGAGGGGGAAAGAAGCCGAACGGCGAGGCAAAGCCCAAAGTGCAGGCGGAGAAGGCTCCTGCTGCGCAGGAGGAAAAAAAGCCGGCAGCGGCCAAGCCCAAGCCGAGAAACAATCGCCGCGGCAGCGGGAAAAAGCCCGCAGAGCAGAAGCCGGCGGAGCAGCAGAAGCCGCAGCAGGCCAAAAGCCCTGACGGAGAGAAAAAGAGATCAAACCGCCGCTACTATCATCGCGGCAAGCCAAAAAACAAGGGCGGTCAGGCGCAGAACCAGTAGTATTCCCCGGAGGCTGAGATATGAGTAATAAAAACAAAAAACGCGGAATGAGCATGAAAACGAAGTGGATAATAACCGGTATCCTCTGTGTTTTGGCGGTTTTGACGGTGGTTGCCGTTGCGGCCGACGGCTGCTTTGATTTCAAGCCCGGCTCCGTTAAATCAAATAATAATGACGTTGCCGAAAGCGCGGCGCCCGTTGACGAGAAGGATACGTCCAAGTCCGGCGGTACGCACACCGTGTTCGTAACGGCCGGCAACGGCGGCGCGACCGATCCTAACGGCAGCGTGGCGGTCGAGGACTGGGGCAGCGTTACGATAAAGATCACCGCCAACGAAGGCTATGAGATACAGTCCGTTACGGTCGACGGGCAGGACAAGGGCGCTGTCGAGAGCTATACCCTGTCAAACGTTACGGAAGACCACAGCGTCGTTGCAACGTTTGCAAAGAAGGTCGTTCCCACGCCCACGCCCACGCCTACACCGGCTGCGGAAACTCCCGAGCCGGACGGCGGCGACGAAGACGAATAAGATATATAAAAATACCGATCACCGTTTTTGGTGACCGGTATTTTTGCGCTGTTTAAACTCAGGCCATGCCGCCGGCAAAGCGGTTGAACATTGCCGCGACCTGTGCGCGCAATGCACTGTCCTGCGGGCTGAGCGTGTTGTTGCCGGTTCCGTTTACTATGCCTGCACCTATCGCCCAGCACATGCTCTCACGGGCGAAGGGGCTGACCTGCTGCGCGTCGGCAAAGCTGCCGATGTCGGCATAAACGTCGGTGTCATAGCCCTTATAGTTTGCGTATCGGTGCAGGAACGTCACGAGCTGCTCACGAGTAAGCGGGTCGTCGGGGGCAAATCTGCCGTCGCTGTAGCCGTTTGAAATGTTGTTATGCGAGCCCCAAAGCAGAGCGTTGTAATAATAACCCTCGGGGTCAACGTCGTTAAAGCGGTTTTCGTAGCCTGTTACGTCGGGGCTGCCCTCAAGGCGGTAGAGGACGGTTATGAGCATGCAGCGCGACATGACGATATCCGTGCCGAAGGAGGTGTCCGAGGTGCCCTTGAACAGGTTCAAGGAAACAACGCTGTCGATATCATTGTGCGCCCAGTAAGTCACCGGATTGTCGGTGAAATCCTTCGTCGGGCATTTATCGCCGAGCAGGCAGACGGATTTCCAAACTGCGACCGCAGTGACATTGGAGGCAGGCATCGTTATGTAATAGTAGCCGTCGCTGCCCAAAACGGCCGTTGCGCCGTTCACATCCCAGCGAACGAAGGCCTTGCCGCTTATCGTCGAAGGAACGAGCTTTATCTTTGCTCCCTTCGTATAGCTGCCGCTGCCCTCGCCGCCGGAGACGGTGAGCGTATATGTCGCGGGGGCATCACCGCCGGACCAAACGGCCGTTATGTAGCGCGATTTGTCGGCGATGGTGCTGCCGGTGAGCACAGCGCCCGTGTCGGAATCCTTCCAATAATCAAGGCTGTAGCCCTGCCGGGAGGCCGTCGGAAGCGAGCCGTAGGACTTGCCCTTGTTATAGGCAACGACGCGGTTGCCGCTGACTGTGCCGCCGTTTGCGTCGATTATTACGACAACGAAGTTTGTAAGCGTGGTACTGTAGTTTCCGTAAAGGAAGATCTCCGCCTCATTAACACGGCGATTGACGAGGCCGGGGAGTATTTCGCCGCCGGCAGAGCACAAAACCGAGAAAGCGTCGGCGATCTCAAGATCGTTGATGCGGTTGCCGTAGCTGTCTTTGAAATTCGACTGGATATACCGCGCCAAGCGCCAGCCGGTGTTGACCTCCACCCAGTTCGGACCGAAATTGTATGCAAGGCTCACAAGTGCATCAAACACGTTTTGGCTTGCAGTGAGCCCATACTTTGCAATAGTGCGGTTTGCTGCCGTCTCAAACTGAGCAATATCCTGCTCGAAGTATGCGTCGGCCTGCTCGGCCGTGATCTCCATGCCTTCGTATATGTCCGAACCGTAGTGGCCGTAGCCTATCGTCCAGTACTCCTCGCTCGAGTGCGCCTTATATGCCGTGAGCCTCACGCCCTCCCAATATTTTATGAGAGTTTTGAGATCTTCGCTGGCTTTCATGTCCGCGGTCTTGTTATCGGCGAGAGCCGCTGACGGAACAAGGGTCACGAGCATCAAGACGGCAAGCAGGAAAGATATGTACCTCTTCATGTGTGTTTCTCCTGTGCGCTGTGATAAAAAGTTTAAAAATGAGTGGCAAAAATATTACATTTTGCATTTTAACAAAAAAATGCTGAAAAATCAAGGCTTTTGTTGTCAAAGGACATATTTGGAGGAAAAAGACTGCACGAAAAATGCCCGTTTCGCCTGCGGCGGAGGGAAAAGTGACTAAACAAATGGGCGCTTAGGCGGCTAATTTGTCATGGCCGCTTATTGACAGACGGGGGAGGATATTATAAAATTTATTGTCCGGTATTTATTAATAATGAGGAGCTGAGTTCAATGCGTGATTACAGCAAGGAATTTGCCGACAGAGTTCAGTATATAAGAAAACTCGTGGAGGACAGCGGTGTCGACGGCATCGTGTTCGGAAACTCCGGCGGCAAGGATTCCGCCCTTGTCGGCATACTGTGCAAGTTTGCCTGCGAGAACACAGTGGGAATAATGATGCCCTGCGCGTCAAAGCGCAATTTCGAGCAGGATATGAAGGATGCAAAGGAGGTAGCCGATCATTTCGGTATCGAAAGCCGCGTCATTGATCTTACGGATGTTCGTCAGGCGGAGATTGACAGGCTTCAGGCTATAACGACGCTTACCAACGCGGCTGTCAACAATATTGCTCCGCGCCTGAGAATGACGACGCTGTACGCTGTCGCCGCATCCGAGTATCGTTTGGTAGCCGGAACCGGCAACCGCAGCGAGAGATATATGGGCTACTTTACTAAATGGGGCGACGGATCGTGTGACTTTAACCCTATATCCGACCTCACGGCAACCGAGATAATAGAATTTCTCAAATGGCTCACGGCGCCGGCCTGCATTATAAATAAGGCTCCCTCGGCGGGACTGTTCGACGGACAGACCGATGAGGACGAGATGGGCGTGAGCTATCGCGCGATAGACAGTTACATAAACGGCGGCGAGGTAAGCCCCACGGAAAAGAAGATAATCGACCGTTTCCACCGCAATTCGGGTCACAAGCGTGTCGGCATCAGCGTATTTAAGCAAATAGATGAGTAAACACGAATTTTATGAAAATCCCCTTTGCGGGAGATATGCCGGAGAAGAGATGCAGCGCCTTTTCTCCGATGACTTCAAATTTTCGACTTGGCGCAGACTGTGGATCGCCCTGGCTGAGAGCGAGAAGGAGCTCGGCCTTGATATTTCTCAGGCGCAGATAGATCAGATGAAGGCGCATGTCGACGATATCGACTACGCGTCGGCTGCCCGCCATGAGCACGAGGTGCGCCACGACGTCATGGCGCATGTGCTGACCTTCGGCGAGTGCTGCCCGGACGCAAAGCCGATAATCCACCTCGGCGCGACGAGCTGCTATGTCGGCGACAACACGGATATCATCCGTATGCGTGAAGCGCTCATCCTCGTGCGGCGCAAGCTCATTAACGCGATCGCCGCGCTGCGCGGCTTTGCTGAGGAGTATAAGAGCGTTCCGACGCTTGCGTATACACATTTTCAGGCCGCCCAGCCGACCACCGTCGGTAAGCGCGCAACGCTTTGGGCGTATGACCTTATAAACGATCTTGAGCAGCTCGACTATCAGTTCGGCAGACTTGAGCTGTTAGGCTGCAAGGGAACTACCGGCACGGGTGCGAGCTTCCTGGAACTGTTTGACGGTGATGAGGCAAAGGTAATGGAGCTTGAAAAGCTCATTGCCGCGAAAATGGGCTTTAGCCGCTGCGCACCCGTCAGTGGGCAGACCTATTCGCGCAAAGCGGACTTTTATGTTCTGCAGGTGCTGTCCGGCATCGCGCAGAGCGCATCGAAGTTTTCAAGCGACGTAAGGCTACTGTCGCACCTCAAGGAGGTAGACGAGCCCTTCGAGTCAAAGCAGATAGGCTCGTCGGCGATGGCCTATAAGCGCAATCCCATGAGGTCCGAGCGCATAGCCTCGCTGTCGCGCTTTGTTATGAGCGATCTGCAAAACGCGGCGTTCACCGCGTCGAGCCAGTGGCTCGAACGCACTTTGGACGATTCGGCAAACCGCCGCCTGAGCATCCCCGAGGCGTTTTTGGCCGTCGACGGTATCCTCAATCTCTACATAAACGTCGCCTCCGGCATGAAGATATATCCCGCCGTCTGCAAAAAGCATCTGGACGAGGAGCTGCCGTTCATGGCAAGCGAAAATATCCTCATGTACTGCGTAAAGCATAAAGGCGGCGACCGTCAGGAGCTGCATGAGCGCATCCGAGTCCACTCCGTGGCCGCGGCGCAGCAGGTCAAGCTCTACGGCGGGAAAAACGATCTTTTGGAGCGCATTATGGCTGATCCGGCGTTTTTCCTCGGAGAGGAGGAGCTTGCGCAGCTTTGCGATGCGCGCAGCTTCACCGGCATGGCCGAGCATCAGACCGAAAAATTCATAAAAGAGTATCTTGATCCTGTTATCGACGCAAACAGAAACGAGCTGGGCGTTGAGGCAAGTGTAAATGTATAAAGGAGCGAAAACAATGTTAACTGCAATAGTTGGAACCAACTGGGGCGATGAGGGCAAGGGCCGCATGGTCGATCTGCTCTCGGAAAAGTACGATATCGTTGTCCGCTATCAGGGCGGCAATAACGCCGGTCACACCGTTGTAAACGACAAGGGCAAGTTCATCCTGAACCTGCTTCCCTCCGGCATCCTGCGCGACGACACTGTCAATGTCCTCGGCGCGGGCATAGTTATCGACCTTGAGCATCTGTTTAACGAGACCGCGCGTCTGCGCGAGGGCGGCATTGCGATAAGCCCCGCAAACCTTAAAATCAGCGACCGCGCCACCATATGCATGCCCTACCACAAGCTCCTTGACGGACTTGAGGAGGACAGGCTCGGCGATAAGAAATTCGGCTCGACCCGCCGTGGCATTTCCCCGGTGTACGCCGATAAATTCATGAAAAAGACCCTGAGAATGGGCGACCTTAAAAACCTTGACCATCTGCGCGAGCGCGTCGAGGGTATTGTCGAGTGGAAAAACCTCACCGTTGCGGGCGGCTACGGACACGAGCCTGTTGACGTTGGCGAGATCATGGCATGGCTCGAAAAGTTCGGTAAGCCTTTTGAGGATTACGTCTGTGATACGACTGTGTACCTCACCGATGCCGTCAAGAGCGGTAAGTCCGTCATGTTCGAGGCTCAGCTCGGCGCACTGCGCGATATAGATTTCGGCATCTACCCCTACACCTCGGCATCCACCACCTTGGCTGCCTACGCGCCCATAGGCTCCGGTGTCCCTCAGCTCAAGCTTGATGAGAGCATCGGCATCATGAAGGCCTACTCCAGCTGCGTCGGCGAGGGCCCGTTCACCTGCGAGATGTTCGGCGACGAGGCTCACGCACTGCGCGAGGCAGGCGGCGAGTACGGAGCCGCAACCGGCCGTCCGCGCAGGGTCGGTGGCTTTGATGTTGTCGCGTCGCGCTACGGCGCACAGATGCAGGGCTGCACCGCGATAGCTCTGACAAAGCTCGACGTTATGAGCTATATGGATAAGATCCCCGTCTGCGTAGCCTATGAGCTCGACGGCAAGCGCATAGAAAACTTCCCCGGCAACATCGAGGAACTCGAACGCGCAAAGCCTGTTTACGAGTACCTTGAGGGCTTTAAGTGCGATATCTCCGCCTGCCGCAAGGCAGAAGACCTGCCCAAGGCCGCGCTCGACTATATTAAGTACATCGAGAAGGTCATCGGCTGCCCGATCAAGTACGTTTCAGTCAGCGCCGAGCGCGAGGGCTGCATCGAGATGTTTTAACGGGAGGGTACGAAATGCAGAATCAGCGCATACTTGTTTTGGACTTCGGCGGTCAGTATAATCAGCTGATCGCGCGCAGAGTCCGCGAATGCAACGTCTACTGTGAGGTGAAGCCCCACAGCATGACGATAGAAGAGATAAAAGCTTACGATCCCATCGGCATCATATTTACCGGCGGCCCGCAGAGCGTTTATGCGGCCGGCTCGCCGCAGGTCGACCCGAAGATATTCGAGCTCGGCATCCCCGTGCTCGGTATTTGCTACGGCTGCCAGCTCATGGCGCATTACCTCGGCGGCGAAGTGACCGCCGCGCAGTCGGATACAGCCCGCGAATACGGTAAAACTCCGACCTTCTTCGATACAGACTGCCGCCTGTTCAAGGGCCTCCCCGCCGAGAGCGTCACATGGATGAGCCACGGCGACTACATGGCAAAGGTGCCCGAGAGCTTCCGCCTCGTTGCGCACAGCGCCGCATGTCCGACCGTCGGCATCTGCGATGAGACTCGCGGCTTCTACGGCGTGCAGTTCCACCCCGAGGTGAACCACACCGAATACGGCAAAAAAATGCTGCATAACTTCCTTTATGAGGTATGCGGCGCAAAGGGCGACTGGACAATGGGCGACTACATGCGCGCGTCCATCGAGTCCATCCGCGCGAAGGTCGGCGACGGCAAGGTTCTGCTTGCCCTCTCCGGCGGCGTTGACTCGTCAGTCGCGGCGGCGCTGCTCGCGGAGGCTGTCGGCAGTCAGCTCACCTGTATTTTCGTCGATCACGGCCTCATGCGCAAGGACGAGGGCGATGAGGTCGAGGCCGCATTTAAGAACTGGGACATAAATTTCGTCCGCGTCAATGCTCAGGATCGCTTCCTCGGCAAGCTCGCCGGAGTTTCCGAGCCCGAGGCAAAGCGCAAGATAATAGGCGAGGAGTTCATACGCGTTTTCGAGGACGAGGGAAAGAAGATCGGCTCTGTCGATTATCTTGCCCAGGGTACGATTTATCCCGATGTCATTGAGTCCGGCACGAATGTCGCGGCCGTCATAAAGAGCCACCATAATGTCGGCGGACTACCGGATTTTGTCGATTTTAAAGAGATCATCGAGCCGCTGCGCCTGCTGTTTAAGGACGAGGTGCGCGCCCTTGGCCGTGAGCTCGGCCTGCCCGAGTATCTGGTCATGCGCCAGCCCTTCCCGGGTCCCGGCCTTGCTATCCGCGTCATCGGCGATATCACAAAGGAAAAGCTCGATATCCTGCGCGAGGCGGACTTCATCTTCCGCGATGAGATCGCGAAGGCGCATCTTGAGGGCACGATGAATCAGTATTTTGCGGTGCTTACAAGCATGCGTTCCGTCGGCGTAATGGGCGATGGCAGGACGTATGACTACACCCTCGCGCTGCGCTCCGTGACAACGACAGACTTCATGACCGCCGACTGGGCGCGCATACCCTACGACGTGCTCGATAAGGTCTCCGTGCGTATCGTAAACGAAGTCAAGGGTATAAACCGCATCGTTTACGACATAACGTCCAAGCCTCCCGCAACCATAGAGTGGGAATAATACCCGAAAGGCTGAAAAGCCTTGAAAATGCCGGACTTTTGCGTTACGGAATTGCCCCGTGACAACAAAATGACAACATTTTAGATTATCCAAGAATAAAGAGCTATCTGATTTCTGTTAGAGAAGTCAGATAGCTCTTTTTGTTTTGTCTGAATTTAATCGTTCTTCAGCCTGTCTTTGAAAGCCTCCACCATTGCGTCGCTGAGCTGCTGAGACGGAACTTTCACATAGCCGGAGGTTTCGTCATATTTCGGATAGTTATAACGCCACTTATCGTAGTCCTCCCGGTTGATTTCTCCGTTGCGATACTTTTCGGCTTGTTCAGCCCACGCAGTGAGCATTTCGGAAAGCTCAGCGGCATCCCTCCCCTTCCGGGGATCCACACGCAGCGAAACGCCATTTTCGCCGGTTTCCACCGTCAAGCCGTAACGATCTTCCATAGTGAACAGTGTGTGCATC
>CAVGIU010000005.1:0-36665 GCA_963629425.1 Oscillospiraceae bacterium
GTGCCGACAATACTTGTCTGGAGACGGACCGGGAAGATAGGTCAATGCCAACACAGAAGACCGCTGCAATCGCAGCGGTCTTTTTGCATATGTGATCAGACGCGTAGAATTTGATCCATATGGGCAAATCTTCAGTTCTCTACTGCCGTTTCGTTCTGAAATTGTGTGTTTTTGATGGATTTTGATATAGTATAAGGCAAAATGCTTTGGAGGTAGGATATGAATTACAAGGTGATCGATTATGAAAGCTGGCCGCGGCGCGAGAAGTATGAGTTTTTCTGCTCGGCCGACCGGCCGTTCTACAACCTCGGCTACAGGCTTGACGTCACGAACGCGTACAGCTTTGCGAAGAGAAACGGCGTGTCGTTCTACATGGTACTGACTTACCTCGTGACGAAGGCGCTCAACTCCGTCGAGGCCTTCCGCTACGCGATGCTCGACGGGCAGCTCGTGCTGTTTGACGAGCTGATGCCGAGCTTCACCGATCTCAAGCCCGGCAGCGACAGCTTCCACATCGTCACTATGCCCGCAGGAGACGACATTCTCGAGTTCTGCCGCGAGGCAAAGCGCCGCAGTCTGGCGCAGGACTGCTTTATCGACCTGAGCGTGGAGGGCAAGAATCTTATTTATATCTCCTGCGTGCCCTGGCTCGACATCACCGCCCTGTCGCACGAGCGCAAATTTGAACCCGACGACGCGATCCCGCGCGTGGCATGGGGCAAATTCGTCGATGACGGGCGTGGGCGCAAGGTGCTCGGCATGACCCTTGAGCTCAACCATCGCTTCATAGACGGCTGCTATATCGGCCGTTTTAACGCCGTGCTCTGCTCTTTTTTGGAGGCGCTTTGAGGCATCTGCTGATGTGCATATTGCGCTTGCGCGACGGAAGAGATGAGGTAAAAAAAGAGAGTGCAGATTTTTGGTCTGCACTCTCTTTTTCGGTAAGCGCCTCTGAAATCACGCATCCGAAAAACCGTAATGGTTTTTGAGAAATTTCACAAAGCGGCGTGCGGAGGTAGAGGCCGATTCGAAGGACTTTAATGCGATGCCAACGCGCACGACGACGGGTATCTCGAGGGGGATGGACTTGACCTGACCCTCGTACCCGGCCAGTGAGAATGACGACAGCACCGACACGCCCAAACCGCCCGCGACAAGCGACAGGATAGTCGCGTCGTCCGAGGCCTCAACCTGGATGCGCTTTGCGTTCGGCGGCAGCAGCTTTTCGGCATATTGCTCGGTGCAGGTTATAAACGGCTCCTTCAAAAGTCGCTCCATGGAGATGCGTTCGCGATCCCAGCGGAACGACGGCGGCACGACCGCGACAAGCGGAACGCGCGTCAGCGGTATCCACTCAAAGCCTTCGGCGCAGGTCTCATCCACCAGTGCGAGCTGAACCTCGCCCTTTGACAGAAGCTTCGGCAGCTCGTATCCGCGGACGGTGACATCGATATCGATATCGGGGTATGCGTCCTTGAACTCCTGCAAAATTGCCGGCAGCTCGGCGCGGGCTATACTCGCAAAACAGCCGAGGCTGAGCTGATGACTCTGCGTCCGGCTCTGCGCGGAAGCCTCCTGACGCAGTGCGTCGCAGGCATCGATCACGCCCTTTATATACGGCAGAAGCTGCTGCCCCTCTTCGGACAGCCGAACACCGTGACTGCCGCGATTGAGCAGAGTGCAGCCCAGCTCCGCTTCCAAATTATTCACAAGATGCGTCATTGCAGATTGTGTGTATCCCAGCTCTGCCGCGGCCTTGCTGAAGCTGCCGCGCTCGACCGCCGTGAGGACTGCACGCAGTCTTCCGTCGTCCATAACGCTCCCACCTTTCCTACAATAGATATAATTCCGTGACGTAAATATACCACGCCGAATATGCAGATTCAACAACATTCAGTTAACAATTTATCATACCGGAGATGAAAAAAACTACTGCATAATATTAAAAAAATTAATATATCAATGAAAAACAGTGATTTCCGTTCCCATGAAAAAAATGATATCCTGTATTAGGCTTTTTCAGTGCACACCGCTGCACTGTAAAACATCAGAGAGAAAACAAATGATGAAAGAGGAAAACAACAATGCAGCTTAATAAGAAACACACTGCCCGCGACATTATCGTCGTCGGCTTTGCGCTGTTCGCAATGTTTTTCGGCGCGGGCAACGTAATTTTCCCCCCGTACCTAGGCGTTGAGGCCGGCCCCGACTGGCTCAAGGGCTTTGCGGCGTACTTTATCGCCGACATCGGCCTTGCGATGTTTGCCGTGTTCGCGCTCCTGCGCGTCGGCAGCAGTGAGGCAGTCACCGCGCGTCTGGGCAAGATCCCTGCGGCAGTGCTCATGAGTGCGCTGATCCTGTGCATCGGCCCCATGGTCGCAATTCCCCGCACGGCGGCTACCACCTTTGAAATGGCCATCGTTCCGAACATAAGCGGAGTATCCTCCGTTGTGTTCTCGATCCTGTTCTTCGCGCTGATCCTGTTTTTGTGCATCCGCCAGTCGGCCGTCGTCGATATTGTCGGCGCGGTCCTGACTCCGCTGCTGCTTATCGGCCTCGCGGTCATCATCGTCATGGGCATTATCAATCCGCTCGGCGAGATCTCGCTCACCCCGAACGCGGACAATGTCGTTCTCGGCGGCATAAAGGCCGGTTATCAGACCATGGATGCACTGGCCGCGCTGCCGTTCGGCATAATCATTCTCCAGAGCGCCGTCTCCAAGGGCTACACCTCCAATGGCCAAAAGTTCAAGCTCGTCTCGGGCTCGGCCATCCTCGCGGGTGTGCTGCTGCTGGGCGTTTACATGGGTCTGTGCTATCTCGGCGCGACCGTTTCGACTCAGTACGGCCTTGAGATCGGCCGCGCGGAGCTCGTCATGGCGATCGTCGAGGCTCTCATGGGTAAGGTCGGCATGGTCATCTTCGGCGTCGTCGTGGGTCTTGCCTGCATCACCACCGCCATCGGACTTACAAGCTCTGCCGCAGCCTACTTCACCAAGCTGTGCCGCGACAAGGTGCCCTATAAAGCGTTCGTCATCATCATCTGCGTGTTCAGCGCAGTGGCGTCCAACCTCGGCCTCGACCGCATCGTCGCTATCGCGGCTCCCGTGCTGGACATTGTCTATCCCCCCGCGCTCGTCGTTATCTTCATCTCCCTTGTCATGCCCAAGGCTAACGATTACGTCAGCCGCGGTGCGGCACTCGGCGCAGTCGGCGCAAGCATCCTGTGCGCGTTCAAGGTTCCCGCAATGGAGTATCTGCCGCTGTACGATATGGGACTGTACTGGATACTTCCGGCCGTCATATTCGGCCTGCTGGCCTTTGGCCTCGCGGCGATCGTCAAGCCCGAGAAGAAAAAGCGCGCCGAAGCGAAGGCCTGACAATAAATATATAAAACGCATCAAAGCCACGGTCATCCGTGGCTTTTTTATATCCCGAGCTTATATTGGACATAGCAAAGCCCCGGATAAGCTCCGGGGCTTTGCCTGTCATGCAGAAAGCCTGCGGCTTCTGCATGACAAACGCCAATTTTTTGCGGAGTCTACGACTCTTCACAAAAAATCTCGCTGCGCTCGTCAAAAAGTCCGCACCGGACATTTTTGATGGCTATAATCTAACTTGAGGCGGGCTTCGCCCCCTCAAGCTCCCCCGCTGTGCGGTCGTCTTTCCCGGACGCGACGTTTTCGGCATTGGGTAATAGCAAAGCCCCGGAGCTTATCCGGGGCTTTGCCGCAAAGTGTGCATAAAGTGAAGATAAAAGGAGTATAGAACTTTGCTATGGTAAAGGGAAGGTTTTGACCGAGCGCCGGTTGGGCGCCGGGTCGGCATCACGCAGAACGAAGACCTGACCGCTCTGCGGACAAAGAAGATACATATGGGGGTTACGATATGCATTTTACCGTATGTACGCACCTTCGTCCGCTCCAAAAAGACATTCCTATGCTCCAAATAGGTTTTAGTGGCGCATTGAGGCACCTACGAATACATTTATTGCGGTAGCCCGGTATCGTGGCTGCTGATGAAACCGCAAAACTGCCGCTTTACATGGGCGCGGTACTGCCCCCGTGCGCTATTAAAAACGCAGGAGAAGTTCGCGGTCTATCTCGATGCCGTTTTTGAAATACACGCGCGGGACGCGCTTGCTGACGGCGCAGACGAGCTCATAGGGGATAGTTCCCGCGAGTTGTGCGAGGGTCTCGACAGGATTATGCGGCCCGAATATCTCGACCTCGTCGCCGACGCCGACATCGGGCAGCTCACTTAAATCGATCATGCTCATGTCCATGCATATCCTGCCGCGCTGCGGTGCGGAACCGGATGCGGTCATAATGCTGCATCGGTTGGACAGGCAGCGGAAAAATCCGTCGGCATAGCCGTATGGAATGACGCCGATGCGCGTGGGCGAAGCTGTACGGAACATGCGTCCGTAGCTTATGTCCGTGCCCTCGTCGTAAATTTTTATCGTGTTTATCATGGCCTTGAGCGTCATCGCCGGGCGCAGGCCGAGCTCGGCGGCAAACTCGCCATAGCCGTAAAGCAGCAGGCCGGGGCGCACCATGTCCATATACGTTTCGGGGTAGCGGGCGACGGCACCGGTGTTCGCGCAGTGGCGGATGGCTATGCGGCGGCCGAGGCGCTGCTCGACGGCGGAAACGGTGGCTTTAAAGAGCTCAAACTGGCGCTTTGTGTAGTCGACGTCGTCCCCGCCCGACTCGTCGGCGACGGCAAAATGCGTGAAAATGCCCTCGACTTCGAGGTTCGGCATGTTGCAGCTGTCGACTATGCCGTCGACGCCGGTGTCAAAATGCCGTCCGGCGCAGAGAACGCCGAGGCGCGACATGCCGGTGTCGACTTTCATATGCACGCGCACCTTCGCACCGAACTGCGCGGCGGCCTCGTTGTATTCCTGTGCCTTTGCAAGGCAGGTCACGGTCTGGGTTATGTTGTTTGCGATGAGATTCGGCACCTGCTCGGCGGGCGTATGCCCGAGGATGAGAATGGGCATGACGATGCCGTTTGCGCGAAGCTCCATCGCCTCGTCGAGGCTCGACACCGCGAGGTAATCCGCGCCGAGCTCCTGAAGCGTTTTTGCGACGTGCACCGCACCGTGGCCGTAAGCGTCGGCCTTCACGACGCCGAGAAATTTGACGTTCTCGCCGATGCGCCTGCGGAGCGTTTCGTAATTGTGCCTTATCGCGTCAAGGTCGACCTCTGCCCATGTTCTGCGGAGAGTAGACTTCATGCGATCACCTTCATCCCTGAATGGTTATCGTGCCGCCGGCTGTCACCTGCCCTATCTCAACGCCGCCGTAGGTTCCGTTAAAGTTCCAGGCGACGGACACGGGGATGGCAGTCGCCTGACCGACGGGAACGGTCACCTCGACGCTGCGGCTGGTTAGCAGCGCGTTGTTTCGCGCCTGCTCGCTCTTATAGCTTACAGCCGGGCTCGTGAATGCATAGTCCCGGCCGGCGACGGTGACAACGCCGCTGTGTGCGCCGACATTGAACGTGTAGGTGCTCAGTATAACATCGAGCTTTATGGTGACGGTCTCGCTGTTGCGCGAGGTCGCCGTCCAGTTTGCGTACATTATCATTTTCGTGCCGGTATTGCTTTCAAAGCTGCCGGACTGGTCTATCGTGCGGTTTACGACCTTGGCCGTCGGCTGCGGAGCGCTTGTCTGCGTCGGCCTATCCGTTGCGTTGGGACTATCCGTCGTGTTCGGCTCTGCCGAGGGCTCGGCGGTCTGCGTCGGGGCGGGAGTCGGGGTCGAGACAACGCTCGGCGTGAGCGCCGGAGTCGGCTCCGCGCTCTCCGTCGGCACGGTGTTATTTATATTGCGGCTCGTGAGCAGCGCGGAAACCGCGGCGATAACGATGAGCACCAGCACGAGCGCAATGAATATGTTGATTTTGTGCTTGTTCATAGGTCATTACTCCGATCTGCCGGCCTGCGGCAAGTGATACATATGATTATATAACACACGCGGCAATTAAGTCAATTCCCAGCTCATGTCGATGAGAAAGCGCAGCTTATCGTCCTCGACGGCGGCAAGCTCAACGCTTATCCAGTGCTCCTTGTTCATGTGATAGGCGGGGTAAAAGCCGGTTTCCGTGCGCAGGGCATCGACAAGCAGCGGCTCGCATTTTAAGTTCATTATCGTCATCGGCTCGCTGCCCGAAAGCCCGAGCTTATTGCGAGGCACTTCCATCACAAGCCCGAACCATTTTCGGCTCGACTCGTGCCGGAACACCTCGTAGCTCGGGTCACTCAGCCACGGAAAGTCCGACACGGCGGCGTAGTTTTGCAGTATATAATTTCTCAGCTCGTCTCTGGTCATTGTTTCACCCCGTTAAAACGCCCTCCGGGAAAATCGGAGGGCGGATGTTTTTGCTTATGGTCTCCTGCGTCTCGATAATTGATGCACCCGATTATATACCCCCGGCAGCAGCTAAGTCAATTTTTAATGGCGCACGGACGCTGCTATGGATACGTTCATTGCGGTGTCCCGATTCGGAACATCGGTGGAAATCGTGGGTGCCTCGCTTCCCGTGGGTGCAATGCGGATTTGCGGTGTCCCGGTATCGAAAGTGCGGGGGAAACCGTGAAACCACCGCTTCCCAATAATTCGATGCAAAGTTTTTGTTACTTTCGTGGGAAGCGAAGCGTTATGGTTTATACCGTTTTTTCGATACCGGGCAAGCACAATATATGTATAGGTACAGCCTCAATGCGCCGCCGAAAAAAAGAGAGAGTGAACTTTCGTTCGCTCTCTCTTTTTATCAGCTATCTGCTAAAGTCACTCATCGTCGCTGACGCCGCGGCGGGCGGCCTCAAAGCGGCGGCGAGCCTCCTCGTATTCCCGGCGCGCCTTTTCGTAATCGTTCCGGCGTGCCTCGGCCTCGAGCTTTTCGGCCTCCTCGTTCAGGCGGCGGGTCTGCTCGGTGAGCTCGTCAATGTCGCTCGACGCGGGCGCGGGCTTGTATTCGGCAGCGGCTTTTTCTCTTGCGGCCTTTTTCTTCTTGCTCGTATTGTCCTTGCGGCGGGGCTTATAGTCCTCGTCGCTGTCGTCGTCCTCGGCCTCCGGCGTTCCGCCGACGGCGGCCTCGACAGGTGCCTCGGGACGGGTATACTGCGGCTTCTCCTTGCCCTTGAGGACATCGGAGAAGGTGCGGCTGCACAGTATGGCAACGATCGCGGCGGCGACCGAAACGCCCAGCAGCACGAGCATTGCGATAAGCTGGGTTTTTCCGCTGCCCGAACCGTCTTCGAGGGCGTATACGAAGCTGCGGTAGCCGTTTGACAGGCCGTAGATATTAAGTCCGAGCGCGGCGACGGCGGTGATACCGGTCGCGCCGGAGGCCGCGAAAAGACGGGTGCGGTTGGGCTTGCGCGCGGCGAGTACGCCGATAACGCCGGCAACGACACCGATGATGCTTATAATGCGCAGAATGTTATACAGTTTCTGGCGCAGGTCGAGCTCGGCGTTGAGCTCGTCCGTGTCGGCCTCGACATAGTCGCGCGCTGCCTGAAGCACGGATTCGTAATCGCTTTCGTCGCTCACGCGCTCGGCGATGCCGTCGTTATCCATAAGCACCGCAACACCCGACTTGATGGCTTCCTCGACGTCGTCCTGCTCGGTGAGCGTCTCCTTGAGCTCGTTCATTTTGTCGACGTTTTCACTCAGCTGCTGCTGACCGGCATCGAGCTGATTTTTCGCTGCCGCGAGCTCTGCCTTGCCGTTATCAAGCTGAACCTTGGCTGCGGCGAGCTGCTCCTTGCCCTGATCGAGCTGAGTTTTTGCCGCGGCAAGCTGAGTTTTGCCGTTACTTATCTCCTGCTCGGCGGCGGCTATCTGCGAGTTTGCCTGCGCGAGGGCGCTCTGACCGTCCTCATAGGCCTTCATCTCGCTCTTGAGATCCTCGATGGAGGTGTAGCCGTATTTTGCAAGCGTCTGCGAGACGATGTCGCCCCAGCCGCCGAGGCTCTGAATGAGGTCGTAAATGGGCTTTGCCTTTTCGTATGCGGGCGTTGCCGCGTCCAGCTGAGCCTGCGCCGCGTCGCGCTGCGCCTTTGCGTCATTGAGCTGCGCCTCGGCATCGTTCAGGCGCTTTTCGGCCGCCTGATACTCAGCGAGCTTTGCGTTGTACTGCGCCTCGGCCGCGTCGTACTCGGCCTGACCATTGGCTATCTCCTCGGCTCCTGCGTTGTACTGCTGCCGGCCGGCATTAAGCTGCTCGGTGCCCTTCTGATCGGTGACGACGGACTCTGTGTAGTCCTTCTCGTCCTCGGTGCGATTTTCCTCAGTCTTGCGGAACTCGGCCACGCGCTCGTCGAGAATATCGACAAAGTCGAGGATGTCGGATCTCTGCCCGCGCTTAAAACGCAGGATATCCGACAGCTCGTCCGAGCCGTTCCCCGCGGCGATGATGCCGAATACCGAAGACACAGCGAGCAGGATACTCAAGATCATTAACAGCGTTCTTTTCATGTCTATTCTCCTTTCTCCGGCGAAGACATATTTCCCCCCAATGCCTCCGGCGAAATCAGAAATTACTTATTTTTCTGCTTTTGCGCTATCTGCTCAATGTCCTCCGAAAACAGCGGACGCAGACGGCGTTTGTTTCTAAGCGTCGTGCGCATGATAAACCCGTCTCCCCAGACGAGTATCTGCGGCAGCACGAACAGCACGAGCAGCAGCGATATTATGGTTCCGCGCCCCAGCACAAGGCCGATGACGGAGATGATGCTCTCGCTGCTTATAAAGCCGATGAGCAGGCCCGCTATGACGAGGATGCTGCCGCTTGTTATAAGCGTCGGCAGTGCGCCGTTCAAGGCAAGGCGTATCGACTTGCGGCGCGAAACGTGCTGATTCCGCAGGTCGAGATAGCGGTTTGAAACGACTATCGCATAGTCTATATTCGCGCCCATCTGAATGGCGCTTACGATGAGATACCCGACGAAGAACACCGAGCTCTGCGTAAAATACGATATTGAGAAGTTCAGCCAGATACTGCCCTGGATGACCACGATCAGCAGCAGCGAAAGTCCCACCGAGCGGAACACGAGCATTATAACGATGACAACAAACAGCGCCGAGAGCGCGCTTACCATCACATTGTCCGTCGAGAACGATTCCTTCAGGTCTCGCGCAGCCGTTGCGTTGCCGGTGACATAAACATCGTCGCCGTAATACTGCTCGGCGATACCGTGGATCTCGGAGATGAGCGCGTAGCTTTCATCCGACTGCACGGGCGTATCGGAATACACCAACATGCGGCAGTATCTTTCGCCCTGAAGCTGCGCCTTCGCATCGGCAAGCTGAGCATAGAGACTGTCTATCATATCGAGCTTATCCTGCGAAAGCTCCATGCTGCCCTCCTCTGCGATATCATGCAGGAACAAAAACAGATCGATGAGCGGCACCTTGTATTCGCGCATGTTCGACTGCACCCGGTCGTAATCGGCGTGGCGCGCGGCGTAGAGCACGAACAGCGCCGAGGCCGACGTATCATCAAGCCCGGCAAGCTCGGAAAACTCCGCGATGCTGAGCTTATCGCTCAGGCGATAATCGCCGGCAACCTTCACCGAGGCGAGGCCAATCACCGACGTGACATGGTCGAGCCCGGATACCTCGTCGAGCATCTTTGCCTGTGTCTCATAGTCGCCCGTCGGCACGACGAGCGCCATCATATTGCTGTTGCCGAATGTGTTTATGATATCCCGGTGCGCCTTCTGCGAATCGTTCAGGCGCAGGGGAAGATCGTCGCTGTAGTTATACGAAAGCGGGCACATGCTCGAAAAGAAGAACGCGACGATGACGATGCAGATAAACACCGGCGGCACGATCTTGTGCGAGCGCCAGGCAAAGCGGCCGACGGCGTCGATGCTCGGCACGAAGCTGCGGTGCTTTGTCTTTTCTATGCGGCCGCTGAACATGAAAAGCAGCCCCGGCATGAGCAGGAACACCGTCAGCATCGAGATAAGTATCGATTTTATCAGAACCTTGCCGAGGTCGCCGCCGAGTCCGAACTGCATGAACGTCATGGCGACAAGGCCGCCGATGGTCGTCAGCGAAGAGGACGCGATCTCGGGTATCGCCTTGGAAAGCGCCTCGATCGCCGCGTCGTAGGCTTCAAAATGCCGCCGCTCCTCGGCGAAGCGGTTACACAGGATAATGGCATAGTCGATCGCCAGCGCGAGCTGCAAAATAAGCGTCACGGAGTTCGCGACATACGATATCTCTGTAAACAGGAAGTTCGAGCCCTGCTGGATCGCGGCTGCCATCGCGAAGGTGATAAGCAGCACCGGCACCTCGGCATAGCTGCGCGAGGTGACAAGCAGCAGAATGATGACCGTCACGACGCTGAGCGCACCTATAACGAGCATCTCGCTCAAGAGCTGACTGCTGAAATCCGAGCCGACCTCGGTGTAAAGCTTCACATTGTCGGTGCTATACTGCCGAGCGACGAGAGAATTCATGTCCTCGAGGGCAGTCTTGCTGACATCATCGCTCGACGTTCCGGCAAAGCTTACAGTTATGAGCGCCGTGCCGTCCTTGTAATGCTCCTCGGTATCGTCAAAGCTTGCCGAGCGCACGCCGTCTATCTCCTCTATCTCCTGCGAAAGCTCGAGCGCGCTATCATACGATATGTGCTCGATCATCAGATCAGCCGTCGCATAGGTGATGAACTCGCCCTCCATGGCCTTCAGGCCGCGGCGCGTTTCCGTCTCCTCCGGGAGGAAATGAAAAAGGTCATTTTCAACCGTCGTGAGCTGCGAGGTGTATACCGACAGGCAGGCTAAGGCTATAAAAAGCACGAGTATTATCTTCCTGCTGTCGATGATGAATTTGGCTAATCTGTGCATGCGTTTCTCCCACCGGAATGTGTGTTTATTTATTTTATTACAAACGGAAACAAACATCAAGACAGTATCGTTAAGTTCTTATTAATTTTCTTGTGTTCAGACTCTGCGCGATATATAATCGTGTGAGCCGATAGCCGGCAGCCGAATGTGTTGCCTGCGGCAAACAGATGAAGTGTTATTAAAGTAATAATAAAAGGAGAAGCGCCGAGGCGCTGCTGAAGAAATGGTAAAGCTGCTCGCAAAATTATTCATAAAAAACCCGACGGCATACACGGACCCGACGGTGCGCAAGGCATACGGCACGCTGTGCAGCGTGCTGGGCATATGCCTGAACGTGCTGCTGTTTGCGGGAAAATACGCCGCGGGCGTGCTCTCGGGCTCGATCGCCATCACGGCCGACGCGTTCAATAACCTCTCGGACGCCGGCGCGTCGGCGATATCGCTGCTTGGCTTCCGCCTCTCGGGCAAGAAGCCCGACCCCGATCACCCCTTCGGCCACGGCAGGATCGAATACATCTCCGGCCTCGCGGTCGCGGCGCTTATAATCGTCATGGGTGTCGAGCTGCTGATAAGCTCGGTCGAGAAGATCGCAAGTCCCGAGCCGATCGAGATCGGTCTGCTCCCCGCGGCGATACTGCTCGCGTCGATCCTTGTCAAGCTCTACATGTTCGCATATAACCGCGCGGTTGGCAAAAAGATATCCTCCTCGGCAATGGCTGCTACGGGCACGGACAGCCTGTCCGACTCAGTAGCAACGGCAGTCGTTCTGCTGTCGATGGGCGCAAGCCGACTGTTCAATGTCAACATCGACGGCTGGGCGGGCACCGCGGTCGCGGTGTTTATCCTCTTTGCCGGCTACGGCGTTGCAAAGGACACCATCTCGCCGCTGCTCGGCCGAGCTCCGGATCCGGAGCTCGTGCAGAGTATAGAAAACATCGTCATGAGCTCGGACGCGGTGCTCGGTATGCATGATCTCGTGGTGCATGACTACGGCCCCGGCCGCATGATGATATCCCTGCACGCCGAGGTCGACGGCCGCGGCGACATTTTCGAGATTCATGACAGCATTGACACTATCGAGCGCGGGCTCAAGGACGCGCTCGGCTGCGATGCGACAATACACATGGACCCCGTCGAGACCGATAACGAGCAGGTAGATGCCGAACGCGCCGCCCTCGAAAAGGCGCTCAGCGATGTCGAGGGGCTGCGCGGCATCCACGATTTCCGCGTGGTCATGGGGCCGAGCCACACAAATCTCATCTTCGATGTCGTCATGGACACCGCCATCGGCAAAACCCCCGAGGAGTTCCGCCGCATTATCTGCCGCACCGTCGAGGAGCGCCTTCCCGATCACTTTGCCGTCGTCACCGTCGACACCTCCTTCGTTTTTTAAAAGCGCATTGAGGCTGTCCGCGGAACTGACCGAGGGGCGCTGCTGTATCCTTTGGAATAACAACATGGAAGCCCGCAAAATCTGCGCCGCACCTGCGGGAGGCGGCAGTTTCACGGTTTCGTCGGCATTTTCGATACCGTGCGCCTGCAATATACGTATCGGTACAGCTCAATGCGCCGCTGAAAATCTGCGGTATTCGGTGGGGAGCCTGCCGGTCTGCTTTTTGAACTCGGCGGAGAATTTGCTCTGATTTTCGTAGCCCACTCGCTCGGCGATCTCGGCGATGCTCAGGTCGGTGTCGCGCAGAAGCTCGGAGGCAAGCTCCATTCGGTGCTCCTTGATGTGCGCGGCCAGCGACTTACCGTAAACGGCCTTGAATGTCTCCTTGAGCGAGGAGGGGTTTATGAGGAAGCGCCGGGACAGCTCTTCTATCGTGTAGCGCCGGTCGAGATTTTCGGTCAGAAGCTCGTGAACGCGGCGCACGGTCTCGATCTGCTCAGCGGGATAGCGCCCTTCGCCGCCGGTGTGCGCGTCGAGCTCGGGAAGCTCGGGCACGCTTTGTATATCGCCGTCGCCGTCCTCGGGGCAGGATATCTCCATCGCCTTTTCCATCATAAGATGTAACAGACGCACCTGCTCGGTGGAGGCGGCCTTGTAGTGGACCTCCTTGCCCTCGCGGCGGCTGACAATGAGTCCACCGTCCTTGAGCTGGCGCAGATGATGCGACACCGCGGGGCTGGTCATGTCCGTCAAAAACGATATGTTCACAACGCACTCCTCGCAGTGACACAGCAGCCAGAATATCCGCGCGCGGCTTGGGTCGGCCAGGAGCTTGAATATGTCCGACACCGTGCGGAAGCTTTCCGTCCTCGCCGCTGCCTCGCGCAGATGCGAGCTTTTTTTCTCCCCGTGATCGTGGGGCATAGTTTCGTTTTCCATTTCGTTGCTCCATTCGGAAGTGATTTGAGCCCATTCGGAAGTAAGTCGCCGTATGGCGTTGACTTTTCGGGCCGCACTTATTATACTGCAAGCATAACGATTAAACAATCATTTAATTGTTTAATATTGATGTCACCGACCGACATCTTAGAACTTCCGATTTATATTGTTAAATCAAACGAACAGAGGAGAAATATCATGAAAAAGACTTACAAGATCGAAGTTGACTGCGCAAACTGTGCAAACCTCATGGAGGAAGCAGCCGGTAAGACCGAGGGTGTCGAGAAGGCCGCCGTCAATTTCATGACTCAGAAGATGACTGTCGAGTTTGCCGAGGGCGCGGATGTTGACGCTGTCATGCAGGCAGTGGTCAAAAACTGCAAGAAGGTCGAGGACGACTGCGAGATCTACCTCTGAGTCGAACGTGACCGAAAACGCCCTTCCGAGTGGAGGGCGTATTTTATACAGATATAAGGAAGATTTATATGAATAAAAAGCAGAAAAAGGTGCTTGTGCGCATAATCATCGCCGCGGTGCTGCTGGCGCTGCTGAACATCGTGAGCATTCCGGAGATACCGGCGATGATCCTGTACTTCGCGGCATACATCGTCATCGGCTATGACATTCTGCGCAAGGCGGGCAAGGGCATTTTGAACGGCCGCGTTTTCGACGAAAATTTCCTCATGGCCGTCGCGACCGTCGGCGCTATCGCGCTTGCCTTCATAAGCGGCAGCCATGATTTCAACGAGGCCGTGCTCGTTATGCTGTTCTATCAGCTCGGCGAGCTGTTCCAGAGCTACGCCGTCGGCAAGAGCCGCCGCAGCATATCCTCGCTGATGGATATTCGCCCCGACTACGCCAACATTGAGGTCGACGGCAGGCTTGAGCAGGTCGACCCCGACGAGGTCGAGACCGGTACTGTCATTGTCGTCCAGCCTGGTGAAAAGGTACCCATCGACGGCGTCGTTGTCGACGGTACGACAACGATAAACACCAGCGCCCTTACGGGCGAGAGTCTGCCGCGCGACGTCGCCCCCGGCGAGGAGATCATCAGCGGCTGCATAAACCTCAGCGGCGTTATCAAGGTGCGCACGACGAAGCCCTTCGGCGAATCGACCGTGTCGAAGATACTTGAGCTTGTCGAAAACTCCGGCTCTCGCAAGTCGCGCTCGGAGCAGTTCATCTCGCGTTTTGCGAGGGTCTACACCCCCATCGTATGCTATGCGGCGCTCGCGCTCGCGTTCCTGCCGCCGCTTGTGCGCATCCTGTTTATGAGCGCCGGCGGCGACTGGGCCGTGTGGATCTACCGCGCGCTTGCGTTCCTTATAGTCAGCTGCCCCTGCGCGCTGGTCATCAGCATACCGCTGAGCTTCTTCGCGGGTCTGGGCGGCGCGAGCAGCGAGGGCGTGCTCATAAAGGGCTCAAACTTCCTTGAAGCACTCGCGCAGACAAAGACCGTCGTTTTCGACAAGACCGGCACGCTCACGCAGGGCGTGTTCGAGGTCAGCGGCATCCACCATTGCCCGATCGAGGACGAGAAGCTCATCGAGTACGCCGCCCTTGCCGAGTGCGCGTCCTCGCACCCGATCAGCAAGAGTCTCCAAAGCGCCCACGGCAAGGAGCTCGACCGCAGCCGCGTCAGCGATATCGAGGAGATCAGCGGCAACGGCGTTATCGCGAAGGTCGACGGGCACACCGTCGCCGCGGGCAACGACCGTCTGATGCAAAAGCTCGGCATCGGGCATACGGACTGCCACAGCGTAGGAACCATCGTCCACGTCGCCATCGACGGCGTGTACTCCGGACACATCGTCATCTCCGATATCGTAAAGCCCAACTCCGCAAAGGCGATCTCCGAGCTCAAAAAGGCCGGCATCAACAAGACCGTCATGCTCACGGGCGACGCGAAGGCGGTCGCCGATAAGGTCGCATCGGAGCTCGGCGTCGACGAGGTGCACAGTCAGCTGCTGCCCGGCGATAAGGTCAGCGAGGTCGAGCGCCTGCTCGGCGAAAATACCGGCAAGGCGAAGCTTGCCTTCGTCGGTGACGGCATAAACGACGCGCCCGTTCTTTCCCGCGCGGACATCGGCATAGCCATGGGCGCGATGGGCTCGGATGCCGCCATTGAGGCCGCCGACGTCGTCCTCATGGACGACGATCCGCTGAAGATATCCAAGGCTATCAAGATCTCGCGCAAGTGCATCCGCATTGTTTATGAGAACATCATTTTCGCGCTGGGCGTTAAGTTTGCATGCCTGCTGCTGGTCGCTCTCGGTGTTGCGGATATGGGCGCTGCGATCTTCGCCGACGTCGGAGTTATGGTCATCGCCGTCCTCAACGCCATGCGTGCTCTGCGAGCCGCCAATTGACCGCGGCGAGCAGATAGCCGGCAGCTGACAGCTATTTGTGTGCTGCTGTGCCGCACGGATTTGAATAAAAAGAGAGTGCAGTTTTATCTGCACTCTCTTTTAGTATGATTTGATTTCACCTCATCCGTCAGCTGCGCTGACACCTTCCCCTCGAAGGGGAAGGCATTTTCAGAGGCGAATGTACGCACCTACGGATAGGCATATTGCGGTAGCCCGGTGTCGAAATTGCCGACAAAACCGGTTTTGTGCCGCCCTACGGTATTGCGTTCCTTGCCTTCCCCTTGAGGGGAAGGTGCCGCCATCGGCGGCGGATGAGGTGTTATCAAATCCGTTTGCCGCAGGCAAACACATTTGGCTATCCACTATCAGCTATAAGCAAAAAAACCGCCCGTATGGGCGGTTTTTGCTTAATCTATACCTTTTTCCTCGTTCTGCTTGAAGCAGGACTCGTCGTTTGCCCAGCCCTTGTCGACCAGCCAGTAATGATACTCGGTGTCGGCGGCCTTGAGCTCCTCCTCGGTCAGTTCGACGTCGCGGCTGCGCTCATGCTTGAGCTGGCGCTCGTAATTATACAGATCCATGAGCGTAAAGCCCAGACCCATTTCCTCGGCGATGGGGATCAGCACATCCTCGACGACCGACTCGCGGATCTCGAGAGAGCCGGGGTACATTTGCTCAGCCTGCTCGACCCTGGCACGCAGCTCGGGGTCGCTATCGTACTGCTGCAAAAATTTTATGACATTAAGATTAAGACTCAAGGTTTTCTCCTTTCAGCACAGGCGGAAGCCGGCGGGGATGTTATCGTCGAGCATCAGCAGATGCAGCTCCTCCTTGCCGTCGTGCTCGTGCACGGCGGAGATGAGCATGCCGCAGGAATCCTGTCCCATCATCTTGCGGTTTGGCAGGTTGAGGATGGCAACGACGGTCTTGCCGACGAGCTGCTCGGGTTCGTAGAACTCGTGGATGCCGGATAGGATCTGGCGCGGAGTGCCCGTGCCGTCATCGAGCATGAACTTGAGAAGCTTTTTGCTCTTTTTCACGGCCTCGCAGGAGAGGACCTTGCACACGCGCATATCGCACTTGGAAAATTCCTCAATGCTGACATCCGGCTCGATGGGGTCAAACTGCGGCTTTGCCGGGGCATTGAGCTTCTCAAGCTCGGCCAGCGCCTTTTCCATGTCAAGACGCGGGAAGAGCGTCTCGCCCTTGTGAACGGTCACATTTGCGGGCAGAACGCCGAACACGGACGTGCTGTCCCAGCCGGAGCTCTGTTCGTCCGCGCCGATCTGCGCGAAGGCCTTCTCGCAGCTTTCGGGTATAAAGGGTTTGAGCATGATGAGGCTTATGCGCAGGCACTCGAGCAGGTTATACAGGACGCTTGCAAGGCGCGCCTTTTTGCTCTCATCCTTTGCCAGCTGCCAGGGTGCGGTCTCGTCGATGTACTTATTTGCGCGCTGGATGAGCTTGAAGACCTCCTCGAGCGCGAGGTGCAGCTGCAGCTTATCCATCTGCTGCTCGTACTTTTCGCGGCTTGCTTTCGCAAGCTCGATGAGCTCATTGTCGAGCTCGGCTGCTTCACGCTCTGCGGGCAGAGTGCCGCCGAAATACTTTTCGACCATCGCAGTCGTGCGCGATACGAGGTTGCCGAGATCGTTTGCGAGGTCGGTGTTTATCGTGGATATGAGCAGCTCGTTGGAGAAATTGCCGTCCGAACCGAAGGGGAAGGTACGCAGCAGGAAGAATCTCAGCGCGTCCACGCCGAACATATCGGCAAGCTTATACGGGTCGACGACGTTGCCCTTACTCTTACTCATCTTGCCGCCGTCGATGACCAGCCAGCCGTGGCCGTAGACCTTTTTCGGCAGTGGCATTTCCATGCTCATGAGCATGGCCGGCCAGATGATAGAATGGAAGCGGACTATCTCCTTGCCGACAATATGAACATCTGCCGGCCAGTATTTATCGTAATCGTCGTACTTATCGTTGAGGAAGCCGACCGCGGAGGTGTAGTTAAACAGCGCGTCGACCCAAACGTAGACGACGTGGCCGGGGTCGAAGTCAACGGGGATGCCCCATTTGAAGCTCGTGCGCGAAACGCACAGATCCTCAAGACCCGGCTTTATGAAGTTGTTTATCATCTCGTTGACGCGGGAAGCGGGCTCGAGGAAGGTGCCGGTCTCCAGCAGCTCCTGAACGGGCTTTGCGTACTTGGAAAGGCGGAAGAAATACGCCTCCTCCTCGGCGTAATGCACCTCGCGGCCGCAGTCGGGGCACTTGCCGTCCTTGAGCTGACTTTCGGTCCAGAAGCTCTCGCAGGGCGTGCAGTACATACCCTTATATGCGCCCTTGTAGATATCGCCCTTGTCGTACATCTTTTTAAAGATGCGCTGAACGGCCTCGACGTGATAGTCGTCGGTCGTGCGGATGAAGCGGTCGTTGGATATGTTCATGAGCTTCCACAGATCGGTGATGCCGCCGGGACCCTCGACGATCTTATCAACGAACTCCTTGGGAGTAAGACCCGCGGCCTTTGCCTTTTCCTCTATCTTCTGACCGTGCTCATCGGTGCCGGTCAGGAACATGACGTCATAGCCGCACATTCTCTTATAGCGTGCGATGGCATCGGTTGCCACGGTGCAGTAGGTGTGGCCGATGTGCAGCTTATCCGAGGGGTAATAGATCGGTGTTGTGATATAAAATTTTCCCTTTTCCATTATATATCTCTCCATTCGTTAAGGATCTTGTGATTCTGCCGGCGTGATCTCCTCCGTCGGTGCGGGCGTTTCCGCAGGCTCCGGAGTGGGCGACGGGGTCGGCCACTGTATATTCTCGGGGTGGTAGTGATAGTAGCTGTTTGCTTCCTTTGTACGGCTTATCAGCTCGCCGTCTTTATCGTAAACGCAGCGATAGGTAACGGCTCCCGTGCCGATCGCGACGCTCGGATACGTTGTATCATACACCGTCCATGCCGAATAGTCCATCTTAACATAACTTCCGTCAACATCGGTGCCCCAGATCTCTATCGTGAGCTGCCGGTTTTCGCATTTTGTCACGATCTTTATCGGAAACTCGCGGTTGTTTTTGAATTTAAACTCCGGGCCGCCCCAGCTGACCGTTGCGTCCAAGCCCCAGGGGACATAGGAAACGGCAAAGCCGTGCTCGTCACGCGCAACGATCTCGAGATTGGCGTACAGCGCCGCGCAGTAGAGTGTTGAGGAGGTCTGACATATGCCGCCGCCTATCTCCTGCACGACCTGTCCGCCCGCATAAGCTCCGGCTGATTTGAAGCCCGCCTCGGCCGTGCGTTTTCCGACGACCGTGTTGTATGAAAACGTCTCGCCCGGATTGAGGATGTAACCGTTTATTTTTTTCGCCGAGAGTTCGACATTCGTTGCGCGGTTTGAGGTGCTGGAGGCATAACCCGTGGTCTGCGAACCGAGCTTATCGGCAAAGAGCATCTTGTCAAGCTGCTCCTGCGTATACTTCGGCTTCGTCACTGTCAGCGGGATCTTCACAGTCTCGCCGTTTTCGGCCTTATCCCAAAGCTTTTTTGCCTCATCGGCATCAAATTCGATACCGACACGGCTTTCGGTGGCCTTCTGCGTTTCGGGATCATATTTCGCATCGAGTACCTCGGCGCATATCTCCTCGTGCAGCTTATCGAAATCGGGCTCGGCAGATCCGTCGGACGTCACTTCGTAGTTTACGTCGGCGCTTCCGTCGGCGAAAGCCCGCACGATGATATCGCAGAGCTTGTTTTCGTCGATATCCGCCGTGTCCGCACCCTTCATCATCTTTAAGACCGCGTTTTCCTCGTCGATCTCATAGCCCTTGCCCATGCGCTCATTGTAATCGGCAAGCGCATTATCCACTGCCTCGCGGATGCCGTCTGCATTGGCGGCTTTCATGATATCGCCCTGCGTAACCATGCCCGTTATGCACTTAAAATAGCACACAAGGTCGTTTACGGGATCGCCCGAGTGGCCGTAGTCATAGGCTGCCTGCGCAGCCTCCTCACAGCTCATGTCCGTTCCGGCCTCGGCGGCCGTGACGGTGAATTTATAGTCGCCCGGGAGCGTGACCTCGACAGAACCCGTGTCGGCGCTCCAGTGCTCGCTTTCGAGCTTTGCCGCCGCGTCGCTGACGGTCATATCGCCGATAACGACGCTTCCGAGCGTCATGTTCGGATGTATCTTATCCGAGCGCCCGGCGAGATATCCGCCGCCGAATGCGGCCGCCGCAAGGATGACGCATACGATGACGATTATCAGTATGGCCTTTTTCGCGCCGCCGGAGCGCCCGGTCTTTGTCTTTTTTGCGCTCTCGGTCTTTTTTGTTTTCTTCGGAGCTTCGTGCTTACCCTTTGCCATAGCGGTTCCCCCGTCAGTTCATTTTATCCCGGTAAACGGAGGTGAAGCGTTCATATTCGCCCCGGGGGAGCTCCTGCTTCTTCTCCTGCCGGATCGCATCGCGCATCCAGGGGTTATTCTCCACCTTTGCGCCCGTCTGCGCCTCCAGAACGGCGTTTATGAGAATGTTTGAAATCAGAAAGCCCGCCGGGGTCAGATGCCGGCGCTCGCCGTTTCGCTCCGCCCAGCCCTTTCTTTCAAACAGCTCGAAGGTCTCTTCGATGGGAGCCCAGTCGCTGCGATATATTCTATGGTATTCCTTTTCGGATATGCCGTGCGTGGTTCTCATGCCGAGCATGAGATACTCCGTCGCCTTCTGTATCGGCACGATCTTCTCGTACTCGTCGATTATCATACTGTCGCCCACGACGGCGGAAACGTATTTATCAAGATCGCGCACATAACTGTACCTCACGCTGCCGACGCACGAGTGCGCTCCCGGGCCGAAGCCCATATAGTCGCCGAGCTGCCAGTATTTCAGATTGTGCCGCGATTCATAGCCGGGGATGGCGAAGTTGGATATCTCGTACTGCTCAAGGCCGTAGTGACCCAGCGTATCGACCGTGTACAGATACATATCCGCCTGCTCGTCCTCGTCGGGGATCAGCGGCGAGCCGAGATAGCTGCGGTACATGGGCGTACCCTCCTCGAGCTTGAGGCCGTAGCAGGAAAGATGCTCCGGATGCAGCTCAAGCGCGCGAGAGAGCGTCTCTGCCCAGTCGCCGCGCGTTTGGCTCGGCAGGCCGTAGATGAGGTCGAGGCTCACGTTTTCAAACCCCGCCTCGCGCGCGGTGTCGACCGCTATTTCCGCCTGGCGGAAATTATGCCGCCTGCCGATGATCTTCAAAATATCATTATTTGCCGACTGCACGCCGATCGAGAGCCTGTTTACCCCCTCTGCGCGCAGAAGCTTAAGTTCGTCCAGCCTTGTCGTGTCGGGGTTTACCTCAACGGTGATCTCCGAATCAAGGCGCACATTGCCCATGCGCTTTAATTCGTCGAGGATCTCGACGATGCGCTTTGCGCCGTAGCAGCTGGGCGTGCCGCCGCCGATGTAGATGCTGTCGATCTCGTAGCTGCTCATCGCCTCGGCCGACTCGCTTATGTGCGACAAAAGCGCCGACTGATAGTCGGGCATGCGCTGCTTGCCGCCCGCGATCGAGTAAAAATCGCAGTAGCTGCATTTTGATACGCAGAACGGTATGTGAATGTAAACTCCTAATTTGTCCATGTCTTCAGTGGCGAATTAACGCCGTTCCTATACGTTTTTTGCGGCTGCCCGGTATCGAAATTTCCGTCGAAACCGTGAAACTGCCGCACTATATTGGCTCCCCTGCGTAAGGGGAGCTGTCGACGCAGTCGACTGAGGGGTCGTTAGTACGCAATTATTGTGCTGATTTAGTGCAAAATTTAGTCCGCACCTTGCCTTCCCCTTTGAGGGGAAGGTGTTTTTTCAGTGGCGTTTTTACATTGTACCGATACACATATTGCGCCAGCCCGACCGGGGAGTACCGACAAAACCCTCACAAGCGGAATGGGTAAGCCCATTCCCTACAAGGGTGCCCGCACTGCCGTAGGGCGATGCAGCCCCGGTTTCCTCCGCAGCTTCGCCGCCGGGCACCTGTTACTCACCGTATCCGTAGGTGCGTCAAATCGCAATTAAAAAAGACTGCAAACGAGGTCTGCGTAGGCGGTGGGATCCTCGATCTCAACGCCGGCGATGAGCTCGGACTGCGCATAGAGTATCTTGGAAAGCGTTGCGGCCTTGTCCTTATCGCCGTCGTCATATGCCTTCTTTATTGCAAGGCAGGCCGGATGCGCGGCGTTGAGCTCAAGCACGCGGTCGGCGCGCAGCTTGCGCATCTCCTCGCTCGGGACGTTGCGGAAGTATTTTTCCATCTCCAGCGTAAATCCGCCGGTCGAGGTCAGGCAGCAGGCCGAGGAAACGAGCTTGCTCGAAAGCGTTACCTGCTTGAGCTTCTCGTCGCCGATGCTGTCGCGTATGAAGTCGAGCACTTCCTTGTTCTCGACGACCTTTTCCTCCGCGGCCTTCTTCTCCTCCTCGGTCTGGAAGCCGAGATCCTCGGTCAGGACGTTTACAAAGCCCTTGCCCTCATACATGCGCAGCTGCTGCAAAACAGTCTCGTCGATGGGGTGGTCGAGATAGAGTATCTCATAGCCGCGCGAGCGGACCTCCTCGCACTGCGGCAGCGCCATTGCGTGCTTTACGGTGTCGGCCGAGGCGTAGTAAATTGCCTTCTGACTCTCGGGCATCGCGTCGACATACTCCTTGAGCGAGCGCATGGACTCCTCGGAGGTGTAGAATATAAGCAGATCCTTGAGGAAATCGGTGTAGCGGCCGTACTCGTCGCAGACGCCGCACTTGATGTGGATGCCGAAGTTTTTCCAGAACGTTTCATACTTCGGGCGATCGTCGCGCATCATTTTTTCAAGCTCGGCCTTGATCTTCTTTTCGAGGTTCTGGCCGATGACCTTGAGCTGGCGGTTATGCTGAAGTATCTCGCGCGAGATGTTCAGGCTCAGGTCGGGCGAATCGACAACGCCGCGCGCAAACTCGAAATAATCGTGCAGCAGCTTATCGCAGTCTTCCATGATGAGAACGCCGTTGCAGTAGAGCTTAACGCCCTTCTTCGCCGCACCGGATATGGCATTGTCGATATCCTTGCCGGGAATGAACAGCATCGCCTTGTAGGACACGACGCCCTCGGCGTTTATTCTCAGAACCGCTGCGGGATCGGTCTGATCGCGGTTTGTTTCCTTATACCACTCAACGCACTCCTCGTCGGTGACCTCGGTCTTGGCTCGCTGCCAGATGGGCACCATGGAGTTTACCGTCTCGGGAGAAGTGACATTGACGGTGTGCATGACGGGATTGCCGTCGGCATCGTTCTCGCCGGTGGGCTGCTGCTCCTGATGGGTGATGTCCATGACGATCGGCCAGCGGACATAGTCGGAGTATTTCTTGACCAGCGCCTTGAGCTTCCATATCTCGAGGAACGAGCCGTAGATCTCCTCGTCGGTGTCCTCTTTTATGTGCATGATGACATCCGTGCCGGGCTTATATTTGTCGCACTCGGTGACGGTGTAGCCATCCGCGCCGGTGCTTTCCCACTTTACGCCCTTTTCCTCGCCGTATTTCTTCGTCACGACCGTGACCTTGTCGGATACCATAAAGGCCGAGTAGAAGCCTACGCCGAACTGTCCGATGATGGATATATCGTCTTTTTCCGCCTCTTCGGCGCTCATATCGTTTTTAAATTTGAACGATCCGCTCTTTGCGATAACGCCGAGGTTCTTCTCGGCCTCCTCCTGGCTCATGCCGATGCCGTTGTCGGACACGGTGATGGTGCGCGCGTCCTTGTCGACGGTGATGCGGATGCGGTAATCGGCTCTGTCAAGGCCAACCTTGTCGTCCGTCAGTGAGATGTAGCACAGCTTGTCTATCGCGTCGGACGCATTGGAGATGATCTCCCTGAGGAATATCTCCTTGTTGGTGTAGATCGAGTTGATCATGAGGTCAAGCAGACGCTTGCTCTCTGCTTTGAATTGTTTTTTTGCCATTTTCAAACCTCCGTTTACCTTACGGGAGCCCTCGCGCAGCAAGGGCAAATTATAATAGTTTATTATACCACAATATTAACACATTTCAACCTTTTTAGTGGCGCTTTTAGCTGCTCACCTCTCCGGAAATGAGGCGGATTTCGATACGGATATCAACGAGGCAAGAAAGCGGCTGACTTCTTGCGCTCCCCTGCTGCGCGGATGCTTTTCCCTGCAGCATAGGTTCTTTGACAGACCGGACATTTTTGATGGCTATAATCCAATTGCGAGTGGGGCCTTTGCCCCCTCGCGCTCCCCTGCTGCGCGGATGCTTTTCCCCTGCAGCATAGGTTCTTTGTCAGTCTGAAACGGGCGAGGCCATAGTGCCTCGCCCGTTTCTTGCTTTCATATTTGATTTTCGGTTCCGCTTGTGCGGGCAGCCGCAATATACGTATCCGCAAGCGCCTTAATTTGCCACTAAAAGAAGCGCCATTTTGAATTTGCCGTTTGCCTTGACCGAGTGGCGGCCGCCGCGCGCGAAGCAGAAATTTTCACCGGCCTTGATGGCGTGCTCCTCACCCTCGTAGCCGATGACACCCTCGCCGTCGAGCGCGAAGATCATTGCCTCGGCAGGCGCTGCGTGCTCGCTCAGGCCGGTGCCCGCGTCAAAGGCCATGATGACGAACTTCATCGTCGAGTTGTGGATAACGTCCATGTTGACGATCTTGCCGTCCTGATACGGGACGAGGTCGGCGAGCTTGAATACTTCGCCGGGGTTTATCATTTTGTTCATTGTGTCATTTCTCCTTATCATGATCTCGGTATATACAGCGCCGCATGCGGTCCTGACCCCAACGGGAGTACCGATCGGGGTGATAATGCCGTCAAGCGCGCCGCACGACAGTGTTTTGCCGCCGAAAAAAACCTCGAGTCTGCCCCCGGCGACGATGAGCAGCTTGTGATAGTCGTATATCTCCGCGCTGATGTCGGTGCCCTCGGCAAGGGAAAAATAGCCGATGTAGCGCTCACCGTCGGATATCTCGCGCGAGATCGTACAGCCCGGAACGGGCGCGTTCTCCGCCGCGACGGAATATACTGCTCCTACCTTTTCTTTCATAATTCATCCTCCGTGAATAACCGACAAAGAAGTCTTAAGCGGTAGTGAGAAACGGCTCCCGCTCGTGATTGGATAAACAGCCGTCAAAAAAGTCCGGCACAGACTTTTTTGCACGCTGAGAAGGGTGCGGATAGTATCCGCACCCTTTGCATCGCTTATACGTTTTTACTGCTTTGCGGCAGCGTTCGTCTTCTTGCCGACGGTGGCGCGCAGGATGAACAGAACAACGATGGTCATCACGATGCCGATGGGCAGGCAGATCCATGCGTTCTTGACAAAGCCCGCGATGATGAAGTTCACGAAGCTCAGGAGCGCGACGGTGACGGCGTAGGGCAGCTGGGTCTGGACGTGCTCAATGTGGTTGCAGTTTGCACCGGCAGAGGCCATGATGGTCGTGTCGGAGATAGGCGAACAGTGGTCGCCGCAGACGGCGCCTGCAAGGCAGGCAGAGATGCCGATCATAAGCAGCGGATCGCCGACCTCGAAGATGGGCAGAACGATGGGGATGAGAATGCCGAAGGTGCCCCAGCTCGTGCCGGTGGCGAAAGCCAGCAGGCAGGCGACAATGAAGATGATCGCCGGGAGCATGTTGAACAGGCCCGCGGAGGCGGCCTTCATAACGCTCTCAACATAGGTCGCTGCGCCGAGGAGACCGGTCATGTTCTTCAGGGTGACTGCGAAGGTCAGAATAAGGATCGCGGGAACCATTGCGTTGAAGCCCTTGACACAGCAGCTCATTGCGTCCTTGAAGGTGGTAACGCCGCGGCAGATGAGGTAGATTACCGTGAAGACGAGCGCTACGAGCGAGCCCCAGGGCAGGCCGACGAAGGCGTCGGTGTTGCCGAACGAGCCGACAAAGTCGCCCGCTACGCCGCTCTCGGGATCCCAGAAGCCGCCGACATGCATGAGGCCGATGATGCACATGATTATCAGGACGATGATGGGGATGAGCATATCCCAAAGGGAGGCCTTGGTGTTTTCGATCTCCTCGTCTCCGCCGAGGGAGCCGAGGTTGCCCTTGAGCGCTTCAAGCTCGCTCTTGGCCATCGGGCCGTAGTCGAAGCCCATGACGATCATGCCGATTACGAACACGAAGGTCAGCAGGGAGTAGAAGTTGAAGGGGATAGCCTGGATGAAAAGCTGGATGCCGGAGATGCCCGCGTCGAGGTCTTCGGCAACGCCGGAGACTGCAGCCGCCCAGCTCGATACCGGGGCGATCATGCAGACAGGAGCCGCGGTCGCGTCGATGAGGTACGCAAGCTTTGCGCGCGAGACCTTCTGATTATCGGTCAGAGGACGCATGACGGAACCGACGGTCAGGCAGTTGAAATAGTCGTCGATGAAGATCAGAACGCCGAGAACGAAGGTGGCAAACAGCGTGCCCGCGCGGCTCTTGACGTGCTTTGCGGCCCACTTGCCGAAGGCCGCCGCCGCGCCCGTGGAGTTTACCAGCGCGACCATTATTCCGAGGATAACAAGGAACATGAAGATGCCGGCGTTATCCGAAATCGCGGGGGTGAAGCCCTCGGTTATCATCGTATCGAGCGTCGTTATGGGGTTGAAGCCTGCGACGAACAGCGCGCCGACGAGGATACCGATGAACAGCGAGCTGTAGGTCTCCTTGGTGATCAGCGCGAGGACTATCGCGACGATCGGCGGGACCAGCGCCCAAAAGGTGTTTACAAATTCCATGATGTTTCTTCCCTTTTCTCTGTATTTTGAACAAAAAAATCGAGCCATGACGCAATCATGACTCAACAAAAATATCTTGCCGGACTCATGACAGCTCTCCGCATAAAGCGACAGTATGCAGGATCTTATCCTGCATCCCAGGCATCCGGCCTTGGGAAGACCGAACCCTTCGGCGACAGCCCCTTTCGCTTAACGCTTCCCTGCGTTTTGACTAAGCTACTGATGACGATCGCGCCTCTATCACGCCTTGTTCAATTGCCACCTATTATATAAGCATTTCTCTGTTTGTCAAGTGCTTTTTTAGAGGCGCTTTGGGGCTGTACATATACGCATATTGCCGGTGCCCGGTGTCGGCACTTCCGACGAAACCGGAAAACTGCCGCTTCCCGCAGCTTTTGCGGCACACTTATAGGGAACGGGCAAAGATTTTGCACCAATATAGAACGCCGCACCCTTGCCTTCCCCTTCGAGGGGAAGGTGTCGGCGCAGCCGACGGATGAGGTGGTTTTAGTGGCGTTTTGACATTGTGCCTATACGCATATTGCGGTTTCCCGACCGTAAACCGCAGAAAAAACCGCGATAAGCGGAACAGGCAAGCCTGTTCCCTACAAGGCTGCGGTGCAGCACCGCAGGTGCGCCGCAAATTTTTCGCCGATCTTGCGGGAAGCGACGGTTGTACGGTTTTGTCGGCAGGTGCGATACCGGGCCGACGTAATTTGCACAGCACCTACGGGAGGCGACAGTTTCCCGGTTTCGTCGGCAGCTTCGACACCGGGCACCTGCAATAAACGTATAGGCACAGCCTTAATTCGCCTCTAAAAATTCGCCTCCAAAAGCCCGAAGCCGGCGACTTCGGTGGTGGGGAGGGAGAAGACGATTGTCCCGGCCTCGGTATCGGGGCCGGCCTTTTGGAGAATGGAGGCCATTATCTCGGATTTCCGCTCGGCCGCGGCGACGATGAGGACGACCTCCTTTTCCTCGGCGAGGGTGATGTTATAAAACTTCGGGTCCCTCTCACCGGTGCCCTTGCCGTGCAGGGTCGTTCCGCCGCGCGCACCGGCGGCGCGGGCCGCGTTCATGACCATATCGGTGCAGCCCTCGTTGCATATGGCGACGATGAGCTCGTAAGCGAAGCTCAGACTCGGCTGCCGCTTAAGGTTTTTGTTGTCCTGATTAAGGTATGCCAAGGCTTTTCCTCCTCCAATGCTTTTTATCGGCACGGCGATGACGATGCCGTGTCCCGGAACGCCGAGATGCAGCCTGCGCCGCTGGGCGGCGATGAGTTCTCCGGTCTTGTCGGGGTCTGCGACGGTCATGACGACGCGCTTTTCGTTCGACTCGATGCCCAAAAGCTCCATCATGCTCTGCACGGCCGTGCCGCGCCCGTGCATGACCACCGTCATCGGCAGCCGGAGCGCAGCGCAGATATCGCTGAGCGTATCAAGCGCTTCGGGGTTTATTATTGAAATGACGTAGTTCATACCGCTTCCTCCCACAGCTCGATGATCTCGAGGTCACCGTAGACCTCCTCGGGCGTCTCGCCGCGCTTTGCGCGCTTTTCAAACAGCACGCCGACGACCTGGATAGACAGCAGCGGCATCATCGCGACCATCGCAACAACGCCGAACGCGTCGCTTAAAACGTTTCCGCCGAGAGCTGTCGATGCGCCCATCATGAATTGCAGCATGAACGTCGCCGTCATGGGGCCGGACGCAACGCCGCCGGAGTCGAAGGCGATCGCCGTGTATATATCCGGCACGAAAAACGACAGGCCGAGCGCTATCGCGTAGCCGGGTACGAGAAACCACATGATGCTGAGCCCCGTCACAACGCGCAGCATCGCAAGCCCCATCGCAAGCGCGATGGCGACCGATAGGCTGAGCTTTATCGCCTTTCCGGGTATTGCGCCCGCGCTGACCTGCTCGATCTGCTTTTCGAGAACGCCGACTGCGGGCTCGGCGGAGATGATAAACCAGCCGAGGAGCATCGACAGCGGTATAAGCAGCCACTGCGCACCGCTTGCGGCAAGCGCGGCTCCGAGCTCCGCTCCGAGTGTCGAGAAGCCGACGTTAACGCCGGTGAGAAACAGCACAAGTCCTATGTAGGTGTAGACGATGCCGATGAGTATCTTCGCAAGCGGCCGCCCGTGCAGACGCAGCAGGCACAGCTGGAAGATAAGGAATATCGCGACTATCGGCAGCAGCGCGACGGCCATTTCGAGCATGTAGGCCGGTATAGCGGAGATAAAGGCCGAGCCGATCTCGCGCGTGTCGGCGAAGGCTGCCGCGCTTATCCCGGCTACCGCCTCGCTGTCGTTGTAGAAAAAACCGAGTATGAGAACCGAGAGTATCGGTCCGACGGAGCACAGCGCGACGAGGCCGAAGCTGTCAGCCTCGGCGGCGCGGTCGCTTCGTATCATCGAAACGCCGAGCCCCATAGCGAGGATGAACGGCACGGTCATGGGGCCGGTCGTTACGCCGCCGGAGTCAAAGGCAATGCTGAGGTAATTGCGGTCGGTGAACGCCGCCAGCGCGAATATGAGCACATAGCAGCCGATGAGCAGCCACCTGAGGCTTGCGCCGGTCAGGATGCGCAGCATGCACACCGTCATGAAAAAGCCGACGCCCACGCCGACGGTGACGAGCAGAACGCTGTTTTTTATGTGCGGCACCGTCTGCGCGAGCACCTGAAGGTCGGGCTCGGCGACCGTTATCGCAAAGCCGAGCAGAAAGCTCACGCCGAGGATGAGCGGCAGGTTTTTCGTTTTCGTGAGCGCCGTGCCGATCTTCGAACCGATGGGCATCATCGCGACCTCCGCGCCGAGCGAGAACAGCCCCATTCCCGCGACGATCATCACGGCGCCGATGAGAAAGCACAGCAGAAGATCTGCCCGCATCGGCATGACGAAAAGACACAGCACGATGACGATGGCGACTATCGGCAGCACCGACACCGCCGCCTCGCGCGTTTTTTCGACTATCGCCGTGCGGTTGTTTTCAAAATCAACTGTTCTTTTGATAATGGCATCCCCCTTATGCTTGTTTATCGGAAGCCGAAAGCGCGTCGAGCATCTTCTGCTGAAGGCGGACATACTCTCGCGCGTCCTCCTCGCCGAGCGAGCGCAGCGCCGCCGCGACGCGCTCTATGGCCTCGCGCCGCCGCTCGTTTATGAGCTCGCGCCCGGCATCGGTGAGCGAAACGTTAACGCGCCGCTCGTCAAGCTCATCCGTGCGCCGCAGGATGAGCCCCTTCTGCTCAAGGTGCTTTAGAAGCGCCGCTATGCGCGCCGAGGAAACACCCATACCGCGGCTGAGCTCCGAGGGGCAGCTCGATTCGCCGCCGAGCAGCAGACTCAGTGCGAAAAACTCGCCGCCGCAGGCATCGCTTACAGCCTCGCCCGCCGGCAGATGACTCAGCTGTGCCCTGAGCATGAGCATTTTTTCCGCAAGAACAGAGTAATCCATCAAGCTTTTGCCTCCGATTGCTAATACTGTTAGCTAAATGATAACATAAAAATCGCCCATATGCAAGCGCATAAGGGCGAAATATAATATTTATTCAAATTCTGAACGCGTTCTTAATAAGCCGCAGCCCAAGGGTTCTGCTCGTTGACGGTCAGCTCGCGGACACCGCACTCTTCAACACCCGATTGCAGCAGCTTTTGATTATTCGATTATGCCTCGCCGCGCTCCTTGAGAGCTTCCTTGCGGGAGAGGTTTACTCTGCCGCGGTCGTCGATCTCGGTGACCTTGACCCAGGTCATGTCGCCGATGTTCAGAACGTCCTCGACCTTCTCGGTGCGCTTGAACTCGAGGTCTTTGATGTGGCACATGCCGTCCTTGCCCGGGGCGAGCTCGATGAACGCGCCGATGGGGATGATGCGGACGACCTTGCCGAAGTACAGCGCGCCGACCTCGGGCTCGAAAACGATGTTTTCGATGGTCTGACGTGCCGCGCGGCATGCCTCGATATCCTCGGAGGCGATGAAGATGCTGCCGTCGTCGTCGATGTCGATCTTGCAGCCGGTGTCGGCGGTGATCTTCTGGATGACCTTGCCGCCGGAGCCGATGACCTCGCGGATCTTGTCGGGATTGATCTTCATCTGGATCATCTTCGGAGCGGTCTTTGCGAGCTCCTTGCGAGGCTCGGGCAGAGCCTTGAGCATGATCTCATCGAGGATCTGGAAGCGAGCCTCACGGGTGATCTTGAATGCTTCCTTGACTATCTCGTGCTTGAGACCGTCGTTCTTAAGATCCATCTGGATCGCGGTGATGCCGTCCTTGGTGCCGGCGACCTTGAAGTCCATCTCGCCGTGGAAGTCCTCAACGCCCTGGATGTCGATGAAGGTGGTGAAGTCGTCGCCGTCCTGGATAAGGCCGCAGGAGATGCCGGCAACGGGAGCCTTGATGGGAACGCCCGCGTCCATGAGCGCCAGCGTCGTGCCGCAGATAGAGCCCTGCGAGGTCGAGCCGTTGGAGGACAGGATCTCGGAGACTACGCGGATGGTGTAGGGGAAGTCCTCTATCGGGGGAATGACGCTCTCGAGTGCTTTCTCGACCAGTGCGCCGTGGCCGTATTCGCGGCGGCCGGTGCTGCGGCTGGGACGAGCCTCGCCCGTGGAGTAGGAGGGCATATTATAGTGGTGCATGAAGCGCTTTTCTTCCTCTTCCCAGATGGTGTCGAGCTTCTGGGACATGGAGAGAGTAGCCAGCGTTGCGATGGACAGAACCTGGGTCTGACCGCGGGTGAACAGTGCCGAGCCGTGAACGCGGGGGATCAGGCCGACCTCGCTGCCGAGGGGGCGGATCTCGTTCATTGCGCGGCCGTCGACGCGCTTACCGGCAAGCAGCCACTTCTTGACGACCTTCTTCTGCAGCTTGTAGAGTATCTCGTCCATGTACTGCATCATGTCGGGGTGCTCCTCGGAGTACTTCTCCTCCATTGCGCTGACCCACTCGTTGACGCGGGCTTCGCGGACGTTCTTGTCGTCGGTATCCATGCAGTATTCCATGCCCTCGAACTCGTTCTCGACGAGCTTAGCAAACAGCTCCTCGTCAAAGGAAGCGTGCTCGTACTCGAACTTCGGCTTGCCGACCTCGGCGACCATCTTGTCGATGAGGTCGAGAACGGGCTGCAGATGCTCGTGAGCCTGGACGATGCCCTCGTACATGACCTCCTCGGGGACCTGATCGGCCTCGGACTCGATCATGACAATCTTCTTATGAGTTGCCGCGATGGTGGTTGTCATGCGGTTGGTCTTGCGCTCTTCCTGGGTGGGGTTAAACAGATACTTCTCGCCGTCCCAGCCGAGAACGATGCCCGCGATGGGGCCGTTAAAGGGAACGTCGGAGATGCTGACTGCTGCCGATGCACCGATCATTGCGGTGATCTCGGGGCTGCAATCGCGGTCAACGGACAGGACCTCGCAGGCGATGACAACGTCGTTGCGCAGGTCGGAGGGGAACAGGGGGCGCATGGGGCGGTCGATAAGGCGGGAGGCCAGGACCGCGGGCAGGCTGGGCTTACCCTCGCGGCGCATGAAGCTGCCGGGGATGCGGCCGACTGCGTAAAGCTTTTCGTTGAAGTCAACTGCGAGAGGGAAGTAGTCGATGCCGTCCTTGGGACGAGCCGAGGCGGTGCAGGTAACTAAAACGGTGGTCTCGCCGTAGGTCACGAGGACAGCCGCGTTGCACAGCTCTGCCATTTTGCCGACTTCCATCTTCAGAGGACGGCCTTCATACTCGATCTCGAATTTTCTGTATTCGGGAAATTCTTTGTGAGTGATTATCATTTGTTTGCTCCTTTTCATTATTTATTTCAAAATCGCCGGAGCATAGCACTTGAAAACCGGCTCTGTCTCAGAACAGATTTTCAAATACTAAGCTCCTTTTTCAGAGGCGATTTGAGATCTTACTTATACGTTTGTTGCGCAGGCCCGGTATCGAGAGTGCCGGCAAAACCGTGAAGCTGCCGCTTCCCGTGAGTATGGCGCCGATTTTGCGCCGCACCGGTGCAGGAAACTTATCTTGCCCGTTCCGTTTGCAGCGGTTTTCTGCGCACTCTCCGGTCGGGCTGACGCAAAATATGCATCGGCACAATGTAAAAGCGCCGCCAAAAACCACCTCATCCGCCGCCGATGGCGGCACCTTCCCCTCAAGGGGAAGACATTTTCAGAGGCGCATTAAGGCTGTACCTATACGGTGACTGCGCAGGCCCGGTGTCGAGAGTGCCGGCAAAACCGTGAAGCTGCCGCTTCCCGTGAGTATGGCGCCGATTTTGCGCCGCACCGGTGCAGGAAACTTATCTTGCCCGTTCCGTTTGCAGCGGTTTTCTGCGCACTCTCCGGTCGGGCTGACGCAAAATATGCATCGGCACAATGTAAAAGCGCCGCCAAAAACCACCTCATCCGCCGCCGATGGCGGCACCTTCCCCTCAAGGGGAAGGCTGGCTGCGGGCAAAGCTTTTGCACCAATATAGAACAACAGCTGCGTACTAACGACCCCTCAGTCGGCCTACGGCTGCCAGCTCCCCTTACGCAGGGGCGCCAATGGGGTGCGATGCCTCCCCTGTGTAAGGGGAGGTGGGTCGGCCTTGGCCGACTCGGTGGGGTTGACTATTCAAATCCGTGCGGCATAGCCGCACACCTAATCTATTCGCTATTACCTTTTAACTATTCACTTGCAGGCGCAGCCTACCTTGCCTTCCCCTTCGAGGGGAAGGTGTCGGCGCAGCCGACGGATGAGGTGAAATCAAATTCGTTTGCCGAAGGCAAACACAATCGGCTGTCCACTATCGGCTATCGGCTAACCTGCTTTTTCATCGCAAAGCGATGAAAAAGCAGGGGACATATTCACTTGTCCCCTGCTTAAAACCTTCATACCCTTCGGAAATGCCGGACTTACTTGCGGATGCCCAGCTTTGCAATGATCGCGCGGTAACGCTCGATATCCTTCTTTGCGAGGTAGTCGAGCAGACGGCGGCGCTTACCGACCATCTTGTACATGCCCAGACGGCTGTGGTCGTCGTTGGGATGAACCTTCAGGTGAGCGGTCAGCTCGCGGATGCGCTGAGTGAGGATGGCGATCTGAACCTCGGGAGAGCCTGTGTCGTTCTCGTGGGTCTTGTTTGCCTCTATAACGGCGGTCTTTGTCTCTTTGGTAATCATAATGATACCCCTTTCTGAATTTTCATATACCCGGTGACTAAGTAAAGGGATGAAAGGTCTCCCGAATACTGAGATCACGGGCTTAGCCTTGTAATATTACCACTTCGGCGGTCGTTTGTAAAGCATTTTTTCAGTTAACATCAGCGGTTTTGATATACAGGCTCTTGAGGGTATCGACATCGGCGCCGGTGCTCATGCCGACAGACCAGCTGCAGCCGTTAAGATACCAGTAAACTATGCCGGCTCCGCTGCCGTCGGTCTTTATAATCGGATTGCCCTGCAGAAGCTCAAGCGTTGAAATGCCGTCATCCTTCCAATCATAGTTCATACCGGAGATATCCTCCTGCTCGTCGGTCTTCTGCGCACGGATTATAAAATTGCCGTAATCGGCCTGATACAGCGTCGAAGCGCCGTCGATGGTCATGTAAACGGGCGTTTTGCCGTCGATTTCGGGCATAACGATGCCGGAGGCCTTAAACTCCTCGGCGCTCGACTCGTGCACGGGGTTTGCAATCTGCGTATTATCGTCATCGGTCTTTTTGCCCTGTGCACTGTTATCGGTTGAGCAGGCGCACAATGCCGCTGCCATTGCAAGGCAGAGGACCGCACATATAATTTTAGTAAACTTTTTCATTTAAAATCTGTTCCTTTCAACGATATGATGATCGATCAACAGTCCTATGACGAAGTATCGCGAAAAAATGTTCCGCAAAAAATTGATATTCTTTTGCGCATGTGATAAGATTACCTACGATTTTAACACAGGAGAAGTATAATGGACAGCAATTTTTTCGCGCTTATCTCCCGAATGCGCTATATTGAACGCTGGAGTCTGATGCGCAATTCCATACATGAAAATATCCAGGAGCACAGCCACATGGTCGCCGTTATTGCCCACGCGCTGGGTGTTATCCGCCGTGACGTGTACGGCGTGCCCTGCGATCCCGAGGCCTGCGCGACGGTCGCACTGTATCACGACGCAAGCGAGATACTCACGGGCGACCTGCCCACGCCGATAAAATACCACGACGATGAGATCATGAGCGCTTACCGCCGTGTCGAGACGATAGCGTCGGAAAAGCTTCTCGGCATGCTGCCGCGGGAGCTTCAGGCGGCGTTCGAGCCCGTTCTCGTCGGCGAAACGCAGCGCGAGCTGCACCCGATAGTCAAGGCCGCAGACAAGCTGAGCGCTTATATTAAATGTATTGAGGAGCGCAAGGCCGGAAACAACGAGTTTTTAAACGCCGAGAAGCAGACGCTTGCGGCGATACATGCCTACAACCTGCCGGAGGCCGAATATTTTATCGAGCATTTCATTCCGGCGTTTGAAAAGACTCTTGACGAATTGGGGACGATAGAATAATGGAAAACTCAAAGCTTCAGAGAATAAACGAGCTTGCCCGCATAAAAAAAGAGCGCGAGCTGACCGCCGAGGAGCTTGCCGAGCGCGACGTGCTGCGCAGGGAATACCTCGACGAATGGCGCAAGGGAGCTGTCGAGGTGCTTGAAAACACCTATATTCAGACTCCCGACGGAAAAAAGCATAAGCTTCAGAGGAAAGACGGGAAATGACGGCCTTTGCAGTCTGCGTAAACGCGGTCGTTCCGATATTTCTCATCATGGCGCTCGGCTGCCTTGCGAGGCATCTGGGCGCTATAAAACGCTCGGATGTGCCGAAGCTCAACAAAATGCTGTTTCGCTACTTCATGCCGGTAATGCTGTTTTATAACATCTACACCTCCGACCTGTCAAGCGCGGTGCAGCCGAAGCTGCTCATATTCGCGGCCGTCGGCGTTATTGTCGAGTTTTTCCTCTGCTTTGCCTATGTCATGCTGACCGAGAAGGAAACGGCAAAGCGCGGCGTGAAGATACAGGGCCTTTACCGCTCAAACTTCGTTATCATCGGTCTGCCGCTCGCAACGGCACTCGTCCCCGGGGCGGACGCGGGCTCGGTTGTCATGCTCATCGCTGTGGTCGTTCCTATGTTCAACGCCATTGCGGTCGTGACGCTCGAGCTTTTTAACGGCAATAAGCCGAAGCCCCTGCACATCATCGCCGATATCTTCAAAAACCCTCTCATCCTCGGAACGATCGCGGGCATAGCCTTCCTGCTGCCGGGCATAAAGCTTCCCGATGCGCTGCTGTCGACAATAAAGCAGATCGCCGGAGCGACCAACCCCATGATGCTGTTCATGCTCGGTGCGTTTTTTCAGTGGGGCGGCATACATAAATACGTTAAGGATCTTATCGAGGTCTGCCTCGGCAGGCTCGTTATCATGCCGGGCATATTCCTCACAGCGGCATACCTTCTCGGCATACGAGGCATAGCCTTTGCCGGAATGATAGCCATTTTCGGCTCGGCCACGGCCATCGCATCGTTTACAATGGTTCAGCAGATGGGCGGCGACGATGAGCTCGCGGGCGATATCGTCGTATCCACCAGCGCCCTGTGCTGCTTTACTATGTTCGCCTGGTCGCTGATATTCAAATCCCTCGGAGTTTTTTAGAGGCGATTTTTCAGAGGCGCACGGGGGCTGTGCGTGAACCCGGTGTCGCATATGCCGGCAAAACCGTATCCGTCACCTGCGGTGTTATTCAAATTTCATTCGCCGTTTGGGCGAACACCTATCGGCTATTCACCACTGTTTATAGAAACTTTCTTTTTTGTTCATGCCTTTGTCATAAAGAATGTGTATTATAATATCACAAGATGAAACGAACACACCCGGAGGCCGTAATGGACGACAACAGAGACAAGAGAACAGATGATTCGTCCGATGACACCGGGATAGACGGCGAGTACCACTTTGTCCGTCCCGAGCAGCGCCTGTATGAGGACGCGGAGTTTGTCCCGCAGGACGAGGCGACAGATGTGCCCAACTACTATGCGCCCGAGGAGAAAAAACCTCGGGATAAGTCGGGCGAGGCACACCGCAGCGGCACGCTGAAGATCGCGTGCATGTGCCTTGTGTGCGCGCTGGTCGGCGGCATGGTCGGCGGCTTCGTATCGTGGAGCGCGGTCAAGGGGAACCTTACCGACAGCACGGCGAAGGATAACTCCGTCAAGCCCATCGTCAGCACGACGGGCGGCAAAAAGGTCAGCACCGAGACGGCCTCGGCAAACGAGATATACGAGCTCGGCTGCACGCAGAC
>CAVGIU010000005.1:36675-37227 GCA_963629425.1 Oscillospiraceae bacterium
GGGCGTTTCGCTTGAAAGTACCTATGCCAACATATTCGGCCAACAGAGCGCAAGCGCCGTTGCCGGTACCGGATTTGTCATAACCGCCGACGGATACATCATGACAAACTACCATGTCATCGAGTCGGCACAAAAAAGAGGCTACAAGATAAGCGTCCTGTTTAAGGACAAATCGAGCTTCGAAGCCAAGGTCGTCGGCTTTGACGAGGATAACGACGTCGCCGTCTTAAAGATCGACGCCTCCGACCTGAACCCCGTGACCATCGGCAACAGTGACGATATCGCCGTGGGTGACAGCGTCTTTGCCATCGGAAATCCCCTGGGCGAGCTTGATTTTTCAATGACCTCCGGCCGCGTGAGCGCGCTTGACCGCAGCATCACGACCGATGGGGGCAGCGCCGCGATAAATATGTTCCAATTCGATGCGGCCATCAACTCCGGCAACTCCGGCGGACCCGTTTACAACGAAAGCGGCGAGGTCATCGGCATCGCGACCGCAAAGGTCGGCTCCTCCGGCGTGGAGGGCTTGGGCTTTGCGATCCCCATTAACGA
>CAVGIU010000006.1:0-5496 GCA_963629425.1 Oscillospiraceae bacterium
GCGTGTGCAGTCCGCAGATAAAGATGATTGGGGATTATAATGCAGGACTTTTCGAGTTACTTTTTAAGAATACTCAATTACCTTTCGACAATCAGCTTTTGGGATATCGTCGATATCCTTATTGTTGCTTTTTTGTTCTATAAGGTGATAGATCTTGTGCGCAAGACAAGCTCGTATAACCTTGCCAAGGGAATACTTTTGCTGCTTATCGTCTTGTGGCTGTCGGGGCCTTCGGTGTTCAACCTGACTATGATAAACTTCATACTGCGCAAGACTGTTGAGATAGGCCTTATAGCACTGGTCATCATATTTCAGCCCGAGCTCAGAAAGCTCCTGTCCAAAATGGGCAGTAAGGATTTTTACGGTATATTCTCGCCCAAGGTGCAGGCTACGAGCAAGGCTGAAGCAGCCATTACGCAGACGGTGCTCGCATGTGAACAGATGTCAAAAACCAAGACGGGCGCACTTATCATATACGAGCGCAATGTTAAGCTCAGCGATATCATGACGACCGGCACTATCATTGACGCAGACATAACTGCCGAGCTTTTGAAGAACATATTCTATCCCAAGGCTCCGCTGCATGATGGCGCACTTATAATCCGCAACTTCAGGATTGCCGCCGCCGGCTGTGTGCTCCCGCTCACCACGAAGACAAACCTCAGCAAGGATCTCGGTATGCGTCACCGCGCCGGTATCGGTGCAAGCGAGGTATCCGACGCGATAACGATCATCGTATCGGAGGAGACAGGCGGCATATCCGTCGCCGTTGAGGGTATGCTCAAGCGAAATCTCTCGGTTTCAATGCTCGAGCAGATACTGCGCAACGAACTTGTGGTCGAAGAGACCAAGAAAAGTACCGCCTCTGAAGTTTTTTCCCGCTTTTTTGACAAGCATAAGGTGAACAATGATGGAACAGAAAAAAAGAACTAACAAAATATATGACAGCAAGATATTTTGGATGGTCGTCTCGCTGCTGTTCTCGCTTCTGATGTGGGTGTATGTGACCAGTCAGGACACGACCGACAGGGATCTTACGTTTACCGGAATACCTGTCGAGTTTCAGGGGCAGGAAGAGCTTCTGAGCGAGCGTAATCTCTCGATAACAGGTGTGAGCGCCGACTCCGTGAGCATAGTCGTAAAGGGGAACCGCAGCACGATATCAAAGCTCAAGGCCTCTGATATCAAGGCTGTTATCGACGTCAGCGGAATAACCGAGCCAAATAACATGACGTGGACATACAAGCTTGTTTTCCCAAACTATGTCAATGAAAATGAGATAAGTGTAGTCCGCAAAACCCCGGATACGATAAACTTCACTGTTATCAAAAACGGCAGCAAGACGATAGACATAAAGGGCAGCTTTGAAGGCGCGATAGCCGACGGCTGCGTAGCGGAGGAATTTGTCTTCGAGCCCAAGACGCTCACGGTTGAAGGCCCGGAGGAAATCATAAATAAGATCGACCACGCATGGGTCAGCTTCGGCAAGGATCAGACTATTGATTCCGTATATATCGAGGAAGCCGAATTTACTCTGCGCGATAAAAATGACAATATAATCGATAAGACAGGCCTGCGCATATCCGAGGATACAGTCACAGCAACTCAGCCGATACTGAAAACCAAGGAAGTGGCGCTCAAGGTACGGATCATATCGGGCGGCGGAATAACCGAAAGCGACTGCAACGTCAGCATTGATCCCGGCAGCATAAAGGTCGCCGGAGACTCCAGGATAATTGACGAAATTGACAGTATAGAGCTCGGCACGATAGATCTGTCCTCGTTTAACAGCGGCTACGAGCACACGTTTTCCATTGAACTGCCGGAGGGTGTACAAAATATAACCGGCGTTTCCGAGGCAAAGGTCACGATCGAAATTAACGGTACGCACACAAAGACATTCACAACGTCGAATATTGCCTGCAAGGGCGTGACGAGCGGCTACCGTGCCACTATCGACACGAAGGAAATCGAGGTCACGCTACGTGCCCTCAGTCAGGATGTGCTCAACCGGATAAAGGCCGAGGATATAACGGTCGTCGCGGATCTGTCCGATTACGGAACGACAACGGGGCAGATCATTGTCAGCGCAAGGGTGACCGTTTCCGGCTACGAAAATGTCGGCGCCGTTGGCGATGTAAAAGTAACTGTTACGATATATAAGGATTAAGACGGGAGGTCTTTACTAATGACTCAGGATGCAGTCGTAACCAAGGTGCTTCCAAACGGCATGGCCGAGGTAGCCGTATCTCGCGGCACGGCATGCGGAAGCAACTGCGGCAATTGTGAAAGCTGCGTTTTCCAAAGCGAGATAAAGGCATTCGCGAAGAACACGGTTCATGCACGGCCGGGCGAAAAGGTGGTCATCGAAAGCCTCAGCTCAAGGATATTCGGCGCGGCATTCGTTGTGTATATCGTACCGATGCTGGTATTTATTATCGGCTATATCATTGCCGCCTCCTGCGGACTGAGCGAGGGCATGAGCGTACTTTGCAGCTTTTTGGCTTTTTGCGTCGCGGTTGCCTGCGTTGTTGTGTATCAGCGCCGCAGTAAGCGCAAAAATCCGATAAAATTTGAGATTACACAGCTTCGTTGAGGTGCGGAAAATGATAAAAAGTATGACCGGATACGGCAGCGCTAAGGGCACTGTCGAGGGTATTGAAGTAAGCGTAGAGCTTAAAAGCGTTAACAATAAATTCCTTGATACATCTGTAAGAATGCCGCGCAGCTTCCTCTTTGCGGAGGAGACGATAAAGCAGGTCGTGAGCGCTCATATAAGCCGCGGCAAGGTAGACGTGTTTGTGACCATTGACACGTCGATGGCCGATGATATGGTCGTCAGAATAAACGAGCCGCTTCTCAAGGGTTATCTTGACGCGCTTAATATTATCTCTGACAAGTACGGGCTTATTAATGATGCAAGCGTCATGGGTGTAAGCCGTCTGCCCGATGTTCTTTCCGTCGAGAAAAAAGAGCTGGATGCGGATGCTGTGGCCGAGGGTATGCGCACGATAGCCGAGCAGGCGCTGTGTGATTTTGACCGTATGCGCATCGCTGAGGGCGAAAAGCTCAAGTCTGACGTACTGACAAAGCTTAAAAACATCGAAAACTATGTTTCAATTATTGAGAAAAACTCTCCGCTTACCGTAAAGGAGTATCGGGAGAAGCTCCTCGGCAAGCTCAATGAGGTGCTCGGCTCATCGGGCATAGACGAGTCGCGTATACTTACCGAAGCTGCGATATTCGCGGACAAGATCGCCGTTGACGAGGAGACTGTACGCCTGCGCAGTCACATCGCTCAGCTGCGTCAAATGCTCGAGACCGGCTCGCCGATTGGCCGCAAGATCGATTTCCTGCTCCAGGAGTTTAACCGCGAGGCGAATACGACAGGCTCAAAGTGCCAAAATTCATCTATCGCGCATGTCGTTGTCGAGCTCAAGTCCGAGATCGAGAAAATCCGCGAGCAAATACAGAATATTGAGTGAGGCCGGTATGACACTTATAAATATCGGATTCGGAAACATGGTCAGCGCCGAGCGCATTATAGCCATGGTAAGCCCTGAATCGGCGCCGATAAAGCGAATGATCCAGGATGCGAGAGACAGAGGACTTTTAATAGATGCCTCCTTCGGCAGAAGCACGAAGGCGGCTCTGATAATGGACAGCGGAAACGTTATCCTATCCGCGCTCACGCCGGAGATACTGGCTGCGCGAATGTCAAACAAGAATGAGGAAGGTGCAGCGAATGGCTAATCAAAGAGGAAAGCTTATAGTTATATCCGGACCGTCCGGAGCGGGGAAGAGTACCGTCGTTTTCAAGGCCCTTGAGGGGCGCGACGATGTATGTTTTTCGGTTTCAGTGACGACAAGGAAGCCACGCCCAAACGAGGTGGACGGCAAGGAATACTTCTTTGTCGATCTCGACCGGTTCCGCGACATGGTCGCGAACGATGAATTTCTTGAGCATGCCGAGTATGTCGCAAACTCCTACGGCACGCCCAAGGCATATGTTGAGAAAAAGCTAAACGAGGGTATGAACGTTTTGCTTGATATTGAGGTTCAGGGCGCTCTCCAGGTGCATCAGAAGATGCCCGAGGCCGTTATGGTGTTTATCATTCCGCCCTCCATGGCCGAGCTTGAAAAGCGCCTGCGCAGCAGAGGCACCGATTCCGAACGCAAGATCGAGGCTCGCCTTATCCGAGCGAAAGAGGAGTATGCCGCCGCCGACTTTTATGACTATATCATAATAAACGATGATGCCGATAAGGCCGCCAAGGAATTTTCGGCAATAATCACAGCAGAATACTGCAAATATGACCTTAGAAAAGACTATTTAAGTGAGGTAGACTGACCATGATGCTTTATCCACCCGTTGCTGAGCTTGTAAGCAAGACAGGCAATCGTTATCAGCTCGTAAATCTAGTAGCAAGAAGAGCTCGCCAAATATCCTCCGCCGCAGAGGAAGAGGGAATAGTCCTTGATCAAAAGCCCGTTTCCGAAGCGATAAACGAAGTATACACCGGCAAGCTTACCATAGAAAAATAACCAACAGCGGAGCCGCATTGCTCCGCTTAGTTTTGCTTAAGGGCGGTGGGACATGTCTGAAAATCGCATAGCGAAAATCGCGGTCTCCGCTGCAAATTACAGCCTGGATAAGCCCTATGATTATCTGATCCCCGACAGCTTGGCGGACAGGGTCATTCCGGGAATGCGCGTTACCGTTCCGTTTTCGCGCGGCAACCGCCGCAGTGAGGGCATTGTCCTCGGACTTTCGAATAAAAGCGAATATGAAAAGCTCAAGCCGATAGAATCATGCCTTGATAAAGAGCCAATGCTCACGCAGGCCCAGCTGAAGCTCGCCCTGTGGATGCACGACAGACTGTTCTGCACGGTCTATGATGCGGTGAGGGTGATTCTTCCTGCCGGCTGCTGGTTCGACGCTGCCGGTGCGCGACGAGTAAACGACAAGATGTGCGAAATGATAGACCTTACTGTCGATGCCGAGGAGGCGTTTGCCCTCGCGCAGACAAAGCGCAGAAAAGCGCCCATGCAGGCGTCGCTGCTGGAGCTTTTGTGCTCGACAGGCAGAGTTTCGGCTCGCGAGGCGATGCATTTTACGGGCGCGTCGCGGCAGTCGCTCAACGCGCTTATAAACGCAGGACTCGTGATAACCGAGCAGGAGGAGGTCTTCCGCCGCCCCGAGATTTGGGCGGGAAAGCTCAAGCCTCCGCCGATTCTCAATCATGAGCAGGAGGCTGCTTATGGAGGGCTCAAAAAGTTGCTGGACGAGCCTTGCCCGGAGGCCGCGCTTTTATGCGGCGTCACGGGAAGCGGCAAGACCTCCGTGTATATCCGTCTTATAGACGACACGCTTAAAAGCGGCAAATGTGCGATCCTTTTGGTACCCGAGATCGCGCTGACGCCGCAGATGATACGGACGTTTTCCGAATATTTCGGCAACAGCGTTGCAATATTGCACAGCAGCCTTGGAATAGG
>CAVGIU010000006.1:5506-36273 GCA_963629425.1 Oscillospiraceae bacterium
GGAATAGGCGAGCGCTACGACGAGTGGAAGCGAATAAAAAGCGGCTCGGCAAGACTCGCCATCGGCACGCGCAGCGCGGTATTTGCGCCATTTGAAAATCTCGGTCTTATAATCATTGACGAGGAGCAGGAGGATAGCTATAAGTCCGAAAGCTCTCCGAGATATCACGCGCGCGACATTGCAAAGTACCGCTGTGTGAAAACAAATTCGCTGCTGCTGCTTGGCTCGGCAACACCGAATATCGAAAGTCGATACGCGGCAGAGACGGGGAAGTATAAATTTTTCGAGCTGCGCGAGCGGTATAACGCAATGCAGCTGCCGGCAGTCGAAATAGTCGATATGAAAAAAGAGCTCAAAGCCGGAAACGGCATCGAGCTGAGCTCACGTCTGCGCGCAGAGCTTGAGGAGAATATCTCACGAGGCGAGCAGAGCATACTGTTTATAAATCGCCGTGGAGCGAATAAGCTTATCTGCTGCGGAGACTGCGGATATGTCTATAAATGCCCGAATTGCAGCGTTTCGCTGACATATCACAGCGCAAATAAGCGCCTTATGTGCCATTACTGCGGCTATACGCGCATGGTGGACAGCCGTTGCCCCGACTGCGGCGGAGTGCTCACGTTTATAGGCGCGGGCACACAGCTTATTGAAGAAGAGCTTCATGAGCTCTACCCCGATACAGATATTCTCCGCATGGATACGGATACGGTCAAGGCTGCCGGCAGTCACGATGCGCTGCTCGGTAAATTTAAAAACGAAAAGATACCCATAATGGTCGGTACGCAAATGGTCACCAAGGGGCTTAATTTTGAAAATGTGACGCTCATCGGTGTTATTTCGGCCGATCAGAGCCTGTACTGCGGCGATTATCGCTCGGGCGAGCGGACGTTTTCACTCATAACCCAAGTTATCGGGCGCAGCGGAAGGGGCAGTAAGCCCGGCCGCGCGATCATTCAGACCTTCACTCCGCAAAATGAGCTTATACGACTTGCTGCTGCGCAGGACTATGACGGTTTTTACAAAACAGAGCTCAGTTTGCGCAGACTGCAAAACACGCCGCCATTTGCCGATATCATAGCAATAACGGCATCGGGGGCTGTAGAAAGCGCGGTGATAAAATGCTGCACGGATATATGCACGGTGCTGAAGGCGTCTATCGGCGCCGGATACGATGTGCGCATACTCGGGCCGGCTCCACTGCCGGTAGTCAGGGTAAACAACAGATACAGATACAGAGTCAATATATGCTGCACGGCCGATAAGCAGCTGCGCGAGCTTGTCTCGTCGGTGCTCATTCGCTGCGCGGGATCCGGCAAATACAGGGGCGTCAGTGTTTTTGCTGATAATAACCCCTCTGATTAGGAGAAGATTATGGCACTCAGACACATAGTGACCCAAGAGGATAAGATACTTCACAAGGTCTGCCGCGAGCAGGTCAAGTTCGATGACAGACTCCACCAGCTTCTTGACGATATGGCCGAAACGCTTGAAAACGCAAACGGTGTCGGCCTTGCGGCACCCCAGGTGGGCATACTTCGCCGCGTCGTCTTAGTTATTGAGACTAATGTCGAGGAGGAAGAGAACGAGGAGATACTCGAGCTCATTAACCCCGTCATCGTGAAAAGCGAGGGCGAGCAGGTTGGTGCCGAGGGCTGCCTCAGCGTTCCCGGCGAGTACGGCATAGTCCGCCGTCCGTCGTGTGTGACCGTCCGCGCCCAGGATAGAGACGGGAAGTGGTTCGAATACACCGGCACGGGCCTGACCGCAAGATGCATCTGCCACGAGCTTGACCATTTGGATGGGCATATTTTCACTGAAAAGGCCGAGCGTATGCTGTCTGAGGAAGAACTGAGGGGAAGCGGAAGCGAGGATTGAGCATGCGTATAGTTTTTATGGGCACACCGGACTTCGCCGCTGCCTCGCTGAAAAAACTCATAGATGAAAAATACGATGTAGTCGGCGTTTTTACTCAACCGGATAAGCCGCGCGACAGAGGCATGAAGCTGTCGTTCAGCCCCGTTAAGGAGCTTGCCTTGGAGCACGATATTCCCGTTTATCAGCCGACAAAGCTGCGCGACGGAACGGCAACAGAGCTCGTAAAGAGCCTTGAGCCCGACATTCTCGTTGTTGTTGCCTATGGCCGCATTCTGCCGGACGATATGCTCGAGGTTCCGAAGTACGGTGCTGTAAACGTCCATGCGTCGCTGCTGCCTAAATACCGCGGAGCAGCTCCAATTCAGTGGGCGGTGTTAAACGGCGATAAGATAACCGGCGTTTCGACCATGTACCTTGCCTCAGAAATGGACACCGGCGATATAATATACACTGCCGAGACCGAAATCGGCGAGTTTGAGACCTCCGGCGAGCTTTTTGACAGGCTCATGCTCATGGGAGCGGAGCTTTTAGACAAAACGCTGCGCGATATCGAGGCCGGCACTGCGCCGAGAACGCCGCAGGATCACAGCAAGGCAAGCTATGTAAAAATGCTCGATAAGAGCTTAAGCCCGATCGACTGGGGCAAAAAACCGCGAGAGATAATTAAGCATATCTACGGCCTGCAGCCCTGGCCGGTAGCAACGGCAGAGCTTGACGGCAAGGTATTTAAAATATACTCTGCCGAGTATACACAGACTAAAACCCCGAACCCGCCCGGCAGCATAATAAGTGCCGGAAAAAATGGCATAGAAGTCGCCTGCATGGGCGGCGAAACGGTTTTGATAACCGAGCTTCAGGCAGCCGGTAAAAAACGCATGAAAGCGTCCGACTATCTGCTCGGACATCCCATAAAGGTGGATTAAGCATTGGATAAAGCAAGGCAGGCCGCAGTCTTTGCGCTTGAGAGGATACGGCGCGACGGCGCATGGTCGTCTGCACTCGGCGACGCGATGAAAACCAAATACGGTCTTGATCAGCGTTCACTGGCGTTGGCTGTGAGCATAAGCCTCGGCGTTACGCAGAACACAGCGCTTCTTGACTATTATATCGACCTGTACAGCTCGGCCTCATCGAAGATCGAGCCAAAGGTGCGCGATATAATGCGCGCGGGCGCATATCAGCTGCTTTTTATGAACAGGATCCCGGCTTCGGCTGCCGTGAATGAATCGGTCACACTGTGCAGAAAGCTTGGCTATTCAAGGGCATCCGGCTTCTGCAACGCCGTTTTGAGAAGGCTTGCCGCCGATAAGACGCAGTTGCCCGATATACCCGGAAAGGGCACGGCCGAGTATCTTTCAGTCAAATACAGTCACCCATTGTGGCTGGTGCAATACATCATCACACGCCGCGGTTATGATGCGGCAGAGGCGTTTTTCGCGGCAAATAATACGATACCCGACACCTGTCTGCAGGTAAACACACTGAAAATATCGGCGCAGGAGCTTCTTGCGCGTCTTAAAACCTCGGGCGTTGAATGCGCAGAGCATCCGTGGCTGCCCGACTGTCTCGTTGCCTCCGGCAGCGTGAGTGCTATGGACGGCTTTGACGAGGGGCTGTTTTATGTTCAGGATCCGGCAGCAAAGTGCTCTGTGCTGGCCGCAGAGCTTACGCCCGGCATGGACATCCTTGACGCGTGCGCAGCACCCGGCGGAAAAAGCTTTGCCGCCGCGATCGCTATGAAAAATAAGGGACATATAGATTCCTGCGACCTTCACGACAAGAAGATACGGCTAATAAATGACGGAGCGCAGCGCCTTGGGATCGACATTATAAACGCTTTTCCGCACGATGCGAAATTGCCTTATAATAAGCAATATGACGCTGTTATCTGTGACGTTCCGTGCTCTGGCTACGGAGTTATCCGCAAGAAGCCTGAGATACGATATAAGCCGCAAAAGGACAGCACCGCGATGCCGCCGATCCAGGCAGCGATACTTGAAAACCTTTCGCGATTCGTAAAGCCCGGCGGTATTGTGATATACTCGACCTGCACCGTTATGGAGGAGGAAAACGAGGGTGTTGTGCGCGAATTTCTGCGCGTTCACCCTGAGTTTTCAGCTGAGCGCTTTACGTTGGCCAACGGTGAAGCCGATGAAAACGGATGTGTTACGTTTTGGCCCGATGTTCACGGGACGGACGGATTTTTTGTCTGCAAGCTGAGGAGAAATTAATGAAAAACCTTAGGAGTATGCTCCCGAATGAGATAGAACAGATACTTTCAGAGCTCGGTGAACCGAAATACCGCGCAAAACAGGTGTTCAAATGGCTCGGCAGAGGAATCGGCTCGATCGATGAGATGAGCGACATCCCGAAATCCCTGCGTGAAAATCTCAAAAGCGAATACACCGTTTATAGGCCGAAGGTGCTCAGCAAGCAGGTATCGAAAATAGACGGCACGATAAAATATCTTTGGGAGCTTTACGACGGCAACGCGGTCGAGACCGTCGTAATGAGCTATAAGCATGGAAACACAGTGTGCGTATCAACTCAGGTCGGCTGCCGTCAGGGCTGCGCGTTCTGCGCGTCGACCATCGGCGGACTTGTCAGATGCCTTGAGCCGAACGAGATACTTGAGGAGGTCATGTTCTCGCAGCTCGACTCGGGAAAGCCGATATCAAACATTGTCCTAATGGGCATAGGCGAGCCGCTTGATAATTTTGATAACGTAGTTAAATTCCTTGAACTCGTAAACCACCCCGACGGTATGAATATCGGTATGCGACACATCTCGCTCTCGACCTGTGGAATAACCGAAAAGTTTGACAAACTGGCAGAGCTTAATTTACAATTGACCTTATCGGTATCCCTGCACGCGCCCGATGACGAGACACGCTCGAAAATAATGCCGGCAAATCACGGCAGAGGAGTGGATGAGCTCATGGAGTGCTGCCGCCGCTATTATGAGAAAACCGGCCGCAGGATATCGTTTGAGTATATAATGATCGACGGCGTGAACGATACGCAGTACCACGCGGAGCTTTTGTCCAAGCGCGCAAGGTACGTCGGCGCACACGTCAATCTAATACCTATGAATCATGTTGAGGAGAGCCGTTTTCAGCCCTCGACTCAAGGGCATATCAAGGCATTTGTCAAGGTCTTGGAGGATAACGGCGTTAATGTAACGGTCCGCCGCAAGCTCGGCGGCGATGTTGAAGCCTCCTGCGGTCAGCTCCGCAGAAAAATGCAGAAGGGCAATCAGAAAAAATGAAAAGTTTCGGCATAACTGACAAGGGAAAGGTCAGAAGCGAAAATCAGGACAGCTATATTATAGAAAATTGTGATAGGCGCAAATGCGTTATCGCGGTCATATGCGACGGTATGGGCGGCGCAAAGGCCGGCGACCTCGCAAGCCGGCTCTCAAGCAAGGAGTTTGTCAGCCGGGTATATGAAAGCCTTGTCGCACCGCGCCTTATAATGGGAAACCACGAGAAGCTTCTGCGCGACAGTTGCGCCGACGCAAACGGTGTTGTTTATGAATATTCGCGCTTTGATGCAGATTACAACGGCATGGGCACCACTCTCGTCGGCGGCATTATAACGCGCCGCAAGGCCTGCCTCGTCAATGTCGGCGACAGCAGAGCGTACTATCTGTCAAAGGACGAGATAAGGCAGATAAGCCGCGACCATTCGTATGTCGAGGAGCTTGTCGCCATGGGGGCGATAAGCAGGGAGGAAGCGGCTCATCATCCGAAGAAAAATATCATAACCCGCGCGCTCGGCGTCGACGCATCCGTAGAGTCGGATTATTTCGAATGCCCCCTCCGTAAGGGAGACGGTATCCTGCTGTGCTCGGACGGGCTGAGCAATATGGTCAGTGATAAGGAGATCCACGATCATTTCAGGGAAAATGCCTTGCCAAAGGACGTATGCTCCAAGCTCATGGCGCTTGCGCTTGCGCGCGGAGCGAGAGACAATGTATCTATCGTTTTAATTAAGACTTGATATTAAAGGTGCTATTATGGAAAACAGTGCTGATAAATATATAGGCAGGATCCTTGATGACCGCTATGAGATCATCGAGCTCATCGGCTCGGGCGGCATGGCGAATGTGTACAAGGCTCTGTGTCACAGACTTAACAGATATGACGCGGTCAAGATAATGCGTGACGAAACTGCTGCAAACACCGAGCTTCGGAGGCGTTTTCGCGCCGAGTCGCAGGCCGTCGCCATGCTTTCTCACCCGAACATCGTCTCGGTGTATGACGTAAGTCACAGCGACGATGTCGAGTATATCGTTATGGAGCTCATAGACGGCATAACGCTCAAGCAGTATTTGCAGAAAAAAAGCGTTCTTGAGCCCGCCGAGGTTCTGGATTTCACCATTCAGACCGCAAAGGCCTTAGAGCATGCGCACAGTAAGGGAATTATCCACCGCGATATAAAGCCGCAGAATATCATGCTTCTTAAGGACGGCATGATAAAGGTCGCAGACTTCGGTATCGCCTCGCTCGAAAACGATATTGAGGAAACCAACGGCGAGGCCGTCGGCTCGGTGCACTACATCGCGCCTGAGCAGGCGCGCGGTCAGGCTCCCGATGCTCGAAGTGATATATATTCGCTCGGCATCGTCATGTACGAAATGCTCACCGGCAAGCTGCCGTATATAGGCTCTTCCGATGTTGAAGTCGCAGTAAAGCATATGAATACCGACCCCGTCAGCCCCCGCGAGTTGATTCCTGATATTCCCGAGGAGCTTGAACGTATATGCCTTAAGGCAATGAACTCCGATATAGAAGAACGCTATCAGACGGCAAGCGAGCTGCTTGCAGATCTTGAGCAGTATAAGGCGCAAAGCCTGGCAGCTCATGTGCTTGAGGATTCCGAGGCAGTACTTATAGACAGCGACGAGCCGCCGCAGCGCAGGAAGAAAAACCGCCGCAGCCGCAAGATAGCCATCAGCTCCGGTATATTGGCCGTTCTGCTGTTTGTCATAATAGGCTTTGTGTTCTTAAACGGTTATTTTCTCAAAGATCTTTTTTCCGATCCTGTAAAGGTAGAGGTAGATAATTTCGTCGGCCGTTACTATGAGGATGTCATAAATGATAAGGACTACAAGAAGGTCTATGACTTCAAGGTCACCTTCAAGGTAGATCTTGAGCACGAATACGGCATAATTCTCTCGCAAAATCCCGAAGCCGGGCGCAGCAAATCCATAAACGACAAAAACAGCAATATCGTTGTCGAGCTCGTCTGCGCCGCGGAAACGGTCGCCGAGCAGCCGAGGCTTCTGAAAGTGCCCGATATCGTAAACCGCGAAAGAGAAGAAGCTATAAGCATGATCCAGGACGCGGGCTTTACCTATGTGCTCGAGCAAGCTCCGTCGGACAGCATAACGAAGGGATATGTTATAAGCACCGATCCCGTCGCCGGGGCTGCCGCCGATGAGGGCTCTGAAATAAAAATCATAATAAGCACCGGACCTGAAACGATCATGACAAAAGTGCCTCAGCTCAAGGGGCTGTCCAAACAGTCTGCACTCGACAAGATAGAAAGCAGCAACCTCAGCATAGGAAATATCTCAACGGCGGACAGTGATCTCGACGCCGGGACGGTCATTGACCAAAACATCGCGGCAGGAACTCAGATCGAGGCGCATACGAAGATATCCATAACGATATCCTCCGGCCCGTCGGGAAGCGGTGGCTGAATGGACGGCACGATAATCAAAGCACTCAGCGGCTTTTACTATGTTAATTCCGGCGACGGCGTCTACGAATGCCGGGCGCGCGGAAAGTTCCGCCTTGACGGCACATCACCCATGGTCGGCGACAGAGTGAGCTTCGACGCTGACGGTTCAAAAGGCTATGTAACGGCCGTGCATGAGCGTAAAAACTTTTTCATCCGTCCTACTGTTGCCAATATTGACGCGCTTATATTCATCGCAGCGAACACAAATCCTGTAACAGATCCGTTTTTAATAGATAGAGTGTCCGTTATAACGGAGGAGGCCGGCTGCGAGCTGATAGTCTGTATAAATAAAACCGATATTGACCCTGCCGATGAGTTGTTTAATATCTATTCTGCCTCGGGCTTTGAGACGTACAGAGTAAGCGCTGAGACCGGCGATGGCATAGGGGAGCTGAAAAATGCGCTCAGAGGCAAAATATGCGCGTTCACAGGCAACTCCGGCGTTGGCAAATCGAGCATATTAAACGCCATGCTCCCGGAGCTGCGCCTTCAGGTGGGCGAAGTGAGCGAAAAGCTCGGCCGAGGCAGACATACAACACGCCATGTTGAGCTTTTTGATGCAGGTGACGAAACCTACATCGCGGACACGCCGGGCTTTGCCTCGTTCGAGATCGAAATGATGCAGACCATTGATAAATCCGAGCTTCAATACGACTTTCGAGATTTTAAAAATTACATCGGCTCATGCCGCTTTGCCGACTGCGCTCATCTAAAAGAGCCGGGCTGCGCGGTGACGGCTGCCGTTAAGACCGGACAGATACAAAAAAGCCGATACGATTCATACGCAAGACTTTATGAACTTGCAGCAAAGAATAAGTTTTGGGAAAATAAATAGAATATAACGACCGCCTCCGGCATACGTTTTATAAAAACGCGTATGCTGGGGGCGGTTTTTTGCGTAAAGGTCCGTTTGCATTCTTCGCTGTGATCGCGATAATTTCAGGGATTATAATAATTCTCTCGCTTATACTTCCGACGCAGTTTTGGTGGTTCATGCTGGCAGCGGCTCTTATATGCCTCGGAGTTTGGCTCATTCGCTGTCATTAAGCATTGCGCGGCAGCATAGTATGTACAAAGCAAATTTAAGGAGAAATGCCATGAAGATCGAACTTGAAAATAAGGAAAGCAGCATCTATAAAAAGCTGTGCAGCTCCGTTGCAGAGGCACACAGTGACGCAGAGCTCATAGTTCCCGATACACTGGAGGATATACTCCGCATCCTTTGCTGCCGCCGTCAGTGCAGAATACGCGAGAAGACCGTGAGCCAGGATGCCGTCTGCGTAAGCGGCGAGATAGACATTACGGTCATGTACATCCCCGAAATGGGGGACGGCGTTCGCATTGTCGGAACCACCGCTGCGTTTGAAGTGAATTTTGACGCTCCGGGAGCAGACAGCACAAGCCTTGCCGTTACAACGCTTCTGTCTCTCACGGCGGATGCCAAGGCGGTCAATCCCCGAAAAATATCTGTAAGCGCGAACGTTTTTATGGAGCAGAGCTGCTATAAATATGTCGACATTCGCTGGACAGAGCCTCCTGCCGTGGCGCAGGATAAGCTGTTTTTCAAAACGCAGGAGCTAAAATGCAGGAGCATAGAACTCGTTTCCGAAAAAACACTGAGCATCGAAGATGAGCTCGACCTGCCCGAGGAGCTTCACTGCGGCGACTTTGTCAAGGCATTCAGCACTGTGAAGCTCGGCGGCAGCGAGGTCGTGGGCACAAAGCTCGTCGTAAAGGGAACGGCGGAAATTGAGGCCTTGTATCTCGTGTCCGGCATGCCGAAACTGGCAAGCTTCTCGCTCCCGTTTTCTCAGCTGTTTGAGCTTCCTGATAACTGCTCGGCGCCCGCGGTCTCCTCGTTTGCCATGGTCACGGGACAATATTTCGAGGCTTTTGACGATAAGCTCTCGGCGGATATCCGCGCTGCGATACAGATAGTGTGCCTTCAGGAGCGCAGCATCAGATACATAAGCGATGCATATTCCTGCAAAAAGCAGCTTGAGCTTACACGAAGTGAGCTGCGATGCCTTACAAAAGCCGAGGAGGACTCGCAGAGTCGAAGCGTGCGCCTGGCTTATAATTCAGACTACGGTGCCGAGGAGATACTCTTTTCATCGGCTTATGCTGCCTGCGCAGAGATGAGTGAAAACGAAGTGCTCGTTCCGGTCACGGCGGATATTATATACAAAGACCGCGAGGGAGAGCTCAGAGCCTGCCGCGTAAGAGGTAAGGCGCAGTTTGAGCTTGGCCCCGACCGCAAGCCCGACGAGATGTACGTCACTAATATTTCCGTAAGTGCATCTGCCGTGGGAGACGGCGTAAATGGCGATATCACCGTTACGCTTTCTACGAGATATCTAAACTACGACCGCATCGGCATGATAAGCGAGGTCGAGGAAACTGAACTGAACCGTGAAAAAACGGATGCGGCTTTGTATATGTGCCGCTGCGCGGACGGAGACCTTTGGAGCCTCGCAAAAAAATACGGCTCGGATATTGAGCTTATAAAACTTATAAACGAAATTGACGGCACGATAGATGATCGGCTGTTGCTCATCCCTGTGATATAAGCATGATAAACGCATATGACGAAGCCGTGAGGCTGCTGCCTGCAAAAACGGCGGCAGCTCTCGGCAAAGAGTTTAATTGCGCCGAAGAATTCAGACTTCGTACAGGCTATGCTCCGACAGCACTTGTAGACGGCAGAGAGCTTCCGATATCGGACGCAACCGTTACGCAGGATGATATTGCCTGTGTGATGGAAAAAGCAACACGCGCCTCTGTTCACACTGTTCAGCAGGACATGGCCAAGGGCTTCATAAGCTGCGGCTTCGGTCTGCGCCTCGGAGTATGCGGCACAGGCATAATATTCCACGGCAAGGTATCCGGTCTTCGCGATATCAGCTCCGTTTCGATCCGCATACCGCATGAAGTGCCGTCCTGCGGCGGCGAGACCGCGAAAACAGTGTACCGCAGCCGCGATAATACGCTTATCATCTCACCGCCAGGCGGAGGAAAAACGACGTTTCTGCGTGAACTGATACGCTCCATATCCGCATCGGGCACGAGAGTCGCCGTCGCCGATGAGCGCGGTGAACTGGCCGCTGTGTATCGCGGTGCGCCGCAGTTTGATGTAGGCCCCGCAGCCGACGTCATGTCGGACATACCGAAGGCCGAGGCTGTCATGATGCTGCTTAGGGCAATGAATCCTCAGCTTATTGTGATGGACGAGATATCATCGCCCGACGATTGCTCGGCGGCAGCGTCGGCTATCGGCTGCGGAGTACGTGTTATCGCTTCGGCGCATGCGGAGTCTGTCGATGAACTGAAAAAACGCGCTGTGTACCGCGGACTCATAGAGTCAGAAGCCTTCACCGCAGCGGTCATCATTGAAAACAGGGGCGGAGCGCGCAGCTACAGATGGGAGAGACTGCAATGAACCTTATCGGTGCTATACTCGTTATGCTTGGCTGTACCGCGTCAGGCATCATAAAAGCGCACAGTCTCAGCGAACTGGACAAGACCTACGGTATGCTTGTTTCCGTGCTGATGCTCATGAAAAGCGAGATATCCTCGCGCGCGGCCGCTCTCGATGATGTTCTGAACGTCGCCTTGGGTTTGTCAACCGGCGACACGGCCCGTTTTATCGGAGCCGTGATCAACGATTTCTCAAAGCTTGGCGAGCAGACGTTCTGCACAATATGGTCAAGTGCGGCGGAAAGCCGCCTGCAATGCGTATCGCAGCGCTCGCTTTCGGCTCTCATAGCTCTCGGCGGCAGCCTCGGCAGATACGAAAGCGCCATGCAATGCGCGGCGCTCGATCGCTGCATAGCCGAGATATCGGCAGAGCAGAAGAACCTGAGTGAAACACTATACGAAAACAAAAGAATGTATGTCGGCATTGGCGGAGCCTTGGGACTTATCACCACCATAGTGCTGATATGAGGAGGAACAATGGAAGTTGAGCTCATATTCAAAATAGCGGCAGTCGGCATACTCGTTGCCGTACTTAACATATTGCTGTCGCGCTCGGGGAGGGACGAGCAGGCGCTTATGACAACGATTGCGGCACTGGTAGTTGTGCTCATTGTGGTGGTACAAAAAATCAGCGAGCTTTTCGTTCTCATAAAAGACCTGTTTCAACTCTGATGGAGATAGTAATAAAGGCTGCGGCAGCAGCAATCATCTCAGCGCTGTGTATTCTGCTTATAAGAAAGAGCAATCAGGAGATCGGACTTGCCGCCGCGCTCGCTGCCGCAGCAGTTATCTGCTTTTCGTCGGTACAGCTTTTTGAGAGCATCCTCGAGCTTGTTCGATACGCCATATCGCAGACTGGCCTCAGCTCAGCGCTGTTTCTTCCGATAATCAAATGCGTCGGCATAGCCATTATAGTCAAGATAACGGCCGGACTGTGCAAGGATGCATGTCAGAGCGGAATAGCCTCGGCTGTTGAAATGCTCGGTTCTGCTGCCGCGCTGTTCACGGCGCTTCCCTTAATAAGCTCACTTTTAGAGACAATCGACGGACTGATATGAAAAAGCTTATATCTATTCTTATATTTTCGATTCTTCTTATAACGCCGTGCTATGCCGCGCCCTATGAAGACGCTCAGTTGCACGATTCGCTGCCGGACTATGCCGATGAGCTCGTTGGAGACTCTGCGCAATCTCCGCAGGATGGGCTGTCAAGACTGGGCAGTGCGTTCACCGAGGCAGTTTCGGGAGGCATCGACGGCATTATAAAGCGCGCTTTGAGCATAATCGCTGTAGCTATGATATGTGCCGTGCTAAGCGTGTTCTGCGACGATGCCCCCGAATACGTAACGCTCGGCGGGTGCGCGGCAATAGCGATAATAAGCGTTACCGACGTTAATTCGTTCATATCGTCGGGCGCGGAGGTCATAACGACACTGTCGGGCTTTTCAAAAACGCTGCTTCCGGCGATGTGTGCTGCCTCCGCCGCCTGCGGAACGCTTTCTTCGGCGACGGTCAAATACGCAGCGTCCGTACTTTTTATGGATTCCTTCGTCACCCTCGCGCAGAGCGTTATACTGCCGCTCATCTATGCCTATCTTGCCGTGAGCATAGCATCGTCATCCTTCGGGAACAAAAGTCTCGGTGATATATCAGCGCTGTTAAAACGCGTGAGCACACTTTTGATGATAGCGACAGCGCTCGGCTTTACGGCATACATAAGCATAAGCTCTATAGTTGCCTCCGGCGGAGACGCCGTTGCGTCAAAGCTTACAAAGACCGCGATCTCCACGGTGCTTCCCGTCGTCGGCAGCATTATATCGGATGCTGCGTCCACAGTTGTCGCCGGAGCGGAGGCAATGCGCAACACCGTCGGTATTTTCGGCATGCTTGCGCTGCTTGCCGTGTGCGTTTCGCCGTTTGCGATCATGGCAGTCAATTATCTCGGTTATAAGCTCACGGCGGCAGCCGTGAGAGCCTTCGGATGCAAAAAGCTTGCCTCACTGACAGACTGCATCGCTTCTGCCATAGGAATGACCCTCGGTCTTGCGGGCTGCTGCGCGATAATCCTGTTCGTGTCTATGGCAATATCCATAAAGGCGGTGGGCGGTTAATGGCGGAGCTTTTAAGTCAATGGCTGCACGCAGTCATATATACCGGCATTATATGCTCAATTGCGATTCTGCTGACGCCAGAGGGCAGGGTGAAGAAGTCACTGGCAATAATCTGCGCCGTGGCAATGTGCGCCGCTATCGCTTCGCCGCTTGCCGAGCTTGATTTTGACGCATATTCCAAAGCAATGGCACGTTATGAGCGCGACGCCGAGCGGTATATCAGCAAGGGTGAAGACTACAGCAAAAATTTAAACCGCACTATCATAGAAGACGAGTGCCGGGCATATATATTGGACAAAGCCGATGAGATCGGCGCTGAGCTATCGGATGTTACCGTGACGGCAATGTGGAGCAGCGACGGCTATTGGTACCCGCACGAGGTTAGGATCGTTTCCTCGGCTGCAGATGAGCAGAAGAGCAGACTGTCCGATTATATCCAGACACAGCTGGGAATAAGCATAAGCGATCAGAATTGGAGTGATGAAGCAAATGACCGATAAACTGAAAAATGGGTTAAATAAATTCAAATACCCTCTGCTCGCGCTCGTGCTGGGGCTTATAATAATGCTTATCCCCATAGGCGGCACAAGCTCTCACGATACCGCGCAGAGCGATGAGCAGCGCCTCGCGTCGGTGCTGCAAAAATGCGACGGGGTAGGAGACGCGACAGTGCTCCTGTCTGATACCGGAGCCATCGTTGTATGCGAAGGAGCGGATAGCGCCGCCGTAAAGCTTTCGGTAGTGAATGCCGTGGAAGCCTTTACGGGCTTTTCCGGCGATAGCATTCAGGTAATCAAAACTGCGCCGAATATAGGAGGGTAAAATGAAGCATATTAAAAGGAATGTAACTATTGCGGCGGTGCTGCTGCTCGTGTGCGCGGCGGTCTATCTTAACTGGTCGTACAACAACAAATGGGGGACAGCTGATCCCACAATGGTAAAGGCTGAGGATGCGGCGATGAAGGCCGCAAACGAAGCCTATGAAGCTGCAAACACAAACAGCTCAAGCGGATATTTTGCCGAAGCACGTCTTAACCGTCAGGTATCGCGCGACGAAGCGATGAAGCTTCTTGAGGATGCGGTCAAGTCTGACACAGCATCGCAGGAGACGATAGATTCTGCGATGACGTCCATATCAGCCATGGCAAACTACTCCATGAAGGAATCCCAGCTTGAGAATAAGCTCTTGGCAAAGGACTTTTCCGACTGCGTTGTGTATATGAGCGAAGATTCGATAACGGTCGCCGTGCCCGCTCCGAAGGACGGACTGAGCGAGGCCGCCGTGGCCAGGATAACCGAGACAGTTACCTCAGAGACCTCCTATAAGGTGTCTCAGCTCAATGTGATCGAGGTGCCATCATAAAAAAGACGGGAAAAGCCCGTCTTTTTTCTTTATTTTTGCCTTATGTTGTGGTACAATACTATGACAGAATTTCTGCACCGTCGGTGCAGACACAATGGAGGCACTTTATGAGCGAAAATTACATCAGCTGCAAAGCCGAAAACGGCAGCATAAATATATCAGAGGAAGTCATTTCCGCAATGGTACGCACGGCCGTGACCGAGGTCGAGGGCGTTGCGGCAATATCCAACACGACGACCGGCGAGATTGCAGAACTCATCGGAATAAAGACCATGTCCAAGGGCATCACCGTTCAGATAATTGAAGATACCGTCAAGGTCGACGTTATCATTCTCGTCCGCTACGGCTGCAATATCGTCAATGTAGCGCGCGACGTGCAGAATTCCGTCGGAGAAGTCGTTCAGGCTGTTACCGGCATTGAAAAGGCAGAGATAAACGTTCACGTCTCGGGCGTTGCGTTTGAAAAGTAAGATACGAGGTATTTGGGAATGAAGAGAACTACCGCAAGAGAAATAGCGGTGCAGCTCAGCTTTTACGCATGCGCAAGCGAAAAGCCCGTTGACGAGCTGCTTGAGCAGTTTTTCAGCAGAGAGTATTATGATACTCTCGCGCAGGAAAATGAGCTGTTTGCTGAGTACCCCGAGAAAAAGCAGCGCGAGTATATCTCGCGTCTTGTCACAACTGTCTGCGACTATCGCGTTCAGATAGACAAGCTTATCGAAAAGTACGCTCAGGGCTGGAAGCCGGAGAGAATGTCCAAAACGGCAATGGCCATCCTGCGCTGTGCCGTGAGCGAGATAATGTATATGGACGATATCCCTTCCGGCACCGCGATAAACGAGGCGATCGAGCTTGCAAAGGGCTATGACGAGCCGGAGACCGTTGCGTTCATAAACGGCATTCTCGGCGGTATAATGCGCGGAGAGCTTTCAGATACAGACGTCCCCGAAGAAGCAGAAGCTGAGACTGTTACGGAGACGGTGTGATGAATCAGGAGACCCTTACCGTATCCGAGCTTAACCAAATAATAAAAACGCTTATAGACGGAGAACCCCGCCTTAACAAGGTCTGCGTGCGCGGCGAATTGTCAAACTATAAGATATATCCGTCGGGGCACCATTATTTCACGCTCAAGGATGCCGAAAGCAGTCTTCGCTGTGTTATGTTTAAAAGCAGTGCGTCCAAGCTGCGCTTTCGCCCCGAAAGCGGAATGGGTGTCACTGCTTTTGGGCGTATATCGGTCTTTCCCCGCGACGGAGCTTATCAGCTTTACTGCACCGATCTCATCCCCGAGGGGACGGGAGACCTTCAGATAGCCTACGAGCAGCTCAAGGCAAAGCTTGCCGCCGAAGGGCTGTTCGACCCGGCTCATAAAAAGCCGCTGCCGCAGTTTCCCGAAAAGATAGCTATCATAACCTCGTCTGCCGGTGCTGCCGTTCATGATATGATACGCATACTCGGAACACGCTGGAGCATGACAAAGGTCGTTTTGCTGCCGGTTCGGGTCCAGGGCGTTGAGGCTCCGCCGGAGATAGTCGGCGCCATACGCTATGCAAACCGCCATAAGGTCGCGGATCTCATAATAACGGGCCGCGGCGGCGGATCTATAGAAGACCTGTGGGCATTTAACGATGAGCGCGTTGCAAGGGCAATATACGAATCCGAGCTGCCGGTCATCTCTGCCGTCGGACACGAGCCGGACGTCACCATAGCCGACTATGTCGCCGATGTCAGAGCTTCGACTCCGTCAAACGCAGCCGAAATAGCTGTTCCCGACGAGGGCGAGATACGCGAGTATCTCATGAACATTAGCATTCGCCAAACACAGGCCATGAAGAAAAGCCTCAGCCGCATGAACACTCGGCTCGACGATATAAAAAGCCGCCGCGTTCTGCAGGATCCCATGGCCTATGTCGACACGAAGCGCACGGAGCTTGACTATGTGCGCGGAAAGCTTATAGCCGCCGCGGAAAAGACGAATGCCGCAAACCGCCATAAGTTCGTTGCGCTCGCCTCATCACTTGACGCGATGAGCCCGCTCAAGGTGCTTGGCAGGGGATATGCTATAGCGTCAAAGGAAAACGGCGAGCTTATAAAAAGCGTCAGCGATGCAAACTCAGGCGATAAACTGAGTCTGAGTGTCTCTGACGGCCTTATAAAATGTACTGTGGATGAAAGTGAGGCAAAGAGCCATGGCTAAAGAAAAACCAAGCTTCGAGGAGTCGGTAAAGCGGCTCGATGAGATAGTAAAGCAGCTTGAGCGCGGCGATGCTCCGCTGAGCGAGTCACTCAAGCTTTTCGAGGAGGGCACCGCTCTCATATCCAATTGCGACACTCTGCTCGGAGAGGCCGAGCAAAAGGTAGTGAAGCTCAGAAAAGGTCAGGACGGCGAGCCGGAAGAGCTCCCATTTGGTGAATGATATGACTGCAAACGAATATAAGAAAATCGTGGACGCTGAGCTTTCGGAATACTTTGTTCCCTCGGGTCTGAGCTACGATGGCCTTCTTGAGTCAATGCATTACAGCCTGAAGGCGGGCGGAAAGCGTATTCGCCCAATACTCGTTTTGGAGTTCTGCCGCATATCCGGCGGCGATATAGAGAAGGCGCTGCCCGTTGCCTGCGCCATTGAAATGCTGCACACATACAGCCTTATCCACGACGACCTTCCGTGCATGGATAATGACGATCTTCGCCGCGGCAAGCCGACAAATCATGTTGTCTACGGTGAATGTACAGCGACTCTTGCCGGTGACGCTCTTCAGGCCGAGGCATTCGGCACGATAGTACGCAGCTCACTTTCGGCAGAAGCAAGGGCAAATTGCGTTGAGATCCTCGCCGACGCGGTCGGCAGCGACGGAATGTGCGCGGGACAGTACCTTGATATGATAGGCGAAAGCAAGATACTTTCTGAGGAGGAGCTTAACGATATAAATTCGCGCAAGACCGGCGCACTGCTCATAGCGGCCTGCCGTATGGGTGTTGCTGCGGCGGGCGGGAACGAAGCAATGCTCGAAGCTGCCGCACAGTATGGCGCATGCGTCGGCGCGGCGTTTCAAATCCGCGACGATATCCTGGACGTTATAAGCACAAGCGAGGAGCTCGGAAAGCCCGTGGGCTCGGATGCCGAGGAGCATAAGAATACTTACATGGCGCTGCTCGGTGAGGAAAAGTGCATGGAAATGATCGAAAATCTCACAAAGCAGGCCGAAAATGCGCTTTCAGGCGCGTTTGAAGATACGAAATTTCTCTGCGAGCTTGCCGATTCCATGGTAACAAGAAAAAATTGAAGTGAATAATCTGTAAAACCGCGGCGAATGTCTATTGTAATATTCGCCGCGGTTTGTTATTATGTATAATAGTATATTTTGCGAATATTTAATTAATTATGAGGTGTTGTTTTGAATATTTTGAATAAAGTCAATTCCTCTAACGATATAAAGCGCCTGAGTAAAAGCGAGCTTCCGCAGCTTTGCAGTGAGCTGCGCGAGTTTATTGTCGAAAGCGTTTCAAAAACGGGCGGACATCTGGCTTCCAATTTGGGAACTGTCGAGCTCACAGTTGCCCTGCACAGAGTGTATGACAGTACGGCCGACAGGATAGTATTCGATGTAGGTCACCAGAGCTATGCGCACAAGATAATCACCGGGCGGCGCGACGATTTCGGAACATTGCGCTGCTATGGCGGACTTTCGGGCTTTCCAAAGCCTTATGAGGCCGATGATGACGCTTTTATCGCGGGACATGCCTCAAATTCTGTTTCGGTCGCGTTCGGAATGGCGAGAGCAAGGACAATAAAGGGCGAAAAATACAGCGTATGCGCCGTTATCGGTGACGGTGCACTTACAGGCGGCCTCGCATATGAGGGGCTTGCAAACGTCGGCGGCAGCAGCGAGCCGTTGGTCATAATTCTGAATGATAACGGCATGAGCATAAACGGCAACGTCGGCGGCATGGCAAAGCTTCTGTCCAAAGAACGTGTAAAGCCGGGATATATAAATTTTAAGCGCTGGTACAGGCATGCTGTAAGTGGTATGGACGGTCTGTACAATGCAAGCCATAAGCTGAAAGAGGCGCTTAAAAAGTCAATACTGCCGACAAATATGTTCGACTCCATGGGTATATATTATCTCGGCCCTGTTGACGGGCACGACGTCGATCAGCTGGAAACAGTAATACGCTGGGCTAAAGAGATGAACACACCTGTGCTCGTACATGTCATAAGCAAAAAGGGTAAGGGCTGCAAATATGCCGAGGAGCACCCCGAAAAATATCACGGCGTCGGCAAATTTGACCCCGCCACGGGTGAAATGCAGCCTTCAAAGCTCTGTTTTTCCTCGGTTTTCGGGAAAAAGCTCACCCAACTTGCCGAAATAAATCACGATATCGTCGCCATAACCGCAGCCATGTGCGAGGGAACAGGTCTCAACGAATTCGCAGGGCGATTTCCTAATCGATTTTTTGACGTCGGAATAGCCGAGGAGCACGCGGTCGCAATGGCTGCCGGCATGGCGAAGCAATCGCTCACACCGGTCGTCGCAATATATTCGGTTTTTCTCCAGCGCGCGTATGATATGCTCATCCACGATGTCGCACTTCAGGATCTGCATGTTGTGTTTTGTGTTGACAGAGCCGGACTCGTAGGCAATGACGGAGAAACTCACCACGGCGCGTTTGATATAAGTTATCTGCGCTCTGTGCCGCATATGCAGGTGTTGTGTCCGGCAAGTTTTGCCGAGCTTGAAGCAATGCTCGATGAGGCGATAAACCGCATGTCCGGCCCCGTAGCCATCAGATATCCGCGCGGTGGGGAGGGCCGATATGCAGACTGCATGACAGGTGCCTGCGTGAAACTCCGTGACGGCGGCGACATTACTATAGCCGCTTACGGAACAGATATAAATATCGCCCTCGATACGGCAGAAAAGCTTGCAGATAAGGGCATCCGCGCCGATGTATTTAAGCTTTCGCGGCTGGATAGCCGATATTACGACGATATTATTGCGTCCATGCGGAAAACAGGCCGTTTTCTCATGAGCGAGCAGGTTTGCCAAAGCGGCTGCATAGCGGATGAGATACTTGCCTGCGCAGAGCGCGGCGGCGTGAAGATTAGCGCTGCGTATACGCCGAATCTTGGCAACGGCATCGTTGTTCAGGGTACAGTGCCCGAGCTTATAGCTCACTGCGGACTGGACGCCGAGAGTCTTGCCAATGCAGCTGAAAAGCTGGTCAGGGGTGAAAAATGAAAAAAATCAGACTCGATCAGCTTGTTTTTGATCTCGGGCTGACAGAGAGCAGAGAAAGAGCTAAAACAACCATAATGAGCGGCCTCGTGTTCATCGATGGGCAGCGTGCGGACAAACCGGGAATGCAGGTATCGCCCGACGCAAACGTCGAGGTCAGGGGCGCGGCGCTTCCGTATGTCAGCCGCGGCGGATTTAAGCTTGAAAAGGCTCTGAAGGTATTTCCGGCAGACCCGACGGACATGGTCTGTATCGACTGCGGCGCGTCGACAGGCGGCTTTACCGATGTCCTGCTGCAAAACGGTGCCAAAAGGGTATACTCCGTTGACGTCGGATACGGTCAGCTCGCCTGGAGTCTCAGGCAGGACGAGCGGGTCGTAAACATGGAGCGCACAAATATACGCTATATAAGCTCCGAGCAGATACCCGAGCCTATTGACATGGCAGTTATGGATCTGTCGTTTATATCAATAAAGCTTGTCCTTCCGGCGGTGTGTTCGCTGCTCAAAGCAGACGGCGAGCTTATCTGCCTTATAAAGCCGCAGTTTGAGGCCGGGAGGGAAGAGGTCGGCAAAAAAGGCGTAGTACGCGACAAAAACGTACACCTTGCCGTCATTGACAGTATTTTGGACTTTGCTCCCAGCGTCGGGATGACGGTCATGGGACTTGATTTTTCGCCTATAAAAGGCCCGGAAGGCAACAGGGAATATCTGTGCTATATGAAAAAAGGCACATTTGACGCCCCTATTATAGATGCGCAGGCAGTTGTTGATGCCTCGCACGAACAATTGTGAGGTTAAGATGGCTAAACCTATTGTGTTGTGCCCAAACCCTTATCGGGATTGCGGCCTTGAGCTTACAAAGAGAGCAAGAGATATTCTGCTTGCAAACGGATATAAAGTTGCCGTATGTCCGGTGTTCGGCGCACATGATGACTCGGTCATCCCCCGCGACGTCGAGCTTACCGCGTGGAGCGCTGTTGCCGACTGCGCCGCGCTGTTTATCGTTATAGGCGGTGACGGTACCATTCTCCACACCGCAAGGTATTTGAATCACAGCGATATCCCGATGCTGGGTGTGAATCTCGGAACAAAGGGCTTCATGGCCTCGCTTGAGCCTGAAGATTTGGAGCTTATTCTCGATGCCGCGGCGGGTAATTACTCGTCAAGCTTCAGGATGATGATAGATATCGAGCTCGTCCGAAACGGCGAGATCATATATGCGGATGTCGGCCTCAACGATGCCGTCATCCACGGAATGGGCGACTGCATAAAGCTAACAGCCTGGTGCGATGACGAGCGAATAATGAGCTACTCCGGCGATGGGATAATCATATCAACGCCCACGGGCTCTACCGGCTACTCAATGTCTGCCGGAGGGCCAATCGTCGAGCCAGAAGCAAAAAATTTCATCGTATCGCCGATATGTGCGCACTATATCGGTTCGAGAAGCTTTGTGCTCTCTCCCTATCACACGATAAGCGTAAAGGCTGAGAAGCTGCACGACAGGCGTGCATATGTATCCGTCGACGGAACCGACGGTTTTGAACTTGCAAACGATGACATGGTCATAGTTCGCAGCTCTGCAAAAATCGCCAATCTCATTTATCTCGGCGAACGCAGCTTCTATGATTCCACATTTAATAAGCTGCAATACAGAGTTTACTGAAAGGGGACACTTAGTTGAAAGATTCAAGACAAAGCGTTATTCTCCAAATAATCTCGAGTCAAGAGATAGAGACTCAGGCACAGCTCATTCAGGCGCTTGCCGAGCATGGTATCTCCAGCACTCAGGCAACGCTTTCAAGAGATATAAAACAGCTTCATCTTGTAAAGGAGCTTGGCAACAGCGGCAAATACCACTATGTCGTCAGCGGCAAATCGCGCAATAACGACAGAGATATACGTCTGCGCAAGATATTCCGTGAAAGTGTAACGTCCTATGCCGTCGCGCAGAATATCATCGTCATAAAGACTCTGCCCGGTCTTGCGTCGGCAGCGTGCTCGACGCTTGATTCAATGCACATTGAAACACTTGCCGGCACTCTTGCAGGCGACGATACCGCGTTTTTGGCAATGAAAGATAACGATGCGGCAGAGCAGTTCTGCCATGAGATAGATGAAATGCTTTAAAGAGGTCTTATATGCTTACTCAGCTGCATATTGAAAATATTGCTGTCATTGAAAAAGCTGATATCGAGTTCGGCAGGGGACTGACCGTTCTGACCGGTGAAACAGGCGCGGGCAAGTCTATTATAGTAGACTCGCTCGGCGCTGTTCTCGGTGCACGCACCAGCCGCGAACTTGTGCGCAGCGGCGCCGAATACGGTGTCGTATCGGCCGTTTTTGAGACCGATGCTGTGGCAAACTGGTTCGAGGAAAACGATTTTGAGCCCGAAGGCGAGATAATAATACGCAGAAAAATATCCGTAGACGGCAAAAACAACTGCCGCGTGTGCGGAAACCCCGTGACCGTTTCGCAGCTCAAGCAGCTAGGCTCAATGCTGCTCGATATCCACGGGCAGAATGACGGTCGACAGCTGATGGACGAGGCTTCGCACCTTGCGTATCTCGACGGCTTCGGGAAAACATCCGTTGAGCTTGCGGCTTTTAAGGAAGCCTATGCCGCTTACGTTGCCTGCAAGCGAGAGATGGACAAACTCGCAATGGATGAGACCGAAAAGGAGCGTCTTGCCGATAGCCTGAAATATAGGATCGAAGAGCTTGAAAACGCTCATCTGCGTGTGGGCGAGGAGGATGAGCTCACCGCCCGCCGCGACCTGCTGCGCAACTCCGAAAAGCTCACAGAAGCGCTCGACGGAGCGTACAGCGCACTCTACGCCTGCGATGAAAACGCGGCATCTTTGATAGATGAGGCTGCGTCTCTGATGAGCCGTGCCGCGCTTATATCGGACGAGCTGCGCGAGACTGCCGACATCATCGGCAGCGCTTCCTCGCTTATATACGACGCGGCCGAGCGCATACGCGACTTCCGTGACGGGCTTGAGTTTTCGCCCGACGAGTATGACCGCATCGAGACCCGCATTGCGCTTTTAAAGCGCCTGAGCAGAAAATATAATGCTGACGAAGAAGGCATGCTCAAGCTGCTCGATGACAGCCGATGCGAGCTTGCAACGCTCGAATACTCAGACGATATGCTCAAAAAGCTCGAAAAGCAGCTCAAAGAGCACAGGGAAAATTGCGTCAAAAAAGCAGCAGTACTCACGAAATGCCGCAAAGAGGCCGCTTTAAAGCTCGAAGTGCGTATTTGCAGCGAGCTTAAGGATCTTAGCATGCCGTCGGTTCGCTTTAAGGTTTCCGTTGAGCCAATTGAAAATGAGCTTGGCTTTGACCGCACGGGCGCGGACGAGGTGAGATTTCTTATATCGGCAAACACCGGTATGGAGCTTGGCCGAATATCGAAAATCGCGTCAGGCGGTGAGCTTAGCCGTATAATGCTTGCGATGAAGACCGCTTTTTCGGATAACGACCCCATTGAAACCATGGTGTTTGACGAGATAGATACCGGTGTATCCGGCATCGCAGCTCAGCGTGTCGGAGAGAAAATGAGCGATCTTTCACGCGGAAAGCAGGTTTTGTGCATAACTCATCTGCCGCAGATTGCAGCTTTGGCCGACAGTCATGATAAAATTGAAAAGGCAGAACGCGACGGTAAGACCTTTACCGTTGTCAAGGAGCTTGACAGGCAGGGAAGGCGTATGGAGCTTGCAAGACTCCACGGCGGCGATGTTGTGACCGAAACCACGCTCGCCGGAGCCGAGGAGCAGCTCGCAGCTGCCGATAAATATAAGTTAAGGCGATAGAACGGCCGAAAAATGTCATCGGCTTTTTTCATACTGAAATATAAGTTGACAAGATGTGATTAGTTTAGTATAATCCACTTCGATAACGCAATGAAGAGCGCAAGTAATTCATTTTTAGCTGCACAGAGAGACCCTGTTTGATGAAAAGGGGAGAGCGAGAATGAACGAATACAGCTTGGAGCGGCTCGCTGAAATGTTCAGTAGGCGATGACGGGCGCGCCCGATACAGCGCTTGAGTCACGAACTCACTGAGGCTTTATCCGCGAGGAGAAAGCATATAGAGGTGGTATCGCGTTAACAACGCCCTCTGTCTTTGGACAGGGGGCTTTTTTACAGGAGGCAGCTATGGATATTGGACAAAGAGCATTGGATTATCACAATAACGGCTTTAACTGCGCACAGTCGGTGTTCGCTGCGTGCTGCGAGTATACCGGAATGGACGAAAAAACGGCACTCGCACTGTCGGCCGGCTTCGGCGGCGGCGCAAGAAGCGGCGAACTCTGCGGAGCCGTAACGGGCGCTATCATGGCGGAGGATCTCGTTTTCCCGTTTAACGACGGGCAGGATATCAAAGCTAAGGATAAGATTGCTTCTATTGCAAAGCAGTGCGTCAGCATTGCGCGAGAAAAGTACGGTCATGTACGTTGTGAAGAGCTCAAAGGCAACATTGACTGTATGGAAATCATCGCATTCATGGCCAAAACGGCCGAAGATATAATAAAAAAGGAGAAAAATTGATGGGTATTTACGAAGAACTGGTTGCAAGAGGACTTATCGCGCAGGTAACTAACGAAGATCAGATAAAGGAAATGATAAACAACGGCAAAGCCACATTCTATATAGGCTTTGACTGCACGGCAGACTCGCTGCACGTCGGCCACTTCATGGCTCTGTGCCTCATGAAACGTCTTCAGATGGCAGGAAACCGCCCCATCGCCCTCATCGGTGACGGCACCACGCTCATAGGCGATCCCTCCGGCAGAACGGATATGCGCCAAATGCTCACCGAAGAGACCATCGCATACAATGCCGAGTGTTTCAAAAAACAAATGGAGAAATTCATTGATTTCTCTGAGGGCAAGGCGATCATGCTGCGCAACTCCGAATGGCTCAAGCCTCTCAACTACATCGAGCTTCTGCGCGAGGTAGGCGCGTGCTTTTCCGTTAACAACATGCTGCGTGCAGAGTGCTACAAACAGCGCATGGAAAAGGGACTGAGCTTCCTTGAGTTTAACTACATGATAATGCAGAGCTATGACTTCTACTACATGTTCCAGCACTACGGCTGCAATATGCAGTTCGGCGGCAACGACCAGTGGTCGAACATGCTCGGCGGCACAGAGCTTATCCGCCGCAAGCTCGGCAAGGACGCTCACGCGATGACTATAACCCTGCTGCTTAACTCTGAAGGCAAAAAGATGGGCAAGACCGCGGCGGGCGCAGTTTGGCTTGACCCCAATAAGACCTCTCCCTTCGATTTCTACCAGTACTGGCGCAATGTCGGCGACGCCGACGTTCTCAAGTGTCTGCGCATGCTGACATTTCTGCCGCTTGAGCAGATAGACGAGATGGATGGCTGGGAGGGCTCGCAGCTTAATAAGGCTAAGGAGATCCTGGCTTACGAGCTGACCGCACTTGTTCACGGCGAGGAAGAGGCTAAAAAGGCTGAGGCATCCGCAAAGGCTCTGTTCGGAGGCGGCGCATCGGGAGAAATGCCGACTACCGAGCTCAGCGAGGAAGATCTTACCGACGGTTCCCTCGATATCATGAATGCGCTCGTGCTCACGGGTCTGTGTGCGTCCAAGTCCGAGGCTCGCCGCAATATCCAACAGGGCGGCGTTTCCGCAAACGACGAGAAGATCATCGACATTGCCAAGGCTTTTACCGCTGATGAGCTCAAGTCCGGCATCGTTCTCAAGCGCGGCAAGAAAAGCTTCAATAAAATCATTCTCAAATAAGGTGAAACTGACATGTCCATAGAAAAAGGCAGAGCATATTTTAGACAATTCGGTATGGAGGACAGAGTTCGCGAATTCGATGTTTCCAGTGCGACAGTCGAGCTTGCGGCTCTTGCTCTCGGCGTTGAGGGTGCAAGAATAGCGAAGACGCTGTCATTTAAGAAGGATGATAGCTGCATACTCATACTCGCGGCGGGGGATGCAAGGATAGATAACCACAAGTTCAAGGATAAATTTCATATGAAGGCCAAAATGCTGGCTCCCGACGAGGTGCTGACGCTTGTCGGACACCCCGTCGGCGGCGTGTGTCCTTTCGGAATAAACGACGGCATCGACGTTTATCTTGACGAAAGCCTCAAGCGCTTTGAGACCGTGTTCCCGGCAGTCGGTAGCGGCAACAGCGCAATTGAGCTCAACCTTGATGAGCTTTATAAATATTCAAACGCCATCGAATGGATCGATGTGTGTAAGCTGCCCGAAGCATAACAATTTACGGCAAAAACAGAAGGAAATATATTTTCCTTCTGTTTTTTATATTTTTCGTTCCTTGTCGAAAATGACAACTGACGCTTGTAATCCCTATAAAAATGTAGTATAATAAATTGATTGTGTACAGACCGGGGGCGCCGCAGCGCCCCCATATATAAAAGCGGCTGCGCGCACATTTACCGCTGCAATATTTTATGCCGCATAGGCTTATGAGGTTATAGATTAGAGGTTAGAGATATGATAAAGATAGCTCCGTCGATCCTCTCCGCGGATTTCACAAAGCTGGGTGCCGAGATCGAAGATATTCGCTCCGCCGGTGCGGAATATGTTCATTTTGACGTAATGGACGGTTTTTTCGTACCGAACATTTCTATAGGCATTCCGGTTCTCAAATCCGTCCGCAAGATGACCGATATGTTCCTCGACGTTCATCTTATGATAGATAAGCCCGTAAGATATGCAAAGGCATTCTGCGATGCCGGCGCCGACCTCGTCATGTTCCACGTTGAGGCCGATTCCTATCAGAATATATCCGACGCCATTGATATCGTTAAGGAAAACGGAAAAAAGGTCGGATTGTCGGTAAAGCCCAGGACTCCGGCAAGCGTTCTGTACCCGTTTATAGACAGACTCGATATGGTTCTCGTCATGACCGTTGAGCCGGGTTTTGGCGGTCAGAGCTTTATGCACGATCAGCTCCCGAAGATTGCGGAGCTCAGACGCGAGATCGACCGTCGGGGTCTTGACTGCGAGCTCGAGGTCGACGGCGGGGTTGACCCCATTACGGCAAAACTTGTAAAAGAGGCCGGAGCTACCGTTCTTGTCGCCGGGAGCGCCGTTTTCGGAAAGCCCGACAGAAAAGCACAGATCGACGCTATCAGAAACGCATAAACTGTTATTGGAGATATTCTAAATGCCATTTTTCCCTGCTTCACTCGAAAACCTTATAGATAAGTTTGCATCTCTCCCCGGTATTGGCCGAAAGAGCGCACAGCGCCTCGCGTTCCATGTTCTTTCGCTTCCCGAGGGGGAGGGTGAAAGCTTTGCAAACGCCATTCTTGAAGCAAGGAAAAATGTATGCTGCTGCAAGATATGCCAAAACCTCACCGAGGGCGAGGTATGCTCCGTGTGCGCAAGCACAAAAAGGGATAAGAGCATAGTCTGCGTTGTCTCAGAGCCACGCGATGTTCTGTCCATTGAGCGCAGCCATGAGTATAACGGCGTGTATCACGTTCTGCACGGCGTATTGTCACCGATAAGCCACGTCGGGCCGGATGATATACGCATAAGCGAGCTTATCCGCCGCGTTGCTGCCGATGACAGTGAGATAAGAGAGATCATTATGGCCACGAATCCCGATACCGAGGGTGAGGCTACAGCCATGTACATTTCGCGTCTTTTGAAGCCCTTTGACGTTAAGGTAACACGCCTTGCGTACGGCATCCCTGTTGGCTCAAACCTTGAGTTTGCTGATGATGCCACGCTTCTTCGCGCCCTTGAAGGCCGAATTGAAATGTGATAAACAGGTTATAATTCCTGTACTGAAAAAATTATTACATACCGAATATCAAAGGGGGAAAAGCTTCACTGCATTCTGCGAAGCAGGGCAGGTGCGGTGAGGGACCCTTTTCTTTGCGTTTTCGGAAATAATCACTCAAATTGGAGGTTAATATATGACTCATAAACTGAAGATCATTCCTCTTGGCGGTCTCGGTGAGATCGGCAAGAACATGACTGCAATTGAATTTGGCACGGATATTATCGTTATCGACTGCGGTCTCGGTTTCCCTGATGAAGATATGTACGGTATAGATATCGTTATTCCCGACATTTCCTACCTCAAGGCAAATGCCGAGAAGGTAAGAGGTATAATCATCACTCACGGACACGAGGATCATATCGGCGCTGTTCCTTATGTTATTCATGACCTGAATGTCCCGATATACGCAACTCCGCTTACAGCTGCTCTCATTGAACTCAAGCTTGAAGAACACGATTTGCTGTATAATACGCAGATATTCACAAAAAAAGCAGGCGATGTATTCCGCCTCGGCTGCTTTAGCGTTGAATTTATCGCAGTTAACCACAGTATAGCCGATGCTGTTGCTTTGGCCATAAAAACACCTATCGGAACGATAGTCCACACTGGCGACTTTAAGATTGACCTCACACCCGTGCAGGGCAAAGTCATTGATCTTCCGCGCTTCGGTCAGCTTGGCAATGAGGGAGTGCTCGCATTGATGAGCGACTCGACCAACGTTGAAAAGCCGGGTCTGTCTGCTTCTGAGCGCAAGGTCGGTGAGACGTTCGATATGCTGTTTAAAAACTGCGATCAGCGCATAATCATCACGACTTTCGCCTCGAACGTCCACAGACTTCAGCAGATAATCGATGTTGCGGCAAAGTATAAGCGCAAGGTCGCTATAACCGGACGCAGCATGGAAAACATTCTGCGGGTCGCAACGGTTTTGGGCTATCTCAACGCACCGGAAAATGTACTTGTAGACCTTGCGCAGATAAATAAGCTCCCCAAGGAAAAGGTAGTTATCATATCGACCGGCTCTCAGGGCGAAACTATGTCCGCGCTTTACCGTATGGCATTTTCCGAGCACAGGCAGATCAATATAAGCGCGGGAGACAGGGTCATAATATCCGCATCTGCTATCCCCGGTAATGAAAATATGATAAGCAAGGTCATAGATGAGCTGTTCCACAAGGGAGCCGAGGTCATATACGACCGCAACACCGCGTTGCACGTTTCAGGTCACGCTTCGCAGGAGGAGCAGAAGATGATGCTCGCTCTGGTCCGACCCAAGTTCTTTATCCCCGTCCACGGCGAGTATCGCATGCTCGTAAAACACGCGGAGCTCGGCAAACTCATGGGTGTTGAACCGAAAAACGTCGTGATCGCCGAAAACGGCAAGGTCATTGAAATCTCAAAGAAAAGCGTCAAACTCAACGGCGCTGTTCAGTCCGGTGCAGTCATGGTAGACGGCATGGGCGTCGGTGATGTCGGAAGCGTCGTCATGCGCGACAGGCATAGGCTTGCCGAGGACGGTATGGTCGTCATCGTTGTCACGCTCTCATCTTGGGATAATGCACTTTTGTCCGATCCTGAGATACTCACGCGCGGCTTTGTCTATGTCAAAGAAGCCGAGGATATGCTTGAAGAGCTCAAGCGCGTGACAAAGGAAACAGTCCTTGCCTGCGAAGAAAGCGGCATAAAGGACTGGTCGGCAATAAAAAGCCGCATAAAGAGCACCGTCTCGAGTTATCTCTATAAGACCACAAAGCGCAGCCCGATGATACTGCCGCTCATTTCCGAAGTATGATGAGCATTCCGCTTTTTGATTGCCACTGTGATACGGCAACGCATGCGCGCGAGCTCGGCGAGGCACTGCGGCAAAATTGTATGCAGCTCGACCTCGAACGACTGTCGCGGTATTCTCCGGTGGGTCAGGTTTTTGCCGTTTGTGCCGTTGACAATCCCGAACCTGTCAAATTTGCCGATATCTCCATCGCGTATTTTCTTAAGCAAATAGAAGAAAATTCAGACATAGTCAAGCTGTGTCTGAATTTTCAGGACATCTTATCTGCCGAGAACGAGGGGAAAATCGCGGCGCTGCTGTCAATAGAGGGTGCTGAGCAGATTGCCGACATAGATGCGGCATACAGGCAGGGCGTACGCATCGTACATATGACATGGAACCATGATAACGCCCTGTGCGGTGCGGCCATGGATAGCGGCTCAGGACTGACTGCCAAGGGAAAAGCTTTTGTTTTGCGTGCACAGGAGCTTGGCATAATGCTCGATATGTCTCATGTATCCGAGCGCGGCTTTTGGGATACGCTGAGCATAAGCATACGTCCCGTGATAGCAGGGCACTCCAATTCAAAGGCCGTATGCGATGTTCCACGCAATTTAACAGATGCACAGTTTATCGCTCTTGTTCGGCAGGGCGGTGGGGCAGGCATCAATCTTTACCCCGAATTTCTCGGCTGCGGACGTGATATCGACGCTGTTTTTGCTCACATTGAGCATTTTCTGTCTCTCGGCGGCGAGAGATCTGTATTTCTCGGCTGTGACCTCGATGGCATCGAACAGATGCCGCACGGCATAAGCGGGGTGCAGGATCTCGAAATAATATATGAAATGCTTCTTAAGCATAATTACACAGAGCAGCTTGCTCAGGATATCTTCCGCAACAATATTCTCAGGGTAATGGAGAGGTCACTGTGAACATTCAGATCTTCGGCAAAAGTAAATGCTTCGACACAAAAAAGGCCGAGCGCTATTTTAAAGAGCGCAGAATCAAATACCAGTTTGTCGATATAATAAAATTCGGCATGAGCAGGGGAGAGCTCAACTCCGTCAAAAACGCCGTCGGCCTTGATAATATGATGAATAAGGACGACGTTGATTACCCTCTCGTGCAGTATCTCGCGTCAAATGATGCAAAGCTGGAAAAGCTTTTCGAATGCCCGTGGCTCATCAAAACGCCGATTGTCCGAAACGGAAAGCAGGCTACTGTCGGATACGCTCCCGACGTTTGGGCAAAGTGGGAATAAGCAAAGAAAAAACCGCCTGACACGGCGGTTTTTTCTGTATTGAGAAATGAGCGAGTCTGTAAGCCGGGTTCTGTCTTAAACGACCATCTATCTAATCCTGCCGTTGCCGACAGG
>CAVGIU010000007.1:0-31253 GCA_963629425.1 Oscillospiraceae bacterium
TCCTGAAAATAGACTGATCAAACTCCGTTTCCTGTGCCGCATGCAAAAGCAATTTGGCAGCGGGGGAGCACGAGGGGGCAAAGGCCCCGCTCGTAATCAGATAAATGTACGCAAAGCCCTTGAGATAGGTGTACGGCTCGCCGCACGAGGTGGTTCTGCCCTTTTCGGTAACAAGCTCCGTCCTGTAAATGCGCGCAACCTGATTTTCACTGCGCCAGTCATGGTCGCAGATACCCGTCGCGCCGACGAAAAGCTCGCTCAGCTCGCGGAGCGTCGGTACCGAAAAGCGCTCGAAGTCGCGGTCTACCTCGTTGTCGCACAGCAGTACTCGAAATGTGTAGACCTCCTCGGCGGTGAGCTCGGTCTTTGCAAAAGCGTTTATCGCCTGCAGCTCCTGCGGCGTGCACTCGGAGCCCGACGCCGAGCCGTCCTTAATGATCTTCATTCTTGCTTTTTCCTTCTTCCCAATAGATTTTGTCTCTCTGCGCAAGATACAGCGCAGCCTTAGCTTCCTCGACCTCATCCTGAAGATTGATCGTCTCCCATTCGATGCTGAGCGTCGTCGCGTAGCCGTGCATGTTAAGCCACATACGGCATATCTTCTCGATAACGGGCGTCACCGAGCGGCGAATGGCACCCAGCTCGCTGGTCATGAGATCTGCCTGCTGCGCACTCATACGCTCGGTCGTCGACCAGTTCAGTCCCAGCAGAAACGGCGGTATACCGGTTCGCGCGATGAGCTGCTCGAGTATCTGGCGCACGGGCACCTCGCTGTCGAGGATCTGATTGTCCGCGCCGATAACCTTGATGTCCACATCGCCGACGGCGACAAAGTCGCGCACGGAGCCCGATTTCCCGCTCTGCATGGCCTCCGACCACTGCGAAGCTATCTGCTGCGCCCTCTCCTGAGCCGAAAAGCGGTCAATTGCGTCACCCTGCGGCTTATACACGACCGCAAAGCGCACGTTTCCGGCGCGCTCCCAGTTTTGCCCTATTGATTGATATATCTTCAGCAGTATTCCGCACAAAAACGGCATACTCCTGAGCATCGAAACGCCGTAGGGCGAATCGGCCTCGGGATTAAACGGCGTAAACAGCAGAAGATTCTGATACCGGAACGGCACGATGCAGCCCGTGTCGGAAATGCCGCACAGCTCGAAGTCGAGCGGAGTTTTCCCCTCGCGTACCTGCACATCGGCAACGTTTCCGCAGATAACGGCGGCAATGTCGCGGCTGCCGTTTACGACGATCTCGCCCACGGCTCTGCCGCAGGTCAGCATTGAATCAAGATACGCCGCCAAAAAGCATTCAAGCCCTGTTTGACCTCTGCCGACAGGCACGGTGCGCATAAATTCATTCAGCTCCCTTTCCGCTTTTTTGTCCGCGCAGCGGGCCTCGAAGCCGCCGGTGAGCCTGACGATCTTGAGTATCGCCGCGTCCACCACCGGTACCGCCTCGCGGATCATGCGGTAAAGCCTTGTTTCCGTGCTGCCGAGCGGCACATAGCTGTCGATGAGATTGAAGGGATGGGTCTCCGTACTGCGAAGCTGCATCCTCGGCGCCGCCGTCTTTTGTTTTGAAAAAAGTTTCATGTTCCTACCTTTCCACCCACGCAGCGCCCAATGGCTGCGCAAGTTTTGAAATGCCCGCAGCGAAATAACGGATATCGTCCATCGCGTGGTCGTGCTGCTTTAAGGGCGCTTCCCTGTCGGACTTGTCGTCCCAGCTGTACTGATAGAACTCGCGCAGCGCGTCGTCGCAGCCGCGGCAGATGCGTATGCGCCCGCTTTTGAGATACGATGCCGTCAGCCGTATGCCGCGCAGGACGTCGTTCTCGGCCTTCTCGACCCGAAAGCCCGCGCGGGAGAGCGCCTCTATGAAGCTTGCCGCCGAGGGATCGACTATAACGCGCTGCACGGTAACGCCGCCGCACAGCTCGAGCATCGCCGCGACATACTCCTCGTCGGTCTTCTGAATCCCCATTTTGCGCCCGTCATAGTAATACTCACGCAGGCGGTACCAGCTTTCGCCGCTTTTGCCCCACAGGCCGAAGGAGCTCGGATTTTTCGTGCCGTAGTCGCAGGATACAGCGTATTCGCTGCATTTCTCCGGAGGCTCGCACAGCATATCCTCGTTGAAGAAGTCATACACCCTGCCCGATGGCAGCACCCACTGTCCGAGAATAAAGCGCCTGTAGAAATCACCGCTGTACATTCTTTTATAGCGATCGATTATCTTTTTTGACAGCGAGGGATTATCCTCGAGCGTGAAGTGGATATACAGTGCGCGCCGCTCCTCGGTTCTCTGTATCCACTCGCGGTAAAACCAGTGCTGCGGACTCTCCGGATTGCAGTTGAACCACAGCTTGCTGCCCGTGACCGAGCATCTTGCACAGGCTTGCTCGACGAACGATCGCGGCATCAAAACCACCTCGTCGAGCAGCGCTCCCGCCAGCGTCACGCCCTGGATAAGCGCACTTGAGCTCTCATCTTTCCCTCCGAAAAGATAAAAGCGGTTCTCCCTCCCGCGGTAGCCGATAACGATAACGCCCTTGGAGACGAGATCGCGCACCGAAAAGCCGATATCGCGCAGCACCGGCAGCAGGTGCTCTATCATATTGCGCCTTATGCTGCTTTTGGCCTTGCCGCATACGCCGAAGCTCTGCCCGTCAAAGCGCCGCATCGCCCAGCAAACGAAGGATATGCCCATGCACAGGGTCTTGCCCGAGCGCACCGCGCCGTCGCAGATGACGGCGTCGAGCTCGCGGTATGGCGAGGCATCGCTCCACCAGGACAGCACCTTGAGTTGAGTGCGCGAGAAAAACTCAAATGTCATTTTCCGTATCGCCCTCCAAAAGCTTTGCCGATTTGTCCAGCGCGGCATAGAAACCGCCTCCGGCAGCCGACTGTGCCGCGGATTTAAGCTCTATAAGCTCCCTTATGATCGCAAGCTTGTTTACGAACTTCAGCTCCACATCTCCCTTCGGACCGCGTCTTATTTCGCTCAGCAGCGAAAGATCGAGGTCCTCGATCTTGGCCACATCCTCTGCGCTTAGATAAAGCAGCTTCACAGCGTCGTTCGGTGAGGACGCCGCAAGCCTTTCGAGAAGCTTATCCGCAGCGGCGGATCTTTTCTTACTCATAAAAATCACCTCTCACCCATAGACTGTTTTCGGGCGAAACTTGTACGTTTGCGTGCAAGTAAAAAAATTGCAGCCGAAAAAAATTTTCGACTGCTTGTTTTTTCTTCTATATTTAATTATTTGCTCAAATGCTGCCGCAGGGGTATATAAAAAATCCCGATGGAAAACCATCGGGAGTCCCCGCCGTGCCGTTGGGGTTCGGTTATAACCTGCACAAAGTAGCAGGTGGGTCGCCTAAGCTCTGTTTCTCTGCTTCCAACGTCCGGCCGAAGCCGGGAGGCCTGCAATCCGCAGATTCAAATCGGCATCCCTTATTAAAAATGTGGGTTTAACGAACCCGAAGTCAATATGACACCGCGAACACGGCAGGGATAATGTTTTTCTTTAATTCATCATACTCCGCCTCGGCGGAACATATGAAGGAGTTTTGCGTCTGAAGCATAAGGGGAGCATCCGAGCTCCGCCTCAGCCAAGATTTTTTGCTCTTTCTCTGCGTTATCGTCCTTGAAATACGTCAGTATTCCTGCGTCCTCTGCCTTGATAAAGAGCAAAAACTCAATGGCTGAGGTCTTCGATTTTTAAGCGAGAGATGTGCGTTGCAGGCAAGGCTTTGCGATTGAGGAAGGCTGGCCTTGTGATTGAGCAAAACGAAGCCTGCGGCGCTCAGATCCGCTTAAAAACGGGGTTCCGATGCTCCCCTTATGCTTTACTCTTCGCCTTCCTCGGCCTCGAAGATGGTCATGAACATATTGTGCACCTCTTCGAGCTTTGCGTCGTCATCGATGGACTCGAACAGCTCGTCGCCGTTTTCATCCTCGGTGACGCTCAGCAGGATAAGGCCGTAATCGGGATCATCCTCGTCCATGTCCGCCGGCAGAAACGCGGAAAACGTCTCGCCGTTATAGTCTATCGTGTCGAGCAGCTCAAGGTTGAACTCATTGCCGTCGTCATCTATTATAGTGATAAAATCATTGCCGAAATCTTCGCTCATGGTGATTCCTCCTGTGTTGTTGTGCTCTCATTTTAACCTACACAGGCCAATAAATCAAGAGCTATGAGCTGAAGTCTTCAAGCAGCGACAGCAGCTCCTCGCGCGTTGCGGCTCCGATGCCGCTTTTGAGCTTTTCTCGGTCGACCTTATTGAGCGTCTCGGTCGGAATATCCGTCATCGTTGCCGGCGACTCTTCGTCGCCCTCGAACACGGCGACATAGCCCTGCCAGTCGCGCAGACAGTAGGCGGTCTTATTCGCCGCAGCCAAACTGACATTCTGCCCCGGCGCATTATTATTGCCCGTGTCGCTTATACTTTTTACTGCGGCGCTGCTCATAACAAGAGCCGACAGCGCAAAAACGCACAGCGTCAGCTTTTTTAATGTATTTTTCAATCGCTTCACTCTCCTTTGTCTTTATCATTTCCATATAAAGCGAAAACAAATCGGCCTTACGCAAAACTTTACAAATTATCCACGCTTACTTGACATAACATGATATAATAATAATTCAGATAAAATTAGCTTATTACGCCCACTACATATATTACGGCGTTTACTCAGTTTTGACACATAACACTCGCAAGGAGGTGTTGACCGGAATGGATATTGCAAGAGAGCCCGCCGCCGAAAAGCGCGGAGGCAAGATCGGCCGTATTTTTGGCATTATCGGAACTATCCTGCTCATCGGAGTTGTGACGGGGCTCATTTTCGTGTGCATCTTCGCATTTTATGTGAAGACCTGCATCACCCCGAGCCTTGATATCGACCTTAACGATTTCACGCTCAACCAGTCCAGCATTATCTATTACAAAGATTCAAACGGGGATTATCAAAAGCTCACGACCGTAAAGAGCAGCGAAAACCGCATCTGGGTCGACGGCGACCAGATACCCCAGCACATGAAGGACGCACTCGTCGCCATCGAGGACAAGCGCTTCTATACGCATAAGGGCGTCGACTGGTTCCGCACGGCACACGCGGCGCTCAATATGTTCACGGGCGGCTCAACCTTCGGCGGCTCGACGATCACGCAACAGCTTATAAAAAACCTCACCCAGCAGGACGATATAACCGTGCAGCGCAAGCTTTTGGAGATATTCCAGGCGCTTGATCTCGAGAAAAATTACGACAAGGAGGAGATCCTTGAGTATTACCTCAACGCCGTTTACTTCGGCGAGGGCTGCTACGGCGTTCAGACGGCGGCGCAGACCTACTTCGGCAAGGACGCAAAGGATCTTTCCGTAGCCGAGGCCGCATCCATCGTCGGAATAACGAACCTTCCGACGTATTACGACCCGTTCTACAGCGTTGAGAACAACAAGGAGCGTCAGGAAAACGTCCTGCGCGAGATGTATAAGCAAGGCTACCTCACCAAGGTCGAATATGAGGAGGCCGTAAATGAGGAACTTGAGTTTGTCCGCGGCGAAAATTCACCCGACAGCTCCAGCGTCTACTCGTATTATGAGGAGGTCGTCCTCTCCGATGTCATCGGCGACCTCGCCGAGGCCAAGGGCATCAGCCGCAACGCGGCAAGCCAGCTCGTGCATAACGCCGGCTACGAGATCTATGCCTGCATAGACACGGACATTCAGGCAAAGGTCGACGCAGTATACACAAATCTCGAGGAACTGCCGCAGGCCTATAACGGGACAAAGTCGCAGCTTCAGAGCGCCATCGTCATCATCGATCAGACCACCGGCGAGATCAAGGCACTCTCCGGCGGCACAGGCGAAAAGACCATCAACTACGGTCTGAACAGAGCCACCGGCACCACGCGCCCGCCCGGATCGTCCATCAAGCCCATCGCGGTCTACGGCCCTGCCGTCGAATACGGCCTCATAAGCCCCTCGACGCTGGTTCTCGACGCGGACGAAACGCATGTCCAGCTCGCGCACACCTCGTGGTACCCGAAAAACTCGCCGAACACCTATGACGGCATAATCACCATAACCACCGCTCTTCAGAAATCGAAAAATACCGTTGCCGCGCAGATCATGGATAAGCTGACTCCGTCGACCTCGCTTGAGTTCCTGCGCTCGCGTCTCGGCGTTACGAGCCTCATCGACTCGGACGCTGACTACGCGGCAATGGCCCTCGGCGAGCCGCACTACGGCATCACCGTGCGCGAGATGGCTCAGGCCTACACAGCCCTTGCAAACGACGGCGTTTTCACCTATTCCCGCACCTACACCATGGTGAAGGATCGCAGCGGCAAGATCATCCTCGATAATCAGCCGCAGACCATCCGGGCTTTCTCACAGGAGACGGCGCGCACCATGACCTATATGCTCAACAACGCCGCCACCAACGGCACGGGCTCTGAATCGCGCCTTAGCAACATGCCCGTTGCCGGCAAGACCGGCACTACCTCGTCCAACCGTGACCGCTGGTTCTGCGGATATACTCCGTACTACACCTGCGCCGTCTGGACCGGCTACGATACGCCCGAGACCATGGCATTCTCCGGCAACCCCGCGACGCAGATATGGCAGAAGGTCATGTCCGCCGTCCATGCCGATCTCACTTACAAGGACTTCAACATCTCCTACGGCGGCTCGGCAACAGGCATCTTCGGCACCCGCGAAGAGCTTGAAGAGCAGGCGCTGACCGAGGAGGAAAAGAAGCAGAAGGAAGAGGAAGAAAAGAAGAAGCAGGAGGAAGAAGAGAACAAGGACAGCGAGGATAACGCTGACGGTACCGTCGACGATATCTTTGCAAACTTCCGTGACCTCTTCTGATGAAGCAAAAGGAGGAATCACATTGGCTAACAAACCGCTCGAATACAAAGGTCATCCCCTGCAGCGCGCAGGAAACATAGTCTATTACGGCAGCATGGCCGACAAATACATCATCATGCTTCAGATAATGGACACAAAGAAGGTCAAGGATCTCGACGTTGCCACGAAGGTATCCGTCCAGCTCCAGCTCACCGACCCCTCCGTCAAATCCCGCGACCGCATCGTCAAGAAAAGCGAGAAGGACGGCTTTTGGGCGGCCATGGACGTCGCAAGCGTCTGGCTCGACAGAGCATTGGCTTCAAAATAAGCAAAGCATTTTCGAAAGCAGGCAGCTTCGGCTGCCTGCTTTTTCTCGCTTTAATTGTGATAAAATTGCCTAAGATAAGAGTAGAATTTACAGAGAATTTATATTATAATATAAACTGTTATAATGTTAGCCTGCCGTGCAGGTGAAAATTTGAAATCTGGGAGGAAAAAATGAAGAAAGTACAGTTTACGGAAACCGTGCTTCGTGACGCAAATCAGTCACTTATCGCTACAAGGCTTCCCTACGACAAGTTTGAGCCCATCCTTGAAAGGATGGACAAGGCCGGATTCTACTCCGTTGAATGCTGGGGCGGCGCGACCTTCGATGTCTGCCTGCGCTTTCTCAACGAGGATCCGTGGGAGCGTCTGCGCAAGATCCGCGCAAAAATGCCCAACACCAAGCTCCAAATGCTTCTGCGCGGTCAGAACATCCTCGGCTATAAGCATTATCCCGACGAGATCGTGCGCCGCTTCGTGCGCGCATCGGTCAAAAACGGCATCGACATCATTCGTATATTCGACGCTCTCAACGACACCGACAACCTCAAGGTCGCCGTTGAAGAGACCATAAAGCAGGGCGCAATGGCCTCCGGCACCATTTCCTACACCACCAGCCCCGTCCACACTATAGCAAAGTACGTTGAGATGGTAAAAGAGCTCAAGCAAATGGGCGTAAGCTCCATCTGCATAAAGGACATGGCCGGTATCATGACCCCGCAGAGCGCATACGACCTCGTTTCCGGCATAAAGGATGCCGTCGACCTGCCCGTCGTTCTGCACACGCACTGCACCACGGGTCTTGCCTTCATGACCTACCTCAAGGGCATCGAGGCCGGCGCCGACGTTATCGACACCGCGATCTCCCCCTTCTCCGGCGGCACATCGCAGCCTGCTACCGAGACGCTGTACTACGCGCTCAAGGAGCTCGGCTACGACGTTCAGCTCGACGAGAAGATACTCATAGAAATGGCGAATTTCTTTAAGCCCATCCGCAACGATTACCTCGCCGACGGCACGCTCAACCCCATCTCCATGAGCACCGACACCCAGTGCCTTACCTATCAGATCCCCGGCGGCATGCTCTCGAACCTGCTCAGCCAGCTGAAAATGATGAACGCGCTGGACAAGTTCGAGGAAGCTCTTATCGAGACTCCGCTCGTGCGCAAGGACATGGGCTATCCCCCGCTCGTCACCCCGACCAGCCAGCTCGTCGGCTCGCAGGCGGTGCAGAACGTGCTCGCGGGCGAGCGCTATAAGAACGTCGGCGCCGAGATAAAGGCCTACTGCCGCGGCGAATACGGCAGAACTCCCGCTCCCATCGATGAGGCGGTCCGCGCAAAAATACTCGGCGGTGAAAAGCCCATCGAGGGCCGCTACGCCGACACTCTTCCGACCGACGTCTACGAAAAAGCCGCCGAGCACCTCGGCGATACCGCAAGATGCGAGGAGGACGTCCTCAGCTACATTGCCTTCCCCCAGGTCGCGGAGAATTTCTTTGAAAAGCGCCGCGAGGCCGAGGAAAAGGTCGTTCGCTACACCATCACCGAAGCCTGAGGAGGTTTAGATTATGACTGATCTAATTAACATTTCCTTCGGCGATGCCGCGCTGGCGGCGCTTTTGGGCTATCTTGTCGTTTTCTTCGGCCTTGTTCTTCTGATGGTCGTCGTTATGATAATGGGCAAGATCATGGTAGCTCAGGCAGGCAAAGCCAAGGCCGCTGCTCCCGCTGCCGAGCCCGCCGCTCCAGCTCCCGAAGCCCCGGCCGCTCCCGGCTCTGCGGGCGAGCTTAAGCTTTACGACACCGATCCCAAAGACGCGGCAATGATAATGGCCATCGTCGCCGACACGCTCGGCAAGCCCATTAACGAGCTCCGCTTTATTTCCATCAAGGAGGTCAAGGAAGATGAAGTATAAGGTAACTTTGAATAACAGAACCTATGAGGTCGAGGTCGAAGAGGGCAAGGCAATGCTCATCGACGAGTACGAGGCCTATGCTCCCGCAGCACCCGCACCCGTTGCCGCTGCAGCTCCCGTTGCAGCCGCTGCACCTGTCGCGGCAGCTCCCGCAGCACCCGCAGGCGCGGCTCTCGCAGCCGGCGAGGTCGTAAAGAGCCCCATGCCCGGCAACATACTCAAGATAAACGTAGCTCAGGGTCAGAAGGTCAACGAGGGCGACGTGCTCCTCATCCTTGAGGCCATGAAAATGGAAAACGAGATCGTCGCAACCAAGTCCGGCACCGTCGCTCAGATCGTCACGGCCAAGGGCGCAGTAGTCGAGACCGGTGCTCCTCTTGTTGTCATAGCATAAGGAGGTAAGGGATGGACATTCTCGGTACTCTCCAGAAGCTTGCGTTGGAATCCGGCTTCGCCGCGTTCTTCACGACCGACGGCGGCTGGAAAAACCTCATTATGATAATCATTGCCTTCGTACTTCTGTACCTCGGCATAGTCAAAAAGTTCGAGCCCCTGCTGCTTTGCGGCATAGCCTTCGGCTGTCTGCTCACAAACCTCAGCTACTTCATCGGCATGGGCGAGAACGCACTGTATCACCCCGAGCTGTGGGAGGCCTTCCTCGACGAGGCAAGCCCCTATTATCACAGCTACGGCCACGTGATGTCAAACGCCGGTCTGCTTGACTTCTTCTACATCGGCGTCAAGGCCGGTATCTACCCCTCGCTTATCTTCCTCGGCGTCGGCGCAATGACCGACTTCGGCCCGCTGCTTGCCAATCCCAAGAGTCTGCTTATGGGCGCTTCGGCTCAGCTCGGCGTTTTCGTGGCCTTCCTCGGCGCTATCGCGCTGGGATTTACCGGTCCCGAGGGCGCATCGATCGGTATCATCGGCGGTGCCGACGGCCCGACCGCAATATTCCTGACAACGAAGCTTGCGCCGCATCTTTTAGGACCTATCGCCATCGCGGCGTATTCCTACATGGCGCTCATACCGCTCATCCAGCCGCCTCTCATGAAGCTGTGCACGACAAAAGAGATGCGCGAGGTAAAGATGGAGCAGGCGCGCGAGGTCTCCAAGACCGAGAAGATCATCTTCCCGATCGTCGTTGCAACCTTCGTCATCCTTCTCCTGCCCTCGACCGCTCCGCTGGTCGGCTGCCTCATGCTCGGCAACCTCTTCCGCGAGTGCGGCGTGACTGACCGTCTGTCTGATACCGCACAGAACGCTCTGATGAACATAGTCACCATCTTCCTTGCAACCTCTGTCGGCGCGACGATGGTAGCTCAGAACTTCCTGAGCGGCGACACGATAAAGATCATCTTCCTCGGTCTGTGCGCATTCGCAATCTCCACCATCGGCGGTCTGCTCGGCGGTGTCATCATGTATTACGCCTCCGGCAAGAAGATCAACCCCCTCATCGGTTCCGCGGGTGTTTCCGCAGTTCCCATGGCCGCGCGCGTTTCCCAGGATGTCGGCAGAAAGTATAACAAGACAAACTTCCTGCTCATGCACGCAATGGGTCCCAACGTCGCAGGCGTCATCGGCTCGGCTATAGCAGCAGGCTTCCTGCTCTCCGTATTCGGCGGCTGATAAAAACATTTTTAAGGACATGCATTTCGGATGCATGTCCTTTTTACATGTTACATGCTTTTTTACATGCTTTTTACTTGCCGTGTGATAATTTTATCAATTCATGATTGACAGCCCCTGTGCTGTGTTGTATAATAAAAACATCAGTTTTAAAACGCTTGTTTTCAATTAATCAGAGGTGTTATAATGCCACCGAAACCCAAATTTTCAAGAGAAGAAATAGTGTCTGCCGCGCTGGATATCGTCAGCCGTGACGGAGTCTCCGCTCTGACGGCGCGTGAGCTCGGCGAAAGGCTCGGCAGCTCATCGCGGCCTATATTCACGGTGTTTAAAAGCATGGACGAGGTCATGCAGGCCGTCAGAGACGAGGCCATGCGCCGCTTTGACGCATACGTCGCCCGCGCGAAGGACTATTTCCCGTCCTTCAAGGCCATCGGCATATTTATGCTGCGCTTTGCCAAGGAGCAGCCGAAGCTGTTTAATCTCCTGTTCATGCAGGAAAATTCACAGGCGCGCCGCTTTGACGATATCTTAGCCACACTGGGTGACACCGCGAGCCTGAGTATCGACTTCGTCATGAACGACTACGGCCTCACCGAGGAGGAAGCGCACTTTCTGTTCCGGTACGTTTGGATCTTCACCTACGGGCTGAGCGTCCAGTGCGCCACCGGCATGTGCGATTTTTCCGAGGAGGAGCTCGTAAGCATGCTCGGCAACGAGTTCATGTCCATCATGAGCTTCATGAAGTCCGGCACACGAAACAATGTCATCACAACCTTGCACCCGGTAAGACGCGATGATTCCGAAGCGGCATTTGACCCATACAAAAAACCTGATAAGGAGTGAATACCATGGGCGCTGTTATGACGATCCTCATGTACGCGGTAATTTGCCTTTTTGTTGGCATTGTACTGTGGTGCTATGTCATCAAAAAAAGCCGTAAAAGGCGCTCTGTGCGAGGCAAAAAATAAGGAGAGTCTATGAATCAGCATATAATCGAAATATCGCATCTTAATAAATCCTTCGGCAGTGTTAAGGCCGTCAGTGACCTTTCCTTTCACGTCCGTCCGGGTGAGCTGTTTGCCTTTCTCGGCGTAAACGGCGCGGGAAAAAGCACCACCATCTCCATCATGTGCGGTCAGCTGAAGGCCGACAGCGGCAGCGTGAAGATCTCCGGTCTCGACGCGGATAAGGATATTGCCGAGATAACGCGCAGACTCGGCGTCGTGTTTCAGGGCAGCGTCCTGGATAAGCCGCTGTCGGTGCGCGATAATCTGGAAAGCCGCGCAGCGCTGTACGGCATAACGGGCAAAGCCTTTGAGGATCGGCTCAGGGAGCTTTCCGAGCTCCTCGATTTTTCGGATCTGCTCGGCCGCAGCGTCGGCAAGCTCTCCGGAGGACAGCGCCGCAGGATAGACATTGCCCGCGCCCTGCTGCACCGCCCGGAGATACTCATTCTCGACGAGCCGACGACCGGCCTTGATCCGCAGACGCGAAAGCTTCTGTGGAGCGTCGTGCGCTCGCTGCGCGAAAAAGAAAACATGACCGTTTTCCTCACAACGCACTACATGGAGGAGGCCGCCGACGCGGACTACGTCGTCATTCTCGACAGCGGCAGCATCGCCGCCGAGGGCACGCCCCTGGCTCTCAAGAACGCCTACACCGGCGACTATATAACCTTTTACGGCGTGCAGCCCGAAGCGCTCGACGCGCTCGGTCTCAAATACGAAGCACTGCCCGACGCGTATCGCGTGTCCGTTCCGAACACCGCCGCCGCGACTAAGCTGATCATCGCGCACCCCGAGCTTTTTAACGATTTCGAGATATCAAAGGGCAAAATGGACGATGTTTTCCTTGCCGTAACGGGCAAGGCGCTCTCGGGAGGTGAGGAAAAATGAAAACTCTGCTTATCCTGACAAAGCGCAACGCAAAGCTGTTTTTCAAGGACAAGGGCATGTTCCTTTCCTCTCTGATAACTCCCGTGATCCTGCTCGTGCTGTACGTCAGCTTTCTCTCTAATATCTACCGTGAAAGCTTCGTTTCCGCGCTGCCTGCGGGCTTTACGCTCTCGGAAAGCATCATTGACGGTGTCGTCGCGGGGCAGCTTGCCTCGTCGATTTTGGCCGTCTGCTGTGTGACAATCGCCTTCTGCTCGAACCTTCTCATGATACAGGATAAGGTCACGGGCTCTGTGCGCGACCTGACGGTGACACCGGTAAGGCGCAGCGTGCTCGCCATGGGCTATTTCGCAGCCTCCGCCGCCGCGACGCTCATTGTGTGCCTTATCACCTGCGGCATTTGCTTTCTGTACATAGCAAGTCAGGGTTGGTTTTTAAGCGGTGCCGACATCGCGCTGATCCTGCTTGACGTTTTTCTGCTGACGTTGTTCGGCACGGCGCTCTCCTCCTGCCTGCACTATTTCCTCACGACACAGGGGCAGATGTCTGCCGTCGGCACGCTCGTAAGCGCGGGCTACGGCTTCATATGCGGTGCATATATGCCCATATCAAATTTCTCCGAGGGTCTGCAAAAGGTGCTGTCCTTCCTTCCCGGCACCTATGCGACGAGCCTTCTTCACAATCACTGGATGCGCGGTGCGATCAGCAAAATGGGCGATGTCGGCGTTCCCGAGCAGGTGCTCGACGCGATACGCGACGGTGTCGACTGCAACATATACTTCTTTGGCGAGGCCGTGTCGCAGGGTGCAATGTACCTCATCCTCGTCGGCTCGGTCGTGCTCGTAACGGCAGCCTATGTTCTCATAAATGTGCTGTGCAGACCCAGATACGGAGACAGATGAAAGAATAAAGGAGACAGAATAATGCTCGAAATTAAAGGACTTACAAAATGCTACGGCGAGAAAAAGGCCGTGGACGATCTCAGCCTGCACATCGCACCCGGAACGATCTACGGCTTTATCGGCCACAACGGCGCGGGCAAGACCACAACGCTCAAGGCCACGGTCGGCATCCTCGATTTTGACGAGGGCGAGATACTTATAAACGGCATCTCGATAAAGGACGATCCCCTCGCCTGCAAAAGGGTGCTGGCCTATATACCCGACAATCCCGATCTTTACGAGTACATGACGGGCATAAAGTACCTCAATTTCATTGCCGATATCTTCGGCGTGAGTCCCGAGGACAGAAAGGCGCGCATCGAAAAATACGCCGGACTCTTTGAGCTGACGAAGGATCTTGCACAGCCTATCTCGGCCTATTCTCACGGCATGAAGCAGAAGCTCGCCATAATTTCGGCATGGATACACTCGCCGAAGCTCATCATCATGGACGAACCCTTCGTCGGCCTCGACCCGAAGGCGGCACACATCCTCAAGGGCATGATGCGCGAGCTGTGCGACGAAGGCGGCGCGATATTCTTCTCGACCCACGTTCTCGAGGTCGCCGAAAAGCTCTGCGACCAGGTCGCCATCATAAAGGGCGGCAAGCTCATCCGCTCGGGCACCATGGCCGAGGTCAAGGGCGACGACAGTCTTGAGGAAGTGTTCCTTGAGTTGGAGGACACATCATGCTGAAGATTCTTTTAAGAAAGCAGCTTTACGAGCTCAACAGCAGCTTTTTCTACGACCGCAAGAAGGGCAAGGTTCGCTCTAAAGGCACGAGCATACTGTTTATCGTGCTGTATGCACTTTTGCTGATCGTCGTGATCGGCGGCATATTCGCCGCGTTGTCTGTCATGCTGTGCGGCCCCTTTGTCGGCATGGGACTTGACTGGCTGTATTTTGACATTATGACGCTCATGGCTCTGTTTTTGGGCGTGTTCGGCGGCGTTTTCAACACATATTCAAGCCTTTACAAGGCCAAGGATAACGACCTGATGCTCTCGCTGCCGATCCCGACGAAATACATTCTCATATCGCGTCTTACAGGCGTGTACCTCATGGGGCTGATGTTCAGCGCGGTCGTCATGCTGCCGGCCGTCATCGTATATTTTGTCGTTGCGCAGCCCGCGTTTTCGGGCGTTGTCGGCGCGCTGCTGCTGACGGTGCTGGTGAGCGTATTCGTCTTTATCCTCTCCTGCCTTCTCGGCTGGGTAGTTGCGAAGATAAGTGAGCGCCTTAAGAGCAAGTCGCTTATAATCGTCATCCTCTCGCTAGTGTTCTTCGGGCTTTACTACTTTGTCTGTTTTAACGCCTACGAGCTTATTCAGGAGCTCATCGTGAACGCCCTCACCGTCGGTGAGAAGATCATGAACTCTGCCTATATTCTGTACATCATCGGTGATTGCGGACAGGGCGGCCGGCTTTCGATGCTGTATGTCACGCTCGCTGTCGGCGTCCTGTTTATCGTCACCTACCGCATTCTCGCGCGCAGCTTTATCAAGATTGCAACGACCTCAGACAAGGTCACAAGGCACGAATACCGCGCGCAGACGGCAAAAATGCGCAGCACCTCGTCCGCTCTGCTGCACCGCGAGCTCTCGCGCGTTCTCGCAAGCCCGACTTATATGCTAAACTGCGCGCTCGGCACGCCCATGCTCATTCTCGCCGGTGCGCTGCTGCTCATAAAAGGTCAGGATCTCGTCATGCTCGCGGGCATGCTCCCCTTCCCGGATGATTTTCTCACCGTCATGATGGCCATCGGCGTGTGCGTTATCGGCGCGATGAATGACCTCACAGCGCCCTCTGTATCCCTTGAGGGCAAGAACCTGTGGATCTCTCAGTCGCTGCCCGTAAGGCCGCAGGAGGTGCTCGGCGCAAAGCTCACGCTGCATATGCTGCTGACCGTTATCCCCGAGCTGTTCTGCTCTGTCTGCATCTGCATCCTGTTCCGCCCCGATTTCGCGACAGGTCTTCTGTGCGTTGCTCTGCCGATCGTATTCACGCTTTTTATCGCGGCCTTCGGCCTCGTCATAAACCTCAAAAAGCCGAACCTCAACTGGCAGACCGAGGCCGTCGCCGTCAAGCAGAGCATCGGCGTTCTCATCGCGATGCTCGGCGGCTGGGTCATTGCGGCTGCTCTCGGCGTCGGCTACTACCTGCTTTACGCAAAACTCGGCTCTATTGCATTCCCGGCACTTGCGATCGCCGTACTTGCCGTTTTGGCTGCGCTTGAGCTTAAATGGATAAACACCCGCGGCAGCGAGATACTGAGGTATCTGTGAGATATAGCCGATAAAAACCTGCTCCGTATGAAAAATCATACGGAGCAGGTTTTTTATTAATTATTAAGCTTTTACAGGCCGTAAACTTCAGCGAGCTTTTTAAACGCCGGGAGCGAATCCTCGGCGGTCTTTTCCGAGACGCAGTAAGCAAGGCGGGCATAGCCCTCTACGCCGAAGCTGTCCGACGGAACGAGCAGTATCTCAAACTGCTTTGCCTTTTCACAGAATTCGGATGCGCTGTCGCCATTCGGCGCTTTTATAAACAGATAAAACGCGCCATCCGGCTTTACGCAGACAAAGCCCATGGAACTGAGAGCATCGTAGAGCGTATCGCGGTTTTTGGCATAGCTTGTTATATCCGGCTGTACGTCGGCGCATTTTGCGAGCATGTGCTGCATAAGGCTCGGCGCGCAAACGTAGCCGAGCGCCCTGCCCGCACCGCAGATTGCAGCGAAAACATCGCCGCTGTCCTTCACGCAGGGCGGCACCATAATATAACCCAAACGCTCGCCGGGCAGAGACAGGCTCTTGGAGTATGAATAACACACTATGGTGTTGCTGTAGAAATTCGGCACGAAGGGCACCTCCACATCGCCGTAAACAAGCTCGCGGTACGGCTCGTCGGCGATGAGGTAAATGCTTTTTCCCTGCTCCTCCTGCGCGACCTGAAGGATCTTCGACATGACCCTGAGCGTCTGCTCGCTGAGGATGGCGCCCGAGGGGTTATTGGGCGAATTTATGATGACCGCCGCAACGCCCTGCTCGACGGCAGCCTCAAATGAGGCCATGAACGGCTGCATATCGTCGCCCGCCGGGGGAACGATAACGACCTCCGCACCTGCATTTTCGGCAAAGACCTTATATTCCGGGAAAAACGGTGCCAAAACCGCAACCTTTTCGCCCTCGCTGACCAGCGCAGACATTACTATCGACAGCGACGAGGACGCGCCGGAGGTAAGATATATGCTCTCGGCCGGTATCTCGTAGCCCGCTCTTTTGCTCTCCTGCGTTGCCGCGGCTCTGCGCGCCGCCATTGCGCCGGGAGCCGCGGTGTAGCCGTGCAGAGCGAGGCTCTCCTCGTTTCGGAGAAGCTCTATAAGCGTGCTCTTCACCTTTTCGGGCGTGGGAACATTGGGGTTGCCTATGCTGAAATCAAAAACATTTTCGCTGCCGATCTCACTGCGGCGCGCGTCGCCATAGGCGGCGATGGCGCGTATGGCCGAGTCGCTTTTTCCGAGTGTAAGCATTTTCTTCGCTATCATAGCGATTCCCCTTTCATTGATCCGTGTATATTATTTTATCTCAGGTCTGCCAGCTCGCAGATGAGCCTTTCGGTCTTATCCCAGCCGAGGCAGGCATCCGTTATGCTCTTGCCGTAAACGCCGCCGTCGGGCTTCTGATTGCCGTCTTCGATGTAGGACTCTATCATGAGTCCCTTGACGAGATGAAGTATATCGTCCGAGTGGCGCGTGCTGTGGAGTATCTCTTTTGCGATGCGCGGCTGCTCATCCCACTGCTTAGCGGAGTTTGAGTGGTTCGTATCGATGACGACGGCGGGGTTTTTAAGGCCGCTTTTCGCGTAAAATTCACACAGGAGCTTAATGTCCTCGTAGTGATAGTTGGGTATCGTTCTGCCGTACTTATTGGACGAACCGCGCAGTATCGCGTGTGCGAGGGGATTGCCCTTGCTCTGCACCTCCCAGTTGGAGTAAACAAAGGTGTGCGGATGCTGGGCGGCGGTGATGGAGTTCATCATTACGGAAAGGTCGCCGCTCGTGGGGTTTTTCATGCCTACCGGCAGATCGAGGCCGCTGGCCGTGAGCCTGTGCAGCTGATTTTCAACAGACCTTGCGCCGACGGCGACATAGCTGAGCATATCCGACAGGTAATGGTGATTTTCCGGATACAGCATCTCGTCCGCGCAGGAAAAGCCGGTCTCGGCAAGCACCTTCATGTGCATCTTGCGTATGGCTATCAGGCCGCGGAGCATATCAGGCGAGCTGTTGGGGTCGGGCTGATGGAGCATACCCTTATAGCCGTCGCCGGTCGTGCGGGGCTTATTTGTGTAAACGCGCGGAACGATGAATATCTTGTCCTCGACCTTCTCCTGAACGCTGCGCAGGCGCGAAATGTAATCGAGCACGGCGTCCTCGCGGTCGGCGGAGCAGGGGCCGATGATGAGCACCAGCCTGTCGTCCTCGCCGGTGAATATTTTTCTGAGCGCTATATCCGTCGCCTTTTTTCTCTCGGCAAGCTCCGGGGTTATGGGGTACATCTCCTTTATTGCCTGCGGCGTCGGCATTTTTCTCTTAAATTCCATGTTCATGACTTATCATCCTCTTTTTTCACATCGAAATATTTTCTGCGTTCGGTGGAAAGGCGCATCATCTCGCGTATGGTCTCTCTGTCACCGTTTGCAATGCTGTTTCGCAAAACCTCGAACTTTTCGCTGAAAAGATCCATTTGGCGCACGAGCTCATCGCGGTTGAGCAGGAACAGCTCGCTCCACATCTCGTCGTTTATCTTCGCTATGCGCGTAAGATCGCGGAACGAGTCGCCCGTGTAATCGACGAGGTGGTGCGAATCCTTACACACCATGAGCGAGACCGCGATGCAGTGTGCAAGCTGCGAAAGAAAGCCGATCATCTCGTCGTGCTTTTCGGGCGTAAGCTCGGCAATCATTCTGAAGCCCATTATCCTACCGAGCTCCTTGCAGGTCTCGATGGCCTCGGGCGTATTCTTATCCGTGGGCGTAACGATGTAGTTTGCACCCTCGAATATCTCCATGCGTGCATTCTCAACACCGCTGCACTCGCGTCCGGCCATGGGGTGCGCACCGATATATTCAAGGTCATCGCGCAGCATGCCCTGAATTTTATAAATAATGCTGCACTTTACGCCCGTAACGTCAGTTATAAGTGCGCCGGACTTTATATACTGCTGATAGCTCTCTATCCACTCGACAAATGCGTGCGGATACATTGCGAAAATCAGCAGATCAAACTGCGCAATGTACTCGGGGTCGATATCCCATCTGCCGCTTTTTATTATTCCCTCGCGCAGGGCGTAATCTATCGTCTCCTGCCGTCGGGCTATTGCGCCGACCTCAAAGCCGTGAGCGGTAAGCGACTGCGCGTAGCTGCCGCCCATGAGGCCGAGACCGAGTATAAGTATTTTTGTGTTCTTATCAAGCTTCATTTTCTGCCTCCAAACCGAGTGAGCCGAGATCGTAAAAATAGTTCGGGTAGCTCTTACGCACGGCCTGCACGCCGTCAATAACGCCGCCCGTTATGCTGCACAGGAGCGTTGTCGCCATGACGATGCGGTGATCGTTGTGCGCCGAAAGCATGTGCTCAGGCGCTTTGAGCTCGCCCTTTTTTATTATGACCTCGTTATCATAAAGCTCCGTCTCAACGCCAAAGGCCGCAAGCTGCCGCGCCATGACGGCGGCTCTGTCGCTTTCCTTTATCCGCAGTCTGCGCGTTCCCGTAAATGTCGCGCCCTGCCCCAGGGCCGCCGCGAGCGCAAACAGCACAGGGCCGAGATCAGGGCAGTTTGAGATATCGAGCTTCGCACCCGGAGTCTTTAGCTTTTCAAAATACTCAAGGCACACCCTGTCGCCCTGAATACTGCCTGCATCAAGTCCCGTGACCCTTACGCTGCCGCCGATGAAATTGAACGCCTCAAGCGCCGCGGCGTTTGACCAGTCGCCCTCGACGGTTTTTTCTCCGGCGGCATAGCTCTGCCCGCCGGAAACGGAAAAGGCATTCGGCTCTATCTCTTCTATCTCGATGCCAAACGAGCGCAGGACGCTCAGCGTTATATCGATATAAGCGCGGCTCTCGACCGGCGGCAGGACTTTTATCACGCTGTCGCCCTCGAGCATCGGCAGCGCAAACATGAGACCCGACACGAACTGACTGCTCACATCGCCGCGCAGGACATACTCCCCCGCCGTAAGCTTACCGTGAAATTCAACGCCGGTCTCGTCCTTGTTTATCTCTATGCCCTTGCCGCCGAGAAGCTCCTCATATATGCCGATCCCGCGCTCAAGAAGCCTGGGCGTTCCCTCAAAGCGTACCCTCGCACCCGTGAGCGTGAGCGGGATCATAAACCGCAGCGTGCTTCCGCTTTCTCGGCAGCGCAAAACGGCGCCATCGGGCGTTTTGCCCGTTCTGCCGATGATCGTCACCGTATCTCCGCATCTTGCGTATCTCGCGCCGAGAGCCTCAACGCAGTCGAGCGTTGCGAGCATATCTTCGCTGTCTGAAATGCCGCTTATGCGGCTTTCTCCGTCGGTGAGGGCGGCGCAGATCAGACAGCGGTGAGCATAGCTTTTCGACGGCGGTGCTTTAATTTCGCCGCCAAGCCGCGACGGGCTTATTTTAAGCTTCATTTTTCTCTCCGATATAGTTTATAAGAAAGTCGAGCGCCTCATTGTAGCCCGCAAGGCCGTGGCCGCAGATGGTCTTGACCGCGACATCGCGGATATAGCTTACCTGCCTGAAGGCCTCGCGCGCGGACACCTCGGAAATGTGCACCTCAACTGTCGGTATGCCGACGCCTTTGACAGCGTCCGCTATCGCAACGGAGGTGTGCGTATACGCAGCCGGATTAAACACGATGCCGTCTATGCCGTCGAAATACGCCTTTTGGATCGTGTCAACGAGGTCGCCCTCATGGTTTGACTGATAAAACTCGACCGTCACGCCCTTTTTCTCGGCGTGCTCGCTTATCATTTTAAGCAGATCCTTATAGCTCTGTTCGCCGTATATCTCAGGCTCTCTGATGCCGAGGATGTTGATATTCGGCCCGTTTAAAACGAGAATTTTCATTTTGTAAGCTCCTTTAATATTGCGTCTGCCTCCGCCGCGGGCGTGGTGTTGGCGTCGATGTGCACTTCCGCTGCGGCGCAGTATATATCATATCGCTCGGCGTATAGCTTTTCGAGCGCGCTGCGGCGCGAGGCGAGCGGCCTGTCGTCGGTCGCGATGAGATTTTCCGGTCTTCTGTCGAGAAAAACGAGAACTCCGTTTTGCTTGAGCGCTCGCACATTCTCCGCATCAAGCACCGCGCCGCCGCCGGTCGCGATGACCTTTCCGCCCGTGGTCGAGAGCTCTGCCACCGTTTCCTTTTCTATCTTTCTGAACTCCGCTTCGCCGTTCTTTGCGAAGAAATCCGAGATGGGCATGCCGATTTTTTTAACTATATATTCGTCCGTGTCGGCAAAATTCTTACCGCATTTTTCGGCAAGAATTTTTCCCACGGTCGTTTTGCCGCTCGAGGGCATACCGATGAGGACGATGTTCTGCTTTTCGTTTTTAACGCTCTTAAACGCCTTATCGATAAGGCTCTCGTCAAGCGGTATATTCTGAAACACCGCCGCCGCGTACACCGCCTGCGCCGAGAGCATATAAAGTCCTCCCTCGGCCGGGATGCCTCTTTCCTGCGCGTCGAGGATAAGGTTCGTGCGCAGGGGGTTATATATCGCGTCGAGCACGCCCTCAAGCTTCGGGAAGGCCGATATATCAATGGGGCGGCCGTCCTGCTTCGGGAACATACCGACAGGCGTTGCGTTTATGATGATCTGCGCATCATTGTGCTCGGAAACGGCCTGCTCATAAGTTATGCTGCCGTTTTTGCCGCTGCGCGAGACGTAATATACGCTCTCGGCGCCCATATACTCTGCCAGCGCATGACCGGTCTTCGAGGCTCCGCCCGTGCCGAGGATGAGGACCTTTTTGTCCTTCATATCGACTCCGATGTGCTTTGCAAGCGCCAGCATACCGGGAAAATCGGTGTTGTCGCCGTAAAGCTTACCGCCGCGGTTTACGATGGTGTTCACAGCGCCTATGCGCTTTGCCGTGTCGGATATCCCGTCAAGATACGGGATAACGTCCTGCTTGTAGGGTATCGTAACGTTTATGGCGTTAAACTCGCGCTTTGTAAGAAACTCGCCGAGCTCGGAGGGCGGAATTTCGTGCAGCTCGTATTCGTAATCGGCTATCTGAGCATGGATCTCGCAGGAATAGCTGTGCGTAAGATGCTCGCCTATAAGTCCGTATTTCATCTGTCGTTGACTCCCTTCGTCAGCACATCCGTGCCGTATCGCATGCTCAGCATATCGGCAAGGCACAGCGCCGCGACGCTGTCGAGCACAGGGCATATCCTGCGGATTATCGCCGGGTCATGCCGCCCGTGTATGCTGAGCCGTGTGTTCTCGGTCGTAATAAAATTCACCGTGTCCTGCGGCTTTGCGATAGATGGCGTGGGCTTTACCGCGCAGCGGAATACGATGGGCATTCCGTTTGTGATGCCGCCGTTAATGCCGCCGTTATTGTTCGTTACCGTCACTACCTCGCCGTTTTCGACCCTGAGCGGATCGTTGCACTCACTCCCGCGCATATCCGCAACGGCAAAGCCCGCGCCGAATTCGATCCCCTTAACCCCGCCGAGCGAGAACGCCGCGTGGGATATCACGCTCTCGACGCTGTCAAACCACGGCTCACCGACTCCTGCCGGAACGCCGCAGATGACGGTTTCCGTTACGCCGCCGACGCTGTCGGCAGCCTCGCGCGCGCCCAATATGCGCCGTGTCATCTCTGCACCGCACTCATCGTCTAAAACGGGGAAGCTTTTTTCGCAAAGGGCCTTTATATCGCCCTCGAGATCTTCTCCGAACGCGCGGTCGGAAACGCCTGCGCACTTATAAATGTGCGTTGCAAGGCTTATGCCGATGCCCTCAAGCGCCGGGATAAGTATGCCTCCGGCGGCGACAAGCGCCGCGGTGATCCTGCCCGAAAAGTGGCCGCCGCCGCGAAAATCCTCATAGCCGTGATACTTGCAGTACGCGGAATAATCCGCGTGCGAGGGGCGCGCCGGGCCGTAGTCATAGTCGCGGCTGCGCGTATTCTCGTTAGGAATGACTATGCACAGCGGCGTGCCGGTCGTTTTTCCGTTAAACGCGCCGCTTATTATCTTAAATTCGTCCTTTTCCCGGCGGGGCGTGTCTATCGCAGATGACGGGCGGCGACGCGTAAGCTGGCGGGCGATGAAGCTTTCATCTATCGTTATCCCGGGTGCGAGCCCATCTATAACGCAGCCTACCGCAGCGCCGTGGCTTTCGCCGAAAAGGGTCAGGCATACGCTCTGTCCGAAGCTGTTTTTCATTTTGCTCCCTCCAGACGCGAGAGTATCTCGTCGGCGCTCATGCGGCAGAGCTTAAACTCTCCGATCTCGTCTACGACGACCGCCGAAATGCCGTCCGCGCCCATTTTTTTATCGTGCTTCAAAAACGGCAGGAGCTCGTCTTTCGTTTGCCCGATTTCGGTCGGCAGACCGTATTTTTTAAGCACCGCCTTTATCCTTTCGGCGGCTTTTTCGCCGCTCATCGGGATCATGCCGAGCGCAACGCACTCGCCGTGCAGGAGCCTTCCCGCGTTGAAGCTCTCAACCGCATGGCCTATCGTATGACCGAAATTGAGCACCTTTCTCAGCCCCGTTTCGCGCGGGTCTTGCTCAACGACGTTCTTTTTTATCATAAGCGCGCGGTAGATTATCTCCGGCAGGTCGGTCGTGAGATCCTCGCTGCGCTCGATGAGCGAAAAGAGCTCCGCGTCGTTTGTCGCTGCCATTTTTATCGCCTCGGCAAGTCCTGCCATGAGCTGGCGGCGCGAGAGCGTTTTGAGCACCTCGGGGTCGATTATGACCTTCTTCGGCTGATAAAACGCACCGACGATGTTCTTTACGCCGCCGAAATCTATCGCCGTTTTTCCGCCGATGGACGAGTCTACCTGCGACAGGAGCGTGGTCGGGATATTGTAAAAATCCACGCCGCGCATATAGCAGGACGCGGCAAAGCCGCTCAGGTCGCCGACGACTCCGCCGCCGACGGCGATGACGCAGTCGCTTCTCGTAAACGAGGCGTCCAGCATTTCCTTCAAAAGATGCCGGAACTCCTCGAAGCATTTGCTCTGCTCGCCCTGCGGGATCGTTACGATCACAGCGTCTTTGCACTGCGCGGCCACCGTCTCGGCATATATTTTCGGCACTCCGCTGTCGGTCACGATAAGCGCACGGCGGTCCAAATTCAAAAGCTCGCCCGCTTTTTTGAGCGCATTTGTCTCGAGTCCTATATCATAATCCCATGTGTCGGTTTTTACGGGGACGATCATGTCAAGTCACTCTCCGATTTTCAGATTTGAGTAGTATGTTCCGACGAGCTTGAGCTTTGCGCATATCGCCGACAGCTCGCGGAGCATATCCTGCCCGTTTTCGTTGTTTATATTGCCCTCGGCCTCGATGTAGAAGAAGTAGTTCCACTGAAGATCCTTCATCGGGCGGGAGCGAAGGTTTCGCATATTAAAGCCGTGCGCGCCGATGATGTTGAGCGTCTGGGCGAGAGAGCCGGCCTCGTTTTTAACGGTGAACACGAGGATGAAGTTCTCCTCGGCGCGGCTTGACATGCTCACCGGGCGGTTCTGCGCACGGGAGAGCGCTGCAAAGCGCGTCGTGTTCGTCCTGCTGTCGTTAATGACCTTGTCGACGATCTTGAGACCGAACACCTCGCTGGTCTCATCCGAGGCTATCGCCGCGATCGTCGCGTCGTTTTTCTCCTTGACGTACCGAGCCGCCAGCGCCGTGTTTGAAAACGTCTCCGTCTCGAAACCGTGCGAGCGGATATATTCGCCGCACTGGTCGAGCGCCTGCGGATGGCTTATGACGGTCTTCACGCTCCCTATCGTCGCCTCATCGGTGCCGAGCAGATTGTGCTCTATCGGCAGGTCAATAACCTGATTTACGAACAGATCACCCGAAAAGATGAGATCCATGACCGTTCCGACCTCGCCGGCGGCGCTGTTTTCAAGCGGCAGCACCACGCAGTCGTATTCGCCGCGCTCGACGGCCTCATATGCATCACCGAAATCGGAATACGGCACAAGCTCGGCATCCGGGAACATACGCTTTGCAGCCATGTACGCAAACGCGCCCTCGACACCGCAGTAGGTGACCTTCATTCCGTTTAAAAGCTTCGACTGATATTCGCACGACAGCTCTATCGTTTTCTTCAGAAACTGCACATAGTACGACTCCACATCCGCGCTTTCAATAAGCGCGCGGTCACGGTCGATAAGCTCCTTTTCGCGCGCGGGATCCTTGACCGACAGCCCGTGCTGCTTTTTATACCCGGCTATAGTCGCGGCGGCGTGCATACGCTGTTCGAAAAGCTTTGCCATCTCCTTATCGATGCGGCTTATCTCGTTTCTTGCTGTTTCAAGTTCGTTCATGTCAATACCTCTGTGCTTTCAATAAAAATATGCGATCCCCGCAAAGGGATCGCATTCAATGACAAATATTCGCCGCTTTGTGCCCGCGGCTTTTATGCGTGCATTGTTACGTCCCCTGCGCGGCGGCCTTGCGCCAGCCGTAATAATAAAAAGCGCAGTACGAATAAAATCGTACTGCGTTAAAAGACATAGATGCACTGCGGACAGACTCGGACACGGAAGAATTTTTCATAACTGCATTGCGATCAGTCATTTCCGTATCCTCGCTTTCCTTAAAGATGAGTAAATTATACTCACAGGAAAGCCTGTTGTCAATTGCCGCTTTTCAACAAAATTCGCCGTTTCGCGCCGAAGGCTTTCAGCAAATTGATAAGCACGGCATTTTGGCCGTTCTTTGAACGAGATAAATTAGCCCCAAAGAGCGGTGAGCATCGGTATAATCTGCTTCTTGCGGCTCATCACTCCGGGCAGGAACAGCATGTTGTCCTTGGGCTCTGCGGAAAAGGCACGGCGTATGGTGTCGTCGCTGCCGATATACAGAAGCTGCGTTCCCTCAAGCAGGACATCCGTGAGCATGAGGATGACCATATCGTAGCCGTGGTCTGCCTTCATATGACGCATCTCGGTAAGGAATTCCTCGCGCCGCTCGAGCATTTTGGCCGAATCGAGCGTCGTAATCTGCCCGACGCCGAGAATCTGGCCGGAGAGGTGGAATTCCTTAAAGTCCGAGCGCATGAGCTCCGACGCGGGCTTTGAGTCCGACGAGCCGGAGAACAGCTCCTTGCCCAACGTGTCGAGCGGGACGTTTGCTATACGCGCCATACGTTCAGCAAGCGCAATATCGCGCTTCGTGCAGGTGGGCGACTTGAACATTACGGTGTCGGACAGTATCGCCGCCGCCATGAGCCCTGCCATTGCCGGGGAGGGCATGACGCCATGTTCCTGATACATGCCGCAGATTATCGTCGTCGTACTGCCGACAGGCTCATTTCTCATGCGGATAGGCTGCGCGGTCTGGATATCGGCGAGGCGGTGATGATCGATGATCTCCAATATCTCGGCCTGCTCAAGTCCGGCGACGGCCTGTGCTTTTTCGTTGTGATCGACCAAAACGACACGCTTTCTGCGCGGGCGCAGCAGATGATATCTCGACAGCGTACCTACGACCTTTTCGTTCTCATCGAGCACGGGATAGCAGCGATAGCGGCTTTTCAAGACCTCCTCGCGGACATCGTCTATGTAATCGCTCAGGTGGAAGCAGATCGTATCCTCCGTATGGCAGGGGCGCGAGATTGGGATGGCCTGATAGATAAGCTTTGCAACGCGCGCAGCATCAAAGGGCGTAGATATTATGCAGGTCTGCCCCGCGTTTTCAAGCCACTGCTTTTTCGCCTCGGTTTGGCACAGGATGATGCAGTTTACGCCGAGCTTTAGCGCACGCTCGACCATATCGGGCTGATCGCCGCACAAAACTATGCTGTCGGGGTCGTTAAACAAAAGCGTCTCGCAGCTTTGAGGCAGTGCGATGGCGACGTTGCCGGAGATGCAGTCAAAAAGCTCCGCGTCTTCGTTGAGCACCTTGCCCTCGAGTACGCTCAGCACGTTAAAAAGCGGAACATCGTCAATGTGCGGGTCGATTATGGTCAGCAGACTGTACGACGCGATATCGCCCGCCGAGAGCGTACCGTAGAGCGTGCCGTCTTCGTTTATGACGGGGATAACGGATATCTTCTCCTCGCGCATCATCGACCAGGCTCTGCTCATCGTGACCGAGGAGTTGAGCGCCGGGGGCGTATCGAAATCGAGGTCGCGCACCTGCGTGCGCACGTCGTTTATCTGACGCGGCGGCTCGAAGCCGAACTTATCGAGCATACGCTGCGTCTCGTCGCTTATATGTCCGAGGCAGGCCGCGGTATACTCCCTGTCACCGAGTGCGTTCCGCAGCGCGGCGTAGCTCATCGCCGCAACGATCGAGTCGGTGTCCGGGTTGCGGTGGCCCACCACAAAAATTTCATTCATTGTTTTACCCTCCGATATTCAGTGCTCCACAATTATAGTATGAGATTTTTAAAAGTCAACAAAAAGCCAAAGAAAATAGCTGCATCTTAACAGACGCAGCTTATTCTTATTTATCAAGCAGCGCACGGACATCGTCCGCAGAGCCCTGCGCCAAGGTCGCGCCGTCGCCGAAATCGGCGTAGACGGACCGGCCGTCAATGTATATAAGCACCGTGCCGCCATCGGGAAGCGATACAGAATAATCTGCTTCTCCCGTGAAAACAGTATCCCCGCGCGCCGTGGAAGCCGGCTCGAGCAGCGTCGTGAGCTTATTTGCCGTCTCTTCATCCGCCACGGCGGTGTTTGACAGCGCAGACTGCTGCATTTGATTCTCACTGCTTTTATTTTGTTTATCGCTTTCAAGCTCATCTTCGCCCGGCAAGGTGACCGCAACCGAGTATCCGTCGCTTGCCGCGTGCTCGGCGCCGTTATCGGGAGAAAGGAGGCCGCTTTTCGCTCCGGCGAAAATGACCAGTGCGATGCAGGCTGCGGCCGAGAGATATTTCAGCCATATTACGCCCGTTTTCTTCTTCGGTTTTGCGCTTATGCCGCTCATTATCTTTTCGTGCAGTCCCTCGGGCAGAGGCTCGGACTCGCGCATTTGTTCCGATATCGCACAAAACGCATCGTATACGCTTCTGCACTCGGGGCACTGCGCAATGTGCTCGCGCACGAGACTGCGCTCTGTGTCGTCGAGCTCATCATCAAGAAGGCAGCTTATCATTTCTCTGCACTTTTCGCAATCTATCATGTTTTGCCGCCTCCTTTCAATCCTTTTGACGCAAGCTCATCGGAAATGTTCCCGCTTTTGATAAGATATGCGCACAATCTTTTTCGCGCACGGAAAATGCGCGACTTGACCGTGCCCTCCTCGAGCGAGAGGGCTGCGCCTATGTCGGCATAGCTCATGCCGCCGAGCTCGCGCATGACGAGTATCTGCCGCTGCTTATCCGGCAGCAGCCGCAGCCCCGCCTCGAGCGACTGCATGCCGAGCTTTTTCATAAGCTGTCCCTCGGGATCGGCGACGGGGTCGGGGATATCGAGCTGAACATCCCCGTCCTCATCGTCATGGGCGGTGAGCGATACCTGCGGCCTGCGGCTTTTCGAGCGCAGGAAGTCCAGGCAGACGTTTGTCGTTATCCTGTAAAGCCACACGGAAAACTTGCTGTCGCCCCTGAACGACGGCAGGCTGTTATACGCCTTTATGAACGCCTCCTGCGTCATGTCGAAAGCGTCGTCCCGGTCTGAGACCATGCGCAGGGCGAGGTTATACACCGTTTTTTCATAGCGCAAAACGAGCTCCTCAAAGGCGTTTACGTCGCCGTCGAGTACCCGTTCGATTATGTCTTTTTCTGAAATTGGGCTCATATCAGATCTCTCTTAATACCGTTTATGATCTTTTCAAGCTCATCGAGCGTCTCGACCTTCACAAGCTGCTGCTTATAGAACCCTGCATACGCAACCCCCTTGAGGTACCATGGTATCTGATGGCGCGCCTCAAGGCAGGCAAGGCGCTCGCCGAATTTTTCGGCGTACATTTTCGTGTGCCGCAGCGCAAGCTCCATGCGCTCACTGAGCGGCGGCTTTTCGGGTATCTCCCCGCCGGCAAGGAACGCATTTGCCTCGGCAAAAAGCCATGGGTCGCCGAATATGCCGCGGCCTATCATCGCAAGCTCGCAGCCGGTGTAGCGCAGGATATGCTCCGCGTCCTGCGCCGAGAAGATATCGCCGTTTGCGATAACGGGGATCGAGACCGCTTTTTTCACGTCGCGGATGATATCCCAGTCGGCGCGGCCGGAGTACATCTGCGCCCTCGTTCTGCCGTGAACTGCTATGGCCGAGGCTCCGGCCTGCTCAACTGTCTTTGCAAACTCAACGGCATTCACGCTGCCGCCGTCAAAGCCCTTGCGGAACTTCACCGTCACCGGCACATCAACGGCAGCGGTCACCGCCTGCACTATCTTACCCGCGAGCTCGGGATCGCGCATGAGCGCCGAGCCGTCGCCGCTTTTGACGATCTTACCGACGGGGCAGCCCATATTTATATCCAGCATGTCCGCGCCGGAATACTCTATCGCCATGGGCGCGGCCTCGGCCATGAACTCCGGCTCGTGCCCGAAGATCTGCGCCGCAAAGGGGCGGCATCCGGGCAGGTTATACAGAAGGCTCTGCGTTTTTTTATCGCCGTAGCACAGTGCCTTCGCGCTGACCATCTCGGTCGTCGTGAGCGCAGCGCCGAGCTCGGTGCATATGGCGCGGAAGGCAAAATCCGTGACGCCCGCCATCGGCGCGAGCGTCATTTTGCCGTTTATCTCGACATTGCCTATCTTCACCATAATATATCCAGTCCCACAGGGCAGTGATCCGAGCCGAGTATCTCGGACAGTATGTACGCATCCTTTATGTTCTCTTTCAGGCGCTCGGACACGACGAAATAGTCGATACGCCAGCCGACGTTGCGCGATCTTGCCGCCGCGCGGTAGCTCCACCAGGAGTACGCGTCGCGCTTATCGGGGTAAAGCGTGCGGAAGCTGTCGATAAATCCGGCATCCAAAAGCTCTGTGAATTTGCCTCTCTCCTCGTCGGAAAAGCCGGGGTTAAAGTGGTTCGTATCGGGATTTTTGAGGTCTATCTCCTCATGTGCGACGTTCATATCGCCGCAGACGATGACGGGCTTAGCCTTATCGAGCTCCACAAGATACGCGCGGAAGTCATCCTCCCAGCTCATCCGGTAGTCGATGCGCTTTAAGGAATCCTGCGAGTTCGGCGTGTAAACGCAGACAAGATAAAAATCCTCATATTCGAGCGTGACGACTCTGCCCTCGGTCTCGTGGCCGGGGATGTTGTGCCTTACGCTCAGGGGCGTGTGCTTTGTGAATATCGCCGTGCCGGAGTAGCCCTTTTTCTCGGCATAGCTCCAGTAGCACTCATATCCGGGCAGGTCGAGCTCTATCTGTCCGGCCTGAAGCTTTGTCTCCTGTAAGCAGAAAAAGTCCGCATCCAGCGACCGGAATATATCCTCGAAGCCCTTTTTTACGACGGCACGAAGGCCGTTAACGTTCCAGCTTATAAATCTCATTCGTTTATCCCCCTCGCGTCGGAAAGCGCGGCGTTGCGCAGCCTGGGCACCTCGCCCGACGCACCGTTTTTCGTTTGCTGCGTTTTGACGGCGACAAGGCGGTTTATCTTAACGCCCATTTCGCGGAATTTGCACTCGTAGTCGGTCATGACTCCGCCCTCGCCGCCTGCATGCAGATCGTTTGTCACGCTGCGTACCTCCCAGCCCTCGGCTTTTATCTGCTCAAGCGACCACTCAAAAAGCGGCAGATTGTCCGTCTTGAAGCAGACCTCGCCGCCGAGCGGCAGAATGTCCGCGTATATACGCAGGAAATTCGGAGATGTGAGTCTGTGCTTTGCGTCGCGGCTTTTCGGCCAAGGGTCGCAGAAATTCACAAAAATGCGCTCGACCTCGCCGGGCGCGAACACCTCGCGCAGCTTCAGCGCGTCCATGGATATAAAGCGCACATTATCCGTCTTCGCCTCGTAGGCACGCTCCATTGCAATGACCAGCGCATCCTCGACCCTCTCGAGCGCGATAAGCTCGACCCCGGGGTTTTCCTGCGCCGTGCCGACGGTGAAGCGGCCCTTGCCGCAGCCTATCTCGAGCCACAGAGCTCTGCCCGGAAACTCATCGTGCCAGCGGCCGCGAAGCTGTGCGGGCTCCATTATCTGAACGGCTGCGCATCTTTCCATGCGCGGCTGCAAATTCGGTTTCTTTCTCATTCGCATGTATATCACTCTCCGTAACTTTATCCGCAATTATCCGCAGCATTAAAAATAACACAGTTCGCCCAAAACATCAATCTGAAAACATTGCATTTTCGGCAGAAAATCGGACATTTGCTGTAGATTAGTCAATGATGTTAGACCGGAAAAAGAGTGGTTCGTCAATTGAAGTCAGCCAACTTCAGCGGACAGCTTCCGCTGCATCTGGTTTGGGGAAAGCCGGCCAAGCACGGACATCGGAATGTTGTTGCTGCGATGCAGATAGCGCCTCATCTG